>NZ_JBHXDN010000016.1:10843-167992 GCF_042726075.1 Kitasatospora sp. NPDC127035 | reverse complement strand
CTGCCGGCCCCGGGTCATCCCGGGGCCGGCAGAGCGGCCCGACGCCGGATCTGCACCACATCTCTCCACCGTCGCGCAACCACGCGGACCTTTCAGCGGTCGTACCCGGTGGAGAAGAGTGGGCACAATTGTCCTGGAGCACCGGGGCCACTGGCCGCGAGCACCAAAGACTCACTCAGGCCCGGGGCGACAAAGGGGAGGCAGGACCACGGTGGCTGATGGCACCAAGGCGGTCGTCGACACGTCAACGACGGACGGAGCGGCGGACGAGGCCGCACTGGCCGCGGCGATCGACGAACTCGCCGAAGGCACGGCCCGGGCCACCACGGCCGACGACGACGGACGGGACTCCCCGGAGACCGACTCCCCCGGGGCCGACGCCCCGGACACCGAGCACTCCGGCACCGAGCCCTCCGGCACCGAGAACCCCGGCACCGAGCCTTCCGGCACCGAGAACCCCGGCACCGAGCCCTCCGGCACCGAGAACCCCGGCACCGAGCCTTCCGACGCCGGTTCGCCGGGCGTCACCCCCGCCGGAAGCGGCTCCCCCGCAGGGAGCGAGGAGACCTCGGAGACCACCGCCCCGCTGTCGGCCTCCGAGATCGCCGCAGAGCTTGCCTCCGGAGCCGCACGCGCCGCCGAGGCCCGCCGCCGGGCCGCCGCCGGGGCGACCACCCGCCGGCCCCCCGGGCGCCCGCCCCAGGACCCGCAGCCCACCCACGACCCCCGGGACACCGCCACCCTGCCGCAGACCCTGCCCGCCCCGCTGCGGCACAGCGGCGACATGATCGGCCACCGGTACCGGCTGGAGGAGTGCATCTCCTCGACCGAGACCTTCAGCAGCTGGCGCGCGGTCGACGAGAAGCTGCGCCGCGACGTCGGCGTCCACCTGATGGCCTCCGGCCACCAGCGGTCCCGCAAGGTGCTGGCCGCCGCCAAGTCGGCCGCCCTGCTCAACGACCCACGCTTCGTCCAGGTCCTGGACGCCGTCCAGGAGGGCGAGCTGGTCTACGTCGTGCGCGAGTGGCTGCCGCACGCCTCCGACCTCGCCAAGCTGCTCGCCGACGGACCGATGGAGCCGCACGAGGCCTACCAGATGGTCCGCCAGGTCACCGATGCCGTCGCCGCCGCCCACCGGCGCGGCCAGGCGCACCTGCGGCTCACGCCGCGCTGCGTCCTGCGCACCGACAGCGGCCAGTACCGGATCAACGGCATCGCGGTGGACGCGGCCCTGCGCGGCCTGCCCGTCGACGGCACCGCCCAGGACGCCGAGCGGGCCGACACCCGGGCCATCGGCGCGCTGCTGTACGCCGCGCTCACCCACCGCTGGCCGTTCCCGGAGGACCGCTACGACCTCCAGGGGCTCCCGAGGAACCTCCGCGACGTGCCGCCGGCCCAGGTCCGGGCCGGGGTCCACAAGGGCCTCTCCGAACTGGCCGCCCGCGCCCTGTTCGACCACCCGCCGCACCACGCCGAGCCGATCGCCACCCCCGAGGAGCTGGCCAAGGCGATCGCGCTGATGCCGCGCATCCGCCAGCCCGAGCCCGAACTGCCGGTCTTCGCCGCCCCGCCGCGGCACAACACCCACGCGCTGCCCACCGCGCCCAACCCGACCCGGGTGGTGGCGGCCCCCGGCACGGGGCCGACCCCGATGGCGGCCGCCCCGGCGCGGCGCACCGGGCGGCGGCTGCGCCGGGTGGTCAAGGTGACGGCGTGGACCGTCGCGCTCGGCGCCATCGGCGTCGCCTCCTGGCAGCTGGTGGACAACCTGCGCGGCACCGGCCCCGCCGTCGCGGCCCCCCAGCCCAGCAACACCTCCGCCTCCCCCACCACCCACGCGGCCCCGCGCACACCGGTGCCGATCCCGGTCAAGGAGGCGTTCGACTACAACCCGCTGGGCACGTCCCCGCAGGGCAAGGACTCCCTCCCCAACGCCATCGACGGCAAGCCCGACACCGAGTGGACCAGCGGCTGGTACAACGACCCGTTCGGTCCCAAGCCGCCGGCCAAGGAGGGCATCGGCCTGCTGCTCGACCTCGGCACGCAGCAGCCGGTCTCGTCGGTGAACGTGCAGTTCGGCACCGCCACCACGGCCGAGCTGCGGATCCCCGGACCGGGGGTCACCGGCGACCCGATGGCCGCCAAGCCCGGGGACTTCACGGTCGCGGGCAAGAAGGCCGGCACCGCGGTCGAGTACAACCTGGACAACCCGGTCACCACCCGCTACCTCTTGATCTGGCTGACCGGCCTGTCGAAGGATTCGGACGGGAAGTACCGCGGCCACGTCGCGGAGGTCCGGGTCTCCGGCTGAGCCGACCCGGGACGGCGGCAGCGGCAGCGGCGGGGCACGGACGGCGAGGGGTGGCAGTGGCGGACGACGGACCGGAGCGGACCGACGACGACGCGGCGCTCCTCGCCCGGCACGTCGGCGGCGACCGGGAGGCCTTCGGCCTGTTGGTGAACCGCCACCGAGACCGGCTCTGGGCGGTCGCCCTGCGCACCCTCGGCGACCGCGAGGAGGCCGCCGACGCCCTGCAGGACGCCCTGGTGTCCGCGTTCCGCGCCGCCCACACGTTCCAGGGCCGCTCGGCCGTCACCACCTGGCTGCACCGGATCGTGGTGAACGCCTGTCTGGACCGCGCCCGCCGGGCGGCCGGCCGCCGCACCAAGCCGCTCGACGACGACCCCCGGCGGCTGGACGCGCTGGTGGGCTCGTCCGAGCCGGCCGACTCCCCGGTGGTCCGCGCCGAGGTGCACCGCGAGGTGACCGCCGCGCTCGCCGAGCTGCCCGCCGAACAACGGGCGGCCCTGGTCCTGGTCGACATGCAGGGCTACCCGGTCGCCGAGGCCGCGGAACTGCTCGGGGTGCCGGTCGGGACGGTGAAGAGCCGCTGTGCCCGGGGCCGGGCCCGGCTTCTGCCGCTGGTCCGCCACCTCCGCGAGGAGGCCGCCGGTGTTTCACGTGAAACACCGCCCGCCCGGGGGCCGGCGTCCGCACCCGCCCCGGCCGACGCGGGGCCACCGGCACGGGCGCAGAAGCCGCCCGCCGCGAGCGGTCCGTCCGGGAACCCACCCGGCCCGCGGACCGTCACAGGGACAGCCCCGGACACCGCCCGGCCGATTCTGGAAGGAGATGCGAGCACGCGATGACCGCACCCCTCTCCTCCCCCGACCCCGCACCCGCCACCGGACCGCACCCCTCGGTCGACGAGCTGGCCGACCTCGCCGAGGGACTGGTCGAGCCCGCCGACGCCGCCGGGGCGCTCCGCCGGCACCTGGCCGACTGCGCCGAGTGCCGGGAGACCGCCGACGCACTGGCCGAGGTGCGGACGCTGCTCGGCGCGGCCGAAGCCCCGCCCGTGCCCGCCGACGTCGCCGCCCGGATCGACGCCGCCCTCGCCGCGGCCGCGGCCGAGCAGGACGAGTCCGCAGCCGCCCAGGACGAGTCGGCGGCTGCCCACCGCACCCCCGGGAACGCCCTCCGGGGCCCCGGGAAGGACACCGCGGCGCCCCGGCCCCCCCACGCCACCCCGGCCCCGGGAACACCGGCCGAGACCCCCTCCAGGGCGCCGGCCGGGCACCCGGGCGCGACCACCGGCCCCGGACGTCCCCGCACCCGGCGCCGGCGCGCCGCCCTGCTGCTCGGCTCGGCCGCCGCACTGCTCGCGGTCGGCCTCGGCGGCACCTTCCTGGCCCTGACCGCCGGGGCCGACCGGAAGCTCCAGGACACCAGCACGGTCTCGGCCGGCAGCCCCGCCGCCGGCCACGTCCTCCCCGGCAGCCCCGCCGTCCCGGGCACCAAGGAGGACACCGGGGGCGCCGACCCGGACCACGGCGGCGGGACGGCCTACCGCGACGAACTGCTCGCCGCACAGGTCCAACTGCTGCTCGCCGGCCGAGGGAGCGGCACCGGGACCGCCGCACCGCCCGCCGACACGCCCGACACGCCCGGCACTCCCGTCAAGCCGTCACGGCCGCCCGAGGCCTCCGGCGCGACCGCCGTACCGCCCGCCGACACCCCGGGCCTGACCGGCGGCGGACGCTCCACCCCGACCTGCCCGGCCCCCGCCACCGGCCCGCTGCTGGCGACCGACCTGGGCAGCTACGGGGGCACGCCCGCCGAGGTCCTCGTCTACGGACTGCCCGGCCGGACGGACCAGGTCGACGTGTACCTCCGCGCACCCGGATGCGGTCCGGTCCTGCTGCACCGCGTGGTTCCCTCCCGCTGACCGGTGGTTCCCGTGCGATCCACGCTCCGGCCCGTCCGACACTCCCACAGTGCGGGCGGCTGGTACTGATCCGCCTGGGAATGCGAGACACTGGTCAGTCGTTGTCCCGGGCGGCGGAGCAGGACCGCCCTCCCCGCAGCAAACGCGGGTCGCGATGCGAACCAGGAGATGCAGTGAGCGACGTCCGTAACGTGATCATCATCGGTTCCGGCCCGGCCGGCTACACGGCTGCGCTCTACACGGCCCGGGCTGCCCTCAAGCCCCTGGTCTTCGAGGGCGCCGTCACCGCCGGTGGTGCCCTGATGAACACCACCGAGGTCGAGAACTTCCCCGGCTTCCGGGACGGCATCATGGGCCCCGAGCTGATGGACAACATGCGGGCGCAGGCCGAGCGGTTCGGCGCCGAGCTGATCCCGGACGACATCGTCTCGGTCGACCTCACCGGCGACGTCAAGACCGTCACCGACTCCGAGGGCAACGTCCACAAGGCCCGCGCCGTGATCGTCACCACCGGTTCCCAGCACCGCAAGCTCGGTCTGCCGAACGAGGACAAGCTCTCCGGGCGCGGCGTGTCCTGGTGTGCCACCTGTGACGGCTTCTTCTTCCGCGACCAGGACATCGCGGTGGTCGGCGGCGGCGACACCGCGCTGGAGGAGGCGACCTTCCTCTCCCGCTTCGCCCGCAGCGTGAAGGTCATCCACCGCCGCGACAGCCTGCGCGCCTCCAAGGCGATGCAGGAGCGCGCCTTCGCCGACGAGAAGATCAGCTTCGAGTGGGACAGCGCGGTCGAGTCCATCCACGGCGACCCGAAGCTGACCGGCGTCACCCTGCGCGACACCACCACCGGCGAGACCCGGGAGCTGCCGGTCACCGGCCTCTTCATCGCGATCGGCCACGACCCGCGCACCGATCTCTTCAAGGGCCAGCTGGAGCTCGACGCCGAGGGCTACCTCAAGGTCGACGCCCCCTCCACCCGGACCAACGTCCCGGGCGTCTTCGCGGCCGGCGACGTCGTCGACCACACCTACCGCCAGGCGATCACCGCCTCCGGCACCGGCTGCTCCGCCGCGCTGGACGCCGAGCGCTACCTGGCGTCGCTGGCCGACCTGGAGGCCCAGGCCGCCGCCGTCGCGGTCTGAGCCCCGCACACCGAACAGCCCTCGCGGGGGTGTTTCACGTGAAACACCCCCGCTTCCAGAAGCCCGGCTCAGGCCAGGCAGGAAACAGAACGGGCCCGCCCGTTGTTCTCCTGGCAGCAGCCCCCTCCGTTCGATCCCGAGGAGTTCCCGTGGCCGGCGCCACCACCACCGTCACCGACGCGACGTTCAAGGCCGATGTCCTGGACAGCGACAAGCCCGTCCTGGTCGACTTCTGGGCCACCTGGTGCGGCCCGTGCCGCCAGGTCGCCCCGATCCTCGACGAGATCGCCGCAGAGAACGCCGACAAGCTGACCATCGCCAAGCTCGATGTCGACGCCAACCAGGAGACCGCCGCACAGTACGGCGTCATCTCGATCCCGACCCTGATCCTCTACAAGGGCGGCGAGCCGGTGAAGCAGATCACCGGTGCCCGTCCGAAGGCCGCGCTGCTGCGGGAGCTGGACGGCCTCATCTAGGTCCCGCTCCACCGGACGCCACGAGGGCGGGGTTCCCCCACGGAGGGGAGCCCCGCCCTCGTCGTGTCCCTGCGTCGTCCGCCCGCTCCCGCACGAGAGACGCCTCCGGGCCGCCGTACCGGCGCGTCGCCGTGCCGCTCAGAACGGCCGAAGCGCAGGCTCCTTCCGCCCGCCCAGCAACCGCTCCAGCGCGCCCTCGACGTCCCCCCGCCAGGAGAGCGTGGCCCGCGCCTCCAGCCGCAGCCGCGGGTACCGGAAGTGCGGCCGGACGGTCTTGAAGCCCACCGCCAGCAGGTGCTCGGCCGGCAGCACGCAGCTGACCGGCTGCCGCCCCACCGCGCCGAACGCCTCGATCGCCCGGAACCCCCGCCCCAGCAGGTCCTTGGCCACCGTCTGCACCAGCACCCGCCCGATTCCCTGCCGCTGGTAGCCCGGCAGCACGCGGCTGACCATCAGCTGGACGGCGTCCGAGGAGACCGGGCTGGTCGGGAAGGACTGCGAGCGCGGGACGTAGGCGGGCGGGGCGTAGAGCACGAACCCGGCGGGCTGGTCGTCCACGTAGACGATCCGGCCGCAGGAGCCCCACTCCAGCAGGACGGCGGAGATCCACCCCTCCTTCTCCAGCTCCGGCTTGCCGGACTCGACAGCCGCCCGCCCACTGACCGGGTCCAGCTCCCAGAACACGCAGGACCGGCAGGCCGTCGGCAGGTCCGCGAGGTTGTCCAGTGTCAGCGGAACGATCCGGCGTCCCATGCCCCGCACCTCCTCGTCCACTCCACAGTCGAGCATTCCCCCGAACGCCGATGGGTGCATGTTTCACGTGAAACAGCGCTCACGTGAACCATGCACCCATCGTGTGCCGCTTCGGTGCGGCTCAGCCCTGCGAGAGTCGCAAGCCGTCCTCGCCCGGTGCCAGGCTGTCCAGGATCCGGTTCAGGTCCTCCACCGAGCCGAACTCCAGGACGACCTTGCCCTTGCCCAGCTTTCCGCCGCGCTGCGAGACCTCGACCTTGACCCGGGTGTCGAACCGGTCGGAGAGCCGGCTCGCGAGGTCGTTGAAGGCCGGTGAGAGCAGCTTGCCCGCCTTGGGCCCGGCCGAGCGCTTGGGCCTCGGCTCCTGCCCGCTCATCAGCACGACGAGTTCCTCGGTGGTCCGCACCGAGAGCCCCTCCGCGATGATCCGCCTGGCCAGCTCCTCCTGCTGCTCGGGATCCGCCACGCCGAGCAGCGCGCGGGCGTGCCCGGCCGTCAGCGTCCCGGCCGCCACCCTCCGCTGGACTCCCGGCGAGAGCTTCAGCAGCCGCAGCGTGTTGGAGACGTGCGAGCGCGAGCGACCGATCCGGTCCGCCAGCTCGTCGTGGGTGCAGGAGAAGTCCCGCAGCAGCTGGTCGTAGGCCGCGGCCTCCTCCAGCGCGTTCAGCTCCGCCCGGTGGAGGTTCTCCAGCAGCGCGTCCAGCAGCAGCTTGTCGTCCTCGGTGGCCCGGACGATCGCCGGGATCAGCTCCAGCCCGGCCTCCCGGGAGGCCCGCCAGCGCCGCTCGCCCATGATGAGCTCGAAGCGCTCGGGCGACACCTGCCGCACCACGACCGGCTGGAGCAGGCCCACCTCCTTGATGGAGGTGATCAGCTCGGCCAGCTTGTCCTCGTCGAAGACCTCGCGCGGCTGGCGCGGGTTGCGGGTGATCGCGTCCAGCGGCAGCTCGGCGAAGTAGGCGCCGACCGGCTGGGCCGGCCCGGCAGCGGCGTCGGCGCGCTCCCCGTCGGCCAGCTCGCGCCGGCTCTCCACCGCCGCCTTGGCCGCCACCGTGCCACGGCTGGTCGGCAGGACCGGCACCGCGGCCGGCGCGGCGGCCCCGGGGGCCGCCACCGGGGCCGGTGCGGGCGGGATCGCCCCGGGCTGCGCCGCCCCACCGTCCGCCGGCGCGGCGGTGCGGATCAGCGCCTCAAGCCCTCGTCCCAGACCCCTGCGACCACTCACCGATTGCCCTCCGTCGTGCCGTGCTGTGCCATCGGGGCATCCTGCCCCGGTCGGGTGTGCTGCTCGCGGTCCCGCTGCTGCCCCACCAACGAGCCGTTGCCCGCTGCGGACACCGCCCGCAGCGCGAGCTCCCGGGCCGCCTCCAGGTAGGAGAGCGCGCCGGTGGAGCCCGGATCGTAGGTGAGCACCGTCTGACCGTAGCTGGGCGCCTCCGAGACACGGACCGAGCGCGGGATGGCGGTGTGCAGCACCTCCTGCGGGAAGTGCGTCCGGACCTCCTCGGCCACCTGGGCGGCCAGCCTGGTCCGGGCGTCGTACATGGTGAGCAGGATGGTGGAGACGTGCAGCACCGGGTTGAGGTGCGCCCGGACCAGCTCGACGTTGCGCAGCAGCTGACCGAGGCCCTCCAGCGCGTAGTACTCGCACTGGATCGGGATCAGCACCTCCTGGCCGGCCACCATGGCGTTGACCGTCAGCAGGCCCAGCGAGGGCGGGCAGTCGATCAGGATGTAGTCCAGCGGCTGCTCGTACGCGGCGATGGCGCGCTGGAGCCGGCTCTCGCGGGCCACCAGCGAGACCAGCTCGATCTCCGCACCGGCGAGGTCGATGGTGGCGGGGACGCAGAACAGCCCCTCCACGTCGACCACCGGCTGCACCACGTCGGCCAGCGGCTTGCCCTCCACCAGGACGTCGTAGATCGACGGCACCTCGGCGTGGTGGTCGATGCCGAGCGCGGTGGAGGCGTTGCCCTGCGGGTCGAGGTCGACGACCAGGACGCGCAGGCCGTGCATGGCCAGTGCGGCGGCGAGGTTGACCGTGGTCGTGGTCTTGCCGACCCCGCCCTTCTGGTTGGCCACCACCATCACCCGGGTGGCGGCGGGCCTGGGCAGACCCTCCCCCGCCCGGCCGATGGCCTGGACCGCAGCCTGGGCAGCACGCGCGATGGGCGTGTCATCGATCTGGTCGATGGTCTCCGAGTCCTGCATGGGGGTCAGTGTTTCACGTGAAACCGGAGCGGCAACAGTCGCCGCCCGGCTGCGAGAGAGGATTCCCGAGAGGAGAGAGCGACGTTTCACGTGAAACACCATGCCCGCAATGTCGGATTTCTGACGGTGCGACACTCCGGTGTTCCGGCAGTCTCCTGTCGGCCGCCCGGCCGTCACCGGGAAGCCGAACGGGCGGGCGGCCAGTGGCCACCCGCCCGTGTCGAGCGTCACTCCGGGGTCAGCGGCTCCGGCGCCGACCGCCCCGGGGCCGCTCACCGGTACGCGCCGCACCGGCGCCGGCACGGCCGGCCCTGGCCGCCGCCTTGGCCCGACGGGTCGCCGCCCGCACGCCACCGGGGCTCTCCCCCGCCTTGACCTGGACCACCCGGGTCGAGGTCTCCAGGGTGCCCTCACCGACCGAGATCACCGACCACTCGACCGCGCCCAGCTTGGCCAGGCCGGCCCGCGAGTCCGCCAGCTCCTGCTCGGCGCTGTCGCCCTTGAGCGCCAGCATCTGGCCGTGCGGGCGGAGCAGCGGCAAGCCCCAGCCCGCCAGCCGCTCCAGCGGAGCGACCGCCCGGGCGGTCACCACGTCCACCGCGAGCTTGCCGACCATCTCCTCGGCCCTGCCGCGCAGCACCGTGACGTTCTCCAGGCCCAGCTCACGGACGACCTCCTCCAGGAAGGTGGTCCGGCGCAGCAGCGGTTCCAGCAGCGTCACCGAGACGTCCGGACGGGCGAGCGCCACCGGGATGCCCGGCAGACCGGCGCCGGAGCCGACGTCGCAGAGCGTCGTCCCGCCCGGCAGCAGCTCGGCGAGGACGGCGCAGTTCAGTACGTGGCGGTCCCAGAGCCGGGGCACCTCCCGCGGGCCGATCAGCCCACGGGTGACGCCCGCACTGGCCAGCAGCTCGGTGTAGCGGACCGCGGCGTCGTACCGCTCGCCGAAGACCTCCCGGGCCACGGCCGGCGGCGCGGGCGGCGCCGCGGGGGCCGGACGATCCCCGGCGGCCGTGCCCTCGGCACCCGGCACTCCGGCACCCGTCTCCGGCCCGCCGGCAGCCGCGCTCTCCGTGTCCATCTCGACCTCTCCGCTCCCCGGATCCACCGACCCGCTCTCCGCACACCGTTTCACGTGAAACATCTTTCGCCGGACCAACGCCCCGCGAAGGGACGACGACCCCGTCCGCGCACGGCGGACGGGGTCGAGTCCTCTGAAGCGTGCCGGCCGCCGAGGCAGCCGGTCGTCGACCTGCCGGTCAGACCGGCAGCACGACCACGCACCGCTGGGGCTCCTCGCCCTCGGACTCGCTGCGCAGACCTGCCGCGGCGACCGCGTCGTGGACGACCTTGCGCTCGAACGGCGTCATGGGACGCAGCTTGACCTGCTCCCCCGAGCCCTTCACCTGCTCCGCGGCCTTGGCCCCGAGCTCGGCCAGCTCCTCGCGCTTGCGGGCCCGGAACCCGGCGATGTCCAGCATCAGGCGGCTGCGCTCGCCGGTCTCCCGGTGGACGGCCAACCGGGTCAGCTCCTGCAGTGCCTCCAGCACCTCGCCGTCCTGGCCGACCAGACGCTGCAGGGAACGGTCGTTGCCTTCGCCGACGATGGAGACCAGGGCGCGATCGCCCTCGACGTCCATGTCGATGTCACCGTCGAGGTCGGCGATGTCGAGCAGACCCTCCAGGTAGTCCGCCGCGATGTCGCCCTCCTGCTCCAGCCGGGCGACGACGTTCTCGTCGGTGCTGGCGACGGCCTCGGCCTCGACGGCGGAGGTGGTGCCTTCCGTCACTGATGGACTCCTTCGGAGATGGGCCCGGGTGGTGGGCCGGTAACGAGGTTCGGGGGGCCGCTGGAACAGGCCGGGGCCGGACGGGTCAGGACTTCTTCTTCGGCCGCTGCCCGCCGCCGCCGCGCTTCGGCTGCCGCCGGGCGGGGCCCGACCTGGCGCCGGCGGGCCGGGCCGCGGTCTGCTTGGCAGCGGCCGGCGGCGTGTCCGCCGGGGCGGCGTCCGAGGGCTCCTGCGCCGGCGTCTCCGCGGGGGCGTCCTTGGTGAGGCTGGTCGTCGGGGCACCGTGCTGGCGCTGCGACTTGGTCTGCTTCCGCGGCTGCTGGCGGCGTACCTGCACCGACTCCTCGACCACGGCGTCGGCGGTCGCGGCGGACTTCTTGGCCGGCAGGAGGCCCCACAGCGGACCGGTGATGACCGAGCCGTCCGGGTTCAGCCGGCCCGCCTTCTTGAGGCGGTCCTGGCGCTCGTCCCAGGCCTTGCTGCCCGGCGTCGGGTTGTTCCGGATGACGATCAGCTGCTGGCCCATCGACCAGACGTTGGTGGTCAGCCAGTAGACGAGCACACCGACGGGGAAGTTGATGCCCATCACGGCGAACATGATCGGGAAGACGTACATCAGCATCTTCTGCTGCTGCATGAACGGCGTCTTGACCGTGAGGTCCATGTTCTTCGTCATCAGCTGGCGCTGGGTGACGAACTGCGACAGCGACATCAGGATGATCATCACTGCGACGACGATCTTGACGCTGACCTCGGGGCTGCCCACGAAGGTGGCCGAGAGCGGGGCACCGAAGATGTGGGCCTGCTGGGCGCTGTCGAGCAGGGTGCCGTCGATGACCCCGATCGGCTTGCCGTCGGCGACCTTGGCGAGCACGCCGTAGAGCGCGGTGAAGAACGGCGCCTGCACGAGGATGGGAAGGCAGCTGGAGAACGGGTTGGTACCCGCCTCCTTGTACAGCTTCATCATCTCTTCGGACTGGCGCTGGCGGTCGTTCTTGTACCGCTCCTGGATGGCCTTCATCTTCGGCTGGATCGCCTGCATGGCCCGGGTCGCCTTGATCTGCTTCACGAAGAGCGGGATCAGGCAGATCCGGATGACGACCACCATCGAGGCGATGGCCAGACCCCAGGCCCAGCCACCGTTCGGATCGAAAACGTGGCTGTACAGCGAGTGGAACTGGACGATGATCCAGGACACCGCTGTGTACAGGGGGTTGAGGAAGGAGAAGGTCACCGGTCAGGCTCCTTGGACATTGGGATTGGCCCCACGGGGCCAATGGTCGCCGGGCCCTCTGGGTCCGGACCGGCGGGGGGCATGATCACCGGCTGGTCTGCGGCGGACCGGCTCTTCAGCAGGTCGCGCAACCGGCGGTGCCATACCGGGTGCCTGCGCGGCGGAACATGGTCGACCCCACCGGGCGTCCACGGATTGCAACGCAGGATGCGCCACGCGGTCAGGCCGCCGCCCTTCACCGCCCCGTGCACCTTCACGGCCTCGTAGCCGTAGTGCGAGCAGGAGGGGTAGTAGCGGCAGACCGGACCGAGCAGTGGGCTGATGGTCCACTGGTAGACCCTGATCAAACCCATCAGCAGGTACTTCATCGCCCTGCTCCCGTCGGCGCCGCAACGGCGTGCTCGGCCTTGAGCAGCCGTTTGAGCGCCGCGTCCAGGTCGCGTTCGAGCTCCTGGTACGAGGCGGACGCGGCTTGGGGCAGCGCACGCACCACTATCAGGCTACCGGCGGGCAGCCGGGACAGACGATCACGCACAAGGTGGCGCAGCCGGCGCTTGACCAGGTTGCGGATGACCGCCGGGCCAACGGCCTTGCTCACGACGAAACCCGCACGCGCCGAAGGGGTCCCCTCGGCGACGTGCGGGTGGGAGTCGCTGGCCCGGTCGGTCCGGCCCCCCTGGGCGTCCTCTCTGGCGAGATGGACGACCAGTAGGGGCCTACCGGCCCGGCGACCGCGTTTGACTGCGGTCGCGAAGTCCTGGCGCCGCCGCAGCCGATTCTCGGAGGGCAGCACAACAGACTCTGGTGCGGATCAGGCGGACAGGCTGGTGCGGCCCTTGCCACGGCGGGCAGCCAGGATGGCGCGGCCGGCGCGGGTACGCATACGCAGCCGGAAGCCGTGGGTCTTGGCGCGACGACGGTTGTTCGGCTGGAAGGTGCGCTTGCTCACTCGGGGGCTCCTGAGGTGAATCGTAGGATGACGGGTAGATCGCTTGGCCGTCACCGTGCGTCCGCGTGATCTCCCCTGATTCGGAAATCCGGCCCATCACCCCAGTTCGGCTGGGGTTCTGGGCAATCCACGGCGCCCGTGCTGCGCGCCTTATGGAGCGGGTGGACCCGCGGACATGCGGCAGCGGCCATCGACAACTCGACCTGGTTACGGTACGCGGGACGGGGCACGAGGGTCAAACCAGCCGCTTGTCCGCGCCCCTCCCGGGGCGTCCGCCCCGCCCTTTGCCCACAGCCTGTGGACAACGACTTGATCCGGCTCTGTTCGCTGACTACCGTTGCAGGACTTGTCTGGTTTGTTCTTCGGTAACGGACCACGATCCACAGATCCTTGATCCACCACCCCTGCTGGAGCCGCGGGGAACCGAGAAAGCGTGCACCAGTGGCTGATGTCAACAGCGACCTCGTCCCTGTCTGGGCAAGGGTCGTCGAGCGGCTGGTCGGCGACCCGGACGTCGGGGAGATGGACAAGCAGTGGGTGCAGCGCACCCAACCGATGTGGATGATGCACGACACCGCCCTGCTGGCGACCCCCAACGAGCGGGCCAAGCAGGTGCTGGAGGGTCGGCTGCTCCCGCAGCTGACCGAGGCCCTCAGCCGCGAGCTCAGCCGTCCGGTCCGGATCGCCGTGATGGTCGACGCCAACGCCGTGGCCCCCTTCCCCGTGCCGGCCGAGCCGCCGGCCTCCGAGCCGTACCCCCCGCAGACCGGCGGCGCCGACTACGGACGGCCCGCGTACGAGCGCCCCTACGAGTCGGACCACGGCCGCGACCAGTACGGCCACGACCAGTACGGCGGCGGCTACCCCGAGCACCCGGCGCCCTCGTACGGCGGCGGGGCCGGGGGCGGGTACGGCGTGCCGTCCCGGCAGCAGGACTGGGACGAGGAGCAGGGGCGCTCCGGCTACCCCGAGCCGTCCCCGGAGTACCGCGAGGACTACCGGGACGACGACCGCCAGGCGGAGTCCCAGCGCCCCTCGCCCCGCCCCGCCGTGCCCGGGCCGCCCTCGACCACGCAGGGCGACCTGTTCGGCGGCGCGTACGGCCCCGGCCCCGGCGAGCACCCGCGGACCGGCTCCGGCCGCCGCGCCCCCACGGGCCGCCCGCCCGGCGGACGCTCGGCGGAGAAGGCCCCGACCGACCGCGGCGCCGAGCGCGCCACCGACCGCCAGGCGGTGCCCGGGGTGCCGGCCCCGCCCGGCGGTCCCCCGGCAGGGGGCTCCCGCAAGGACGAGCCGGCCGCCCGACTGAACCCCAAGTACCTCTTCGACACCTTCGTCATCGGCGCGAGCAACCGGTTCGCGCACGCGGCCGCGGTGGCCGTCGCCGAGGCTCCGGCCAAGGCGTACAACCCGCTCTTCATCTACGGCGAGTCCGGACTGGGCAAGACCCACCTGCTGCACGCCATCGGGCACTACTCCCGCAGCCTCTTCCCGGGCACCCGGGTGCGCTACGTGTCCTCGGAGGAGTTCACCAACGAGTTCATCAACTCGATCCGGGACGGCAAGGCGGACACCTTCCGCAAGCGGTACCGGGACATGGACATCCTGCTCGTGGACGACGTGCAGTTCCTGGCGAGCAAGGAGTCCACGCAGGAGGAGTTCTTCCACACCTTCAACACCCTGCACAACGCCAACAAGCAGATCGTCCTCTCCTCCGACCGGCCGCCCAAGTTGCTGACCACGCTGGAGGACCGGCTCCGCAACCGCTTCGAGTGGGGGCTGATCACCGACGTCACCCCGCCGGAGCTGGAGACCCGCATCGCGATCCTGCGCAAGAAGGCGATCCAGGAGCAACTGAACGCCCCCGCGGACGTGTTGGAGTTCATCGCGTCCCGGATCACCCGGAACATCCGGGAGTTGGAGGGCGCGTTGATCCGGGTCACCGCCTTCGCCAACCTCAACCGGGCGCCGGTCGACCTGGAGCTGGCCGGCATCGTCCTCAAGGACCTCATCCCGGGCGGCGACGAGGACGCGGGGCCGGAGATCACCGCGCAGGTCATCATGCAGCAGACCGCCGCCTACTTCGGGCTGGGTGTGGACGACCTCTGCGGATCCTCCCGCAGCCGCGTACTGGTGACGGCCCGTCAGATCGCGATGTACCTGTGCCGGGAGCTCACCGACCTCTCGCTGCCGAAGATCGGCGCGCAGTTCGGCGGTCGCGACCACACCACGGTGATGCACGCCGACCGCAAGATCCGGTCGCTGATGGCCGAGCGGCGCTCGATCTACAACCAGGTCACCGAACTCACCAACCGCATCAAGAGCTAGCCGGAGCCGCCGCACGGGCCCGTCCGCCGGGGCGGGCCCGGCAGTGGCAGTGGCGGCCGCAGGTGGCCGGAAAAGGGCGTCAGGAGCGATCCTGACGCCCTTTCGGCATGTTCGAGGTGTGCGCGGGCCTCCGACGGGGCAGGCATGTCCTGCGACGGATGCACCGCCAGTCCACAGCCCGCGCCGAACATCTGACCAGGGATTCGAACACCCCGGGCGCGCAGGGCCGGAATCCACAGGCCGGACCGGGTTCCCGTCGTCCACAGGCCCGGAAGCCGTGAGTTATCCAGAATTCCTCCACAGGCCCGCCACCGCTACGCTCTTCCGCGCAGGTCAGGTGCCTGTGGACTTGTGCACAACCGTTATCCACAGCCTGTGGACAATTGTCGGCCCGTCAGTAGGCCATCCGGGTTGTCCACCGGTTGTCCCCAGGAGAGCCCCGGTTATCCCCAGGTTGTCCACAGGCGTGTCCACAGTTCGACAACCTTCCGCAGCCGTTCACGCCCAGGTGTGAAAGGCGTCACGAAATGTTGACCGGGGCCCGTGGATAACCGGGCCCGGATCTGGGGACGGAGCTGGGGATAACCTGTGGATACTCAGCGTGCCCTGTGGGTAACGCTCCGCCGTCCACAGCGGGGCCTGCTCGTCCACAGGCCCGGTCCACACCCCCTGTGGACAAAAAACCTGGTCTGACCTGCGCAAACAGGGTTATCCACGGTTTCCACAGGCCCTACTACTACCACTACACCTATAGACCGTTCGATGAGCTCAAAAGTGGGTGGGGCCGAAATCTGTGGACAACCGCTCACCGACATCCGTTCGACTTGCTTCCGCCCGTCTGCCCCGTCTGTCGGTGGAGTACGTCAGACTGTCCTCGGCGACTGGACACGGAGCGGCAGAGCTCGGCGGCCAGGCGGACCGAAGACCAAGATCAGAAGAACCAGACGTGCGAGCGGGAGCGCTCGATCCAGGAGGCGGTTACCGGTGAAGTTCCGGGTGGAGCGTGACGTCCTCGCGGAGGCGGTGGCCTGGGCGGCCCGCAGCCTCCCGGCACGGCCGCCGGTGCCGGTGCTGGCGGGCCTGCTGCTGACGGCACAGGACGGCAGCCTGGCCCTGTCCGGCTTCGACTACGAGGTCTCGGCCCGGGTCGGGCTGGAGGCCGACATCGAGGAGGCCGGCACCGTGCTGGTCTCCGGCCGGCTGCTGAACGACATCTCGCGGAACCTGCCCAACAGGCCCGTGGAGTTCTCCACCGACGGCCAGCGGGTCAGCGTGGTCTGCGGCAGCTCGCGGTTCACCCTCCCCACCCTCCCGGTGGACGAGTACCCCGCCCTGCCCCAGATGCCGACCGCGACCGGCACCGTCTCCGGCGACGTCTTCGCCTCCGCGGTGAGCCAGGCCGCCGTGGCCGCGGGCCGCGACGACACCCTGCCGGTGCTCACCGGTGTGCGGGTCGAGATCGAGGGCGACCGGATCACCCTGGCCGCCACCGACCGCTACCGCTTCGCCGTCCGCGAGCTGCTGTGGAAGCCCGAGCAGTCCGACATCTCCGCGGTCGCCCTGGTGCCGGCGAAGACCCTGCAGGACATCGCCAAGTCCCTGGGCAGCGGCGACACCGTCTCGATCGCCCTCTCCTCCGGCGGCGCCGGCGAGGGTCTGATCGGCTTCGAGGGTGCCGGCCGGCGGACCACGACCCGCCTGCTGGAGGGCGAGTTCCCGAAGTACCGCAGCCTCTTCCCGACCGAGTTCAACGCGATCGCGGCGATCCAGACGCAGCCCTTCCTGGAGGCGCTCAAGCGCGTCTCGCTGGTCGCCGAGCGCAACACCCCGGTCCGGCTGAACTTCGAGGAGGGCGTGCTCACGCTGGAGGCCGGCTCGGGCGACGACGCGCAGGCCACCGAGCGGATCGACGCCTCCCTGGAGGGTGACGCCATCTCGATCGCCTTCAACCCGGGCTACCTGGAGGAGGGCCTCAAGGCCATCGACTCCGCCTACGCCCAGCTGAGCTTCACCACCCCGACCAAGCCCGCGCTGCTCAGCGGCAAGGCCTCGGTGGACGCCGAGGCGGACGAGGCCTACCAGTACCTGATCATGCCGGTCCGCCTCTCCGGCTGACGCCGGGCCGTCACCCACAGCCCTGTGAACAAACCTGTGGAAGTCTCCCCCGGTCGGCCCGACCGCGGGGAGGCCTCCGCGCTTCAGCACGTAGGCTCGGGGAGGCGCGGCAACGGCGCCGCCCGCAGGGACGTCACCACAGGTAAGGATTAGGTCATGGAGCTCGGCCTCATCGGTCTCGGCAAGATGGGCGGCAACATGCGCGAGCGGATCCGCCGCGCCGGCCACACCGTCATCGGCTACGACCGCAACCCCGACATCTCCGACGTCGAGAGCCTTCAGGAGCTGGTCTCCAAGCTCCAGGCCCCGCGCGTCGTCTGGGTCATGGTCCCGGCGGGTGCCGCGACCCAGGCCACCGTGGACGAGCTGGCCGAGCTGCTCTCCCCCGGCGACGTGGTGGTGGACGGCGGGAACTCCCGCTGGACCGACGACGTCAAGCACGCCGAGGCGCTCGCCGCCAAGGAGATCGGCTTCGTCGACTGCGGCGTCTCCGGCGGCGTCTGGGGCCTGGAGAACGGCTACGCGCTGATGTACGGCGGCCAGGCCGAGCACGTCGCGAAGGTCCAGCCCGTCTTCGACGCGCTCAAGCCCGAGGGCGACTTCGGCTCCGTGCACGCGGGTGCGGTCGGCGCCGGCCACTTCGCCAAGATGGTCCACAACGGCATCGAGTACGCGATGATGCAGGCCTTCGCCGAGGGCTGGGAGCTGCTGGAGGCGGCCCCCGAGGTCACCGACGTCCGCGAGGTCTTCCGCAGCTGGCAGGAGGGCACCGTGATCCGCTCCTGGCTGCTGGACCTGGCCGTCCGCGCCCTCGACGACGACGAGCACCTGGCCAAGCTCAAGGGCTGGGCCGCCGACTCCGGCGAGGGCCGCTGGACCGTCGAGGCGGCGATCGACCACGCCGTGCCGCTGCCGGCCATCACCGCGTCGCTGTTCGCCCGCTTCGCCTCCCGCCAGGACGACTCGCCGCAGATGAAGATGATCGCCGCGCTGCGCAACCAGTTCGGCGGCCACGCGGTGGAGTCCAAGTAGTCCCGCAGTCCCCACCCGGGTGGTCCCACCGGGTTCTCCACAGAAGGCGAGCGCAGTCCACAGTCATGCACGTCGCGCATCTGTCGCTCGCCGACTTCCGTTCCTACGCCCGGGCCGAGGTCTCCCTCGACCCGGGCGTGACGGCGTTCGTGGGTCCCAACGGCCAGGGCAAGACCAACCTGGTCGAGGCGGTCGGCTACCTCGCCACCCTCGGCAGCCACCGCGTCGCCACCGACGCCCCGCTGATCAGGCTGGGCGCCGAGCGGGCCGTGGTGCGCGCCTCCGTGGTCGCCGGCACCCGCACCACCCTGGTCGAGCTGGAGATCACCCCCGGCAAGGCCAACCGGGCCCGGATCAACCGCTCGGACAACGTCCGGCCGCGCGACGTGCTGGGCCTGCTGCGCACCGTGCTCTTCGCCCCCGAGGACCTCGCGCTGGTGAAGGGCGACCCCGGTGAGCGACGGCGGTTCCTGGACGAGCTGCTGACCGCCCGCGCTCCCCGGCTGGCCGGCGTCCGGCAGGACTACGAGCGGGTGCTCAAGCAACGCAACGCCCTGCTGAAGACCGCCGCGATGGCCCGCCGGGCCGGCGGCGGCAAGGGCGCCGACCTCTCCACCCTGGAGGTCTGGGACGGTCACCTGGCCCGGTCCGGCGCCGAGCTGACCGCCTTCCGGATCCAGCTGGTGGCCGCCCTCCAGCCGCTGGTCACGGCCGCCTACGGGCAGCTGGCACCGGGTGGCGGCGAGACGGTCCTGGAGTACCGCAGCTCCTTCGAGGGCGAACTGCCCGGCAGTCGCGAGCAGGCCGAGGAACAGCTGCTCCAGGCCCTGCGGACGGTCCGCAAGCAGGAGGTCGAGCGGGGGATCACCCTGGTCGGCCCGCACCGGGACGAGCTGGTGCTCAGACTCGGTCCGCTGCCCGCCAAGGGCTACGCCAGCCACGGCGAGTCCTGGTCGTTCGCGCTGGCGCTCCGGCTGGCCTCGTACGAACTGCTGCGCGCCGACGGCGGTGAGCCGGTGCTCGTCCTCGACGACGTCTTCGCCGAGCTGGACGCCTCCCGCCGCGACCGGCTGGCCGAACTGGTGGCCGGCGGCGAGCAGGTGCTCGTCACCGCCGCCGTCGCCGAGGACGTGCCGAAGGCGCTGGCCGGGGTCCGGTTCTCGGTCGCCGACGGAGCGGTCCAGCGCGTCACCGGCTGAGCTCCGGCACCGTTTCCCCACCCGATCCCCCCACCCTCAGCGGTCGGGGGCGCCCCGAGGACCCCTCCCGCTCCCGTACGCTGGACGGCTGACCGTTGTCCACAGGCTGGGGATAGGAGATCGCCGTGAGCGAGCCGGCGCAGGACTCCCCGCAGCAGGGCGGCGCCGAGCTGACCGGCGCCGATCTGGCCCGGTCGGCGCTGCGGGCGGCCCGGGCGCAGGCCCGCCAGCGCGGCGAGCAGGTCCGCGAGAAGCGCGAGGCGAAGCGGCACGGTCTGCGCAGCGGGGCCCGCTCGGACGGCCGTGACCCGGTGCCGCTGGGGGCGGCACTGAACCGGCTGCTGACCGAGCGCGGCTGGGAGTCCTCGGCGGCCGTCGGCGGCGTGATGGGCCGGTGGCCGCAGATCGTCGGCCCGGACATCGCCGCGCACTGCACCCCCACGTCCTACGACGACGAGGCCGCGGTTCTCACCGTGCAGTGCGACTCCACCGCATGGGCGACCCAACTCCGATGGTTGGCAAGGCAGTTGGTGGCCCGTCTGAATCACGAGCTGGGTCACGGCACGGTCCGGACCATCAAGGTGCTGGGTCCGGCCGCCCCGGTCCGCGGTTACGGCCGGCTGCGCGCTCCGGGCAGCAAGGGGCCGGGCGACACCTGGGGCTGACCCCGGCCGGCCCGGGGCCGAGCGGACTCGGATCTTCCGGAACCCCTGACGGCCCTTCCAGGCGCTCTCAGCCCCCGGGGCGAGTATCGGGACATGTGCAGAGGGGATTCAGGGCGGCGTATCTGCCCTCAGAGGCTGCCAAACGCCCATCTCTGTCAGTCGTACCGGTAGACTGAGAGCCAAACACTGTTGCTAGTGGCAACCGAGTCGAAACGCCGTGGTCGCACGCCCGCCCGCACGGGGTGGGGATGCGGCCCGAGCTGTGCCAGAGAGGGCGCTTCGTGGCCGATTCCGGCAACCCCAGCCAGACCCCAGACCAGACCGACCAGGCTTCCTACACCGGCAGCAACATCCAGGTGCTGGAGGGCCTCGACGCCGTCCGCAAGCGTCCCGGCATGTACATCGGCTCGACCGGTGAGCGCGGCCTGCACCACCTGGTGCAGGAGGTCGTGGACAACTCCGTCGACGAGGCGATGGCCGGGTACGCGGACACCATCGACGTCATGCTCCTCGCCGACGGCGCGGTCCGGGTGGTCGACAACGGCCGGGGTATCCCGGTGGACATCGTCCCCGGGCAGGAGAAGCCGGCCGTCGAGGTCGTGCTCACCGTCCTGCACGCGGGCGGCAAGTTCGGCGGCGGCGGCTACGCGGTCTCCGGCGGTCTGCACGGCGTCGGCGTCTCCGTGGTGAACGCGCTCTCCACCCGGCTCGCGGTGGAGATCGACCGGGACGGCCACCGCTGGACCCAGGACTACAAGATGGGCGCCCCGACCGCGGCGCTGGTCAAGGGCGAGGCCACCGACCGGACCGGCACGACGGTCACCTTCTGGGCCGACCCGGACATCTTCGAGACCACGGTCTACTCCTTCGAGACGCTCTCCCGGCGCTTCCAGGAGATGGCGTTCCTCAACAAGGGCCTGACCATCTCGCTCACCGACGAGCGCCCCGAGCACGTCGACGAGGAGGGCAAGCCGCTCTCCGTCACCTACAAGTACGACGGCGGCATCGCCGACTTCGTCGCCCACCTCAACTCCCGCAAGGGCGACGTGATCCACCCCTCGGTGATCGACTTCGAGGCGGAGGACAAGGACAAGACGATCTCGGTGGAGATCGCCATGCAGTGGAACTCCTCGTACACCGAGGGGGTCTACTCCTTCGCCAACACCATCCACACCCACGGCGGCGGCACCCACGAGGAGGGCTTCCGCGCGGCGCTGACCGGTCTGGTCAACCGCTATGCGCGGGACAAGAAGCTGCTCCGGGAGAAGGACGACAACCTCTCCGGCGAGGACATCCGCGAGGGCCTGACCGCGATCATCTCGGTCAAGCTCGGCGAGCCGCAGTTCGAGGGCCAGACCAAGGACAAGCTGGGCAACACCGAGGCGAAGACCTTCGTCCAGAAGGTGGTCCACGAGCACCTCAACGACTGGCTGGACCGCAACCCCAACGAGGCTTCGGACATCATCCGCAAGTCCATCCAGGCCGCCACCGCGCGCGTCGCCGCCCGCAAGGCGCGCGACCTCACGCGCCGCAAGGGCCTGCTGGAGTCCGCCTCGCTGCCCGGCAAGCTGAGCGACTGCCAGTCCAAGGACCCGTCCGAGTGCGAGATCTTCATCGTCGAGGGTGACTCCGCCGGCGGCTCGGCCAAGCAGGGCCGCGACCCGCGGATCCAGGCCATCCTGCCGATCCGCGGCAAGATCCTGAACGTCGAGAAGGCCCGGATCGACAAGGTGCTGCAGAACACCGAGGTCCAGGCGCTGATCTCGGCCTTCGGCTGCGGCATCCAGGAGGACTACGACGAGTCCAAGCTCCGGTACCACAAGATCGTTCTGATGGCCGACGCCGACGTCGACGGTCAGCACATCCGGACGCTGCTGCTCACCCTGCTGTTCCGCTTCATGCGGCCGCTGGTCGAGTCCGGCTACGTGTACCTGGCGATGCCCCCGCTGTACAAGATCAAGTGGGGCAAGGACGACTTCGAGTACGTCTACTCCGACCGCGAGCGCGACGCCGTGATCGCGGCGGGCGTGGCCGCCGGCCGCCGCCTGCCGAAGGACGACGCGATCCAGCGGTTCAAGGGTCTCGGCGAGATGAACGCCGAGGAGCTCCGGATCACCACCATGGACCAGGCCCACCGCCTGCTCCTCCAGGTCACCCTGGAGGACGCCGCCCGCGCCGACGAGTTGTTCTCCGTCCTGATGGGCGAGGACGTCGAGGCCCGCCGCTCCTTCATCCAGCGCAACGCCAAGGACGTCCGCTTCCTGGACGTGTGACGCCTGCACCCAGGCCCCGCACGTATCCAGTCCGCGTGAAAGGAAACTGACCACCAGTGGTCGACGACAACCGTCCCGAAGGCGAGCAGCCCGAGACCCCCGAGGTCGCCTCCGCGATCACCCTGCGGATCGAGCCGGTCGAGCTCGAGACCGAGATGCAGCGCTCGTACCTCGACTACGCGATGAGCGTCATCGTGAGCCGAGCGCTGCCCGAGGTGCGCGACGGCCTCAAGCCGGTGCACCGCCGCGTGCTCTACGCGATGTACGACGGCGGGTACCGCCCCGAGAAGGGCTACTACAAGTGCGCCCGCGTCGTCGGCGACGTCATGGGCAACTACCACCCGCACGGCGACACCTCGATCTACGACACCGTGGTCCGCCTGGCCCAGCCGTGGTCGCTGCGGATGCCGCTGGTGGACGGCAACGGCAACTTCGGCTCCCCGGGCAATGACCCGGCCGCGGCCATGCGCTACACCGAGTGCAAGATGATGCCGCTGGCCATGGAGATGATGCGCGACATCGACGAGGAGACCGTCGACTTCGCCTCCAACTACGACGGCCGCTCGCAGGAGCCGACCGTCCTGCCCGCGCGCATCCCCAACCTGCTGGTCAACGGCGCCACCGGCATCGCGGTCGGCATGGCCACCAACATCCCGCCGCACAACCTGCGCGAGGTGGCCTCCGGCGCACTCTGGGCGCTGGAGCACCCGGAGGCTTCCAACGAGGAGCTGCTGGAAGCGCTGATGGAGCGGATCAAGGGCCCGGACTTCCCGACCGGTGCCCTGATCGTCGGCCGCCGCGGGATCGAGGAGGCGCACCGCACCGGTCGCGGCTCGATCACCATGCGCGCCGTGGTCGAGGTCGAGGAGATCCAGGGCCGCCAGTGCCTGGTGATCACCGAGCTGCCCTACCAGGTCAACCCGGACAACCTCGCCCTGAAGATCGCCGACCTGGTCAAGGACGGCAGGGTCGCCGGCATCGCCGACGTCCGCGACGAGTCCTCCTCGCGCACCGGCCAGCGCCTGGTGGTCGTGCTCAAGCGCGACGCCGTCGCCAAGGTCGTGCTGAACAACCTCTACAAGCACACCGACCTGCAGACCAACTTCGGCGCCAACATGCTGGCCCTGGTCGACGGCGTGCCGCGCACGCTCTCGCTCGACGCCTTCATCCGGCACTGGGTCAACCACCAGGTCGAGGTCATCGTCCGGCGCACCACCTTCCGGCTGCGCAAGGCCGAGGAGCGCGCGCACATCCTGCGCGCCCTGCTCAAGGCCCTGGACATGATCGACGAGGTGATCGCGCTCATCCGTGCCTCGGAGAGCGCCGACGCCGCCCGCAGCGGTCTGATGGCCCTGCTCGACATCGACGAGCTCCAGGCCAACGCGATCCTGGAGATGCAGCTCCGCCGGCTGGCCGCCCTGGAGCGCCGCCGGATCATGGACGAGCACGACGAGCTGCAGCGCAAGATCGACGAGTACAACGCGATCCTGGCCTCGCCGACCCGTCAGCGCGAGATCATCTCGGAGGAGCTCACCGCGATCGTCGAGAAGTACGGCGACGAGCGGCGTTCGACCCTCATCCCGTCCGACGGCGACCTCTCCATCGAGGACCTCATCGCGGAGGAGGACATCGTCGTCACGATCACCCGTGGCGGCTACGTCAAGCGGACCCGCTCCGACCTCTACCGCTCGCAGAAGCGCGGCGGCAAGGGCGTCCGCGGTGCCCAGCTGAAGCAGGACGACCTCGTCGACCACTTCTTCGTGACGACGACCCACAACTGGATCCTGTTCTTCACCAACAAGGGCCGGGTCTACCGCGCCAAGGGCTACGAGCTGCCGGACGCCGGGCGCGACGCCCGCGGCCAGCACGTGGCCAACCTGCTGGCCTTCCAGCCGGACGAGCAGATCGCCCAGGTGATGGCCGTCCGGACCTACGAGGACAAGCCGTACCTGGTCCTCGCCACCCGGGCCGGCCTGGTGAAGAAGACGCTGCTGAAGGACTACGACTCCCCGCGCTCCGGCGGCCTGATCGCGATCAACCTGCGGCAGGACGAGGAGGGCCGGGACGACGAGCTGATCGGCGCCGAGCTGGTCTCCGCCGAGGACGACCTGCTGCTGGTCTCCAAGAAGGCCCAGTCGATCCGCTTCACCGCGACCGACGACGCGCTCCGGTCCACCGGGCGCGCCACGTCCGGCGTCAAGGGCATGGCCTTCCGCGAGGACGACGAACTGCTCTCGATGAACGTGGTCCGGCCGGGGACGTACGTCTTCACCGCCACCGACGGCGGGTACGCCAAGCGGACGGGCGTGGACGAGTACCGTGTCCAGGGACGTGGCGGCTACGGCACCAAGGCGGCGAAGATCGTCGAGGGCCGGGGCTCGCTGGTCGGCGCGCTGGTCGTCGACGAGAGCGACGAGATCATGGCGATCACACTGTCCGGTGGAGTGATCCGCACAAGGGTTTCCGAGGTTCGTGAAACCGGACGTGACACCATGGGCGTCCAACTGATCAACCTCGGAAAGCGCGACGCGGTGGTGGGCATGGCCCGCAACGCGGAAGCGGAGGCCGAGGACGATGAGTCGGCGGAGGACGAGGTGGCGGCCATCGAGTCCACCGAGGTGGCCGAAGGTACGGAGACGGCGCCGGGCGGGGAGACCGCCGAGGCCTGACCTCGTACCGTGTCGGCCGGTACCGACGCGCCCGTGAGACGGCGCGTGGGGACCGGCCGGCCGACCAGTACCGGGCAATCCCGCCGGGCGCTGGATGACGAGTGACGACGCAGGGCGGTGTCGCCGCCCTGGTGGGAAGTGCGGGAGGACCAGTGAGTGGAGCCACGGGTGCTGCGGGAGGAGCCACCGGCGGCCGTCCGGGCGCAGCACAGGGCGGCGGGGGCTACGGGGTGCCGCAGCCGCCGGCCGAACACCCCTCCGCGTCCACCTCGCTGATGCCCCCGGTCGGCGCGGCGGGACAGGGCGGGGCGACCTACGGCGGCCAGCAGGCCCCGCCGCCCCCGCCGGGCGCTCCGGCGGGAGGGTCGGGGTTCTCGCAGCCGACCACCTACGCCAAGGGGCAGCCGACCCCGCCCCGGGGCACCCGGGTCGGCGGCGGCAACACGCCGCCCGGCGGGACGCCCGCCGCGGGCCCCCGCCGACCCGCCGCTCCGGCGGCGGCGCCGGTCGGCGGCCTGGGCGGCCGGACCAGGAAGGCCCGGTTGCGCGTGACCAAGGCCGACCCGTGGTCGGTGATGAAGGTCAGCTTCCTGCTGTCGCTGGCGGTCGGGATCATCATCATCGTGGCCGCGGCCGTGCTGTGGATGACGCTGGACTCGCTCGGCGTCTTCGACTCGCTGGCCAAGACCCTGAAGGACATCACGGCCTCGGAGAACAACGGCGGCGGCCTGAACCTGATGGACTACGTCGGCTTCGGCAAGGTGATGACCTTCACCTCGCTGATCGCCGTGGTCGACGTGGTGCTGCTGACCGCACTGTCCACGCTCTCCGCGTTCATCTACAACGCGGCGGCCGGCTTCACCGGCGGCATCGAGCTGACCCTCGCCGAGGAGGACTGACCCTCCGGGAGTGATCCCGGGTCAGCTGCCGCCGCACGGACGGATCTTCGTCCGCGGACGGAAATGAACGGGCCCCGCAGGCTGTTGCAGCCTGCGGGGCCCGTCGGCATCCGGGTGACAGCCGGTCCCCGCGGCGTGCCGTCCGAATCGGCCTCCGTCGCGGTGGGCTTAGCTGGACGCGCTCGTTCCGAGTTCCGACCGCCACAGGCCTCCCCGGTCCCACCGGCCGGGTCCGGTACGGCTGCGCAGGTACGGCAGGACGGAGGCGCACGATGGCGGAGCTCGCACGGCGACTGGTCGAGGCCCTGGACGGGCTGCTCGGGGTCTCGGTACCGCTGCGGATCCAGGCATGGGACGGCAGCGTCGCGGGGCCGCCGGGGGCGCCCACGCTGGTCCTGCGCAACCGCCGGGCGCTGCGCCACCTGCTCTGGCAGCCCGGTGAACTGGGCCTGGTCCGCGCCTACGTCTCGGGGGACCTGGAGGTCGCCCCCGGCACCGACCTCTACGAGGTGCTGCGCGACGTCGCCCACTTCGTCGAGCGCCCCGAGATCCGCCGGCTGCGGTTCGGCCCGGCCGAGGTCGTGGGCGTCAAGGGCCGCCGGGCGGCGGGCGCCCTGTTGCGGGCCGGCGCGCTGGGGCCCCGCCCCGTGCCGCCGCCGGAGGAGGCCCGCCCGGCGGGACGGCTGCACAGCCGGAGCCGGGACCGGGCGTCGATCAGCCACCACTACGACGTCGGCAACGACTTCTACGCGCTGGTCCTGGGCCCGTCGCTGGTGTACTCCTGCGCGTACTGGGAGCCCGCCGCCAGGAGCCTGGAGGCGGCCCAGGAGGCGAAGCTGGACCTCATCTGCCGCAAGCTCGGCCTGCGGCCGGGGATGCGGCTGCTGGACGTCGGCTCCGGCTGGGGCTCGCTGGTGCTGCACGCGGCCCGGCACTACGGCGTGACGGCGGTCGGCGTCTCCATCTCCGCCGAACAGGTCGCGCTGGCCCGGCAGCGGGTCGAGGAGGCCGGTCTGGCCGACCGGGTGGAGATCCGTCTCCAGGACTACCGGGAGATCCCGGACGGCCCGTTCGACGCGATCTCCAGCGTCGGGATGGCCGAGCACGTCGGCGCCGCGCAGTACCGCGCCTACGCCGAGGGCCTCTACCGGCTGCTGGTGCCCGGCGGCCGGCTCCTCAACCACCAGATCGCCCGCCGCCCCGACGTCCCCGGCGAGCCGTACCGTCCGAGCCCGTTCATCGACCGCTACGTCTTCCCCGACGGCGAGCTCTCCCCGGTCGGTCCCACGGTCTCCCTGCTGGAGGAGGCCGGCTTCGAGGTGCGCGACGTCGAGTCGCTGCGCGAGCACTACGGGCTGACCCTGCGTGAGTGGGTGGCCAACCTGGAGGCGCACTGGACGGAGGCGGTCCGGCTGGTCGGCCGGGGCCGCGCGCGGGTCTGGCGGTTGTACATGGCGGCCTCCGCGCTGGCCTTCGAGGAGAACCGGATCGGCGTCAACCAGATCCTCGCCGTCCGCACGACCGCCGGCGGTTCGGCCGGCCTGGCGGCCACCCGCGAGGAGTGGCTGCGCTCCTCCGGTACCGCCCCCCACCAGCCCGTCCCGGGAACCCCTGCCGCTGCCCCGGGTGAATCGGATTTGGGGGATCGGCGATCGGTCCGCTAATCTTTCAGTGCGGCAAGGGGCTATAGCTCAGACGGTTAGAGCGCTTCCCTGATAAGGAAGAGGCCACAGGTTCAAGTCCTGTTAGCCCCACCACCGCGAAGGGCCCGGAGCATCGCTCCGGGCCCTTCGGCGTTCTCGTGCTCCGGAGGTGGAACCGCGGGCGCCGTCCGGGGGTTGTACGGGTGAGGACCGCCCGTCGGCGGGCGGCACCCGGTGGAGAGACGGTGGCGTGATGGCGGTGTTCTGGGCGATGAGCATCCCCGGCCTGGTCTGCGCCCTGGCGGCGCTGGCCTTCGTCGACCAGTTGGCGCTGAAGGCGCGGAAGTCGCGTCTGGTGCCCTGGCGGGGGACGGGTCGCGAGGGGCAGATCTCGGCGACCGGCTTCGAGCAGCTGCACGCGCAGTTCGCGGCCGGCAAGCAGCACCAGCTGGACGAACGGCAGAGCTCGCTGATGCTGCGCGACGAGGAGGGCGAGGGTGCGCCGCCCCGGACCAGGGTGGATCTGGCGGCCGGTGTGGCGGTCGTGGTGCCCCCCTCCCGTGGGCAGGAACCGTGACGGCTTCGAGGGGGCTCCAGGGGGGCTCTGCGGGGGTTCGGGGCCGGGCCGACCGTACGACAGGAGGTGTGGCGTCAATCCTCCGACCGGACGGGTCGGTTGGAGCAGCGGTGGCTGGTCACGATTGGGACACCGGTGTGTATCATCGGCCGCAAGGGCAGTCTGCCAACCCGACCGCCCTTTCGTGCTCGTAAGGAATCATGGACTCGTCGGCCCGATCGAACCCGGTCGGTGCACGGCTACTGAGTCCGCCAACGCAAGAAGGACGAGGTCCCGCGGTGAAGAAGCTTCTCCTGGTCGCCCTGGTCGCCCTCGGCGGCTTCTTTGTCTACCGTCAGGTCCAGGCGGACCGCGCCGAGCAGGACCTGTGGACCGAGGCCACCGACCCGGTCCCGGCCGGTCGCTGAGGACGCCGACGATCTGACGATCGACGATCTTCGGGGGCGTCGCACGGCGCCTCCCGGTCCGGTCGGTCCGGCCCTGCGGCCGGACCGACCGGATCTTTCCCCACCCGTACGGCAGGAGTGCCGGGACAGGGCGTGGGATTCGCGCCGGGACCGGGTACGCTAGTGCCCGGCGGTGCGCACGATGCCGCCCCGGGGCTTTAGCTCAGTTGGTAGAGCGCTGCCTTTGCAAGGCAGATGTCAGGAGTTCGAGTCTCCTAAGCTCCACAGTCGCCCACCGCGTGCGGGCAGCAGATCGGCCGCCGACCTGAATCCGGGTCAGCGGCCGATCTGCGTTCTCAGTGCGGTTTCCGGGGGTCGTGCGGCTTGGGGCGGTCGTCGTCGTGGCCGTGGTCCGGTCCGGACCCGGTGTCGGAGCCGTTCGACGGCACGGAGCTGTCGGGTCGGCCGACCGGTGGGCCCGGTTCGGGGGAGACGCCGCCGGCCTCGGGCCCGCCGCCGGTTCCCGGCCCCGCGGCGTCGGCCCTGGAGCCGTTCACCGCGTCGGTGGGGCCGCTGCCCGAGGCGTGGGCGCCGCCGGACCGTGCGGGGGCCGGTGACGTCCCGCTCGCCGGTTCGACCAGCCACTCCGGGTTGCTGTGGTGCCGCCACCACTGCCAGGCCACGATGCCGCTGCCGATCGCCAGGGCGCCCGCGACCGCCAGACCGGTGGCCCAGCCGCTGCGGTGGGCCTTCCTGCGGTTCCGGGCCGCGAGGTCGCCGATCTCGGCCGAGGTGACGTTGCCGTGCAGGGCGGTCAGTGCGGCGGCGCTGCGGGTCTGTGCCTCCTGTGCGACCGGGGTGACGGTGGCGCGGGCCTCCTCGACCGCCTGGACGACCTTGGTGCCGACCGTGGTGCGTGCCTGGTCCGCGGCCTTGGTGGCGGCCAGGCGGGCGGCCAGGGCGGCCTCCTGGGCCCGGTGGAAGGCCTTGAGGGTGTTCTGCTGGGCCTCCGGCGGCAGGCTGGCGAAGGCGTGACCGATCTGCGGGGCGATGCGCCGGTCGTACTGGACGCGCGCGCTGTGGGCGGCCTGGGAGGCCTTCGGGCCCAGTGCGTCCAGGGTGGGGCCCAGGCGCTGCTTGGCGCTGTCCGCGAGGTTGCCGGCCGTCTCACGAGCTGAGTCCAAACGGGTCACGAGTCTCTCCTCCTGGTGGCGTCTTTTACGCACATATCCACCTGAATGCTGATCATGCATCCTGATCGGGCCGGTGGCACTCCGGAGTGGGCCGTACGCGCGGCGTGCCCGGCGGGCGCGCGGGCGCGGGCGCGGGGCCGGGGGGGCGGTGCCGGGGCCGGACGCAGGGCCGGCTCCGGGCCCGGGAAGGGCGGCGAGCCGCGGGCGCGGGGGAGGGTGGGGCCGTGGGGCGGGGGGTATGGCCGCAGTAGGCTGGCCGTTCCGGCGGCGTTCGCCGGGACCGCGTTCGCGTCGTCGCGGCAGGGCGAGGTACGTCGCAGCAGGTCGTGGCAGGTCGTGGCGGAAGGGGAAAACCGATGCTCCCGGACGAGCCGAGGCAGCCGACCGACCGGGTCCCCGGGCCGGGCGGTGCGAGCGGGCTGTCCCGCTGCTACCGGCACCCCGAGCAGGAGACCGGCATCGGCTGCTCCCGCTGCGGTCGGCCGATCTGCCCGCAGTGCATGGTGAACGCGTCGGTGGGCTTCCACTGCCCGGAGTGCGTCAGCGAGGGCGGTCGCCAGGTCCGCCGGGCGACCACCCGGTTCGGCGGGCAGCCGGCCGGGGACGGCGCCCTGGTCACCAAGGTGCTGATCGGCGTCAACCTGGCGGTCTTCGTGCTGGCCGCCTACGTCCTCAAGCCCTGGCTGGCCGACGACCTCATGCTGGTCAGCTTCGACCCGCGCTACACCGGCTTCCCGTACGGCGTCGCCGAGGGACCGGAGCAGTGGTACCGGCTGCTGACCGCGGTCTTCCTGCACACCGCGCCCTGGCACATCGCCACCAACATGCTGATGCTCTGGGTGATGGGCCCCGCGCTGGAGTCGGCGCTGGGACGGCTCCGCTTCCTGACGCTCTACCTGCTCTCGGGACTGGCCGGCAGCGCGTTCGCGTTCCTGCTGGACGGCGACGGGATGAAGTCGCTGGGCGCCTCGGGCGCGATCTTCGGCCTGCTCGGCGCGACCCTGGTGATGTACCGCAAGGTCCGGGCGCCGCTCGGCCCGGTGGCCGCGCTGCTGGTGTTCAACCTGATCGTCACCTTCTCGGTGCCCGGGATCGACTGGCGGGCGCACCTCGGCGGCCTGGTCGCGGGGACGCTGACCGCGGCGGGCCTGATGTACGCCCCGCGCGCCAACCGGGCGGCGGTGCAGGGGCTCACGGTGGCGGGGGTGGCCGGGCTGGTCCTGCTGATGGTTCTGGTGGGTACGGCCAGCTACGGGTGACGCCTCCGCACGGTTGTCCACAGCGGGTGGGTGGCTGTGCACAGGCGGTGCGGAGGCCCGGGTGCGGACGACTGTTCTACGCGTGTCCTGCTGTGCGTATTCGGCATTCGGGGGAGGGGCGCGCGAGAGTGTGGAAAGCGCCCCCGGCGCGAGTTATCCACAGGCCCGCGTGACTTTTCCCCAGTGTGGATAACCATGTGGATAAACACGATAAGCGGGATAACCGATGGGACAAGTCGGGAGAAACCGCTACAGGTTTCGTACATATCCGGCAATCCGGGCACCGCGAAGCCGCCCCGGGGACCCGACGGTCCCGGGGCGGCGGAATGCGCTCAGGGGTGGAGCCCCGGCGTCACTTCCACTGGGTGGAGACGCCGAACCCCGCCGCGATGAAGCCGAAGCCCACCAGGATGTTCCAGTTCCGCCAGCTCTCCACCGGCCAGCTGCCGCTCGTCACGTAGTAGGTGACGATCCAGACCAGGCCGATCAGGAACAACGCCAGCATCAGGGGTGCAACCCAGCCGCGGCCCGAACTGATCTTCACCGTGACCGTGGTCGGCGGGGTGTAGTCGGACTTCTTGCGGAGTCGAGACTTCGGCACGAGGAGCTCTCCTGTCGATGCGCTGTGACCGCGCAGGGGTTCAGCGGGGGCGAGGCGGCCGGCGGTGGCGTTTGGGGAGAACGTTAAGGGGAGCGACCCCGCACATGCCACCGGCGTCCGTTAGCGTAGTGGCTCGGCGGGTCTGAAGGAGATAAGGGTACGGTGCCTAATTTGTCGATTCCCCCTCGGCCGCCCCGTACCGGGTCCGCCGGCACCCGAATTGTCGGACGTGCCCTGACCTGCGCCGTCTTCGCGCTCGCCGGGCTGCTCTTCTACATCAGCGCGCAGACCGCCCGCGGCACCGATCTGCGGACCGACAACTCGTTGCTCAGCCTCTCCGACGTGATACGGCAGCGCAGCGCCCAGAACCAGCAGTCCCAGGCCCAGCTCGCCGACCTCCAGGAGCGGGCCCGGCAGCTCACCGACCAGCAGGGCCGCAGCCCGGCCGACGCGGCCCGGCTGACCGCCCTGGAACAGGCCGCCGCGCTGGACCCGCTCCAGGGCCCGGGCCTCACGGTCACCCTCAACGACGCCCCGCCGAACGCGACCGCGCGCATCCCCGGGGTGCCCGAGCCGGGCGTCAACGACCTGGTGATCCACCAGCAGGACATCCAGGCCGTGGTCAACGCGCTCTGGCGGGGCGGCGCCGAGGGCGTCCAGGTGATGGACCAGCGGCTGATCTCCACCAGCGCCGTCCGCTGCGTCGGCAACACCCTGCTGCTCCAGGGCCGGGTCTACTCACCGCCCTACGTGGTGAGGGCGGTCGGGAGGACGGACGCGCTGCGCGGGGCGGTCGAGTCGGACCCGACGATCCGCAACTACCTGAAGTACGTCCAGGCCTACGGGCTGGGCTGGAAGGTCCAGGAGGGCGGGGACCTCGCCCTGCCCGGCTTCACGGGGACGGCGGACCTCCGCTCGGCGACCGGGCAGCAGTAGGGCGGGTCTACTCTTGTCCCCAGTCTGATACGTCGAGGGAGCACCATGTACGGCTGGATCTGGCGACACCTCCCGGGGCCCTCCCCGGTCAAGGCCGTCATCTCGCTCCTCCTCGTGCTGGGAGTGGTCTACCTCCTCTTCACGTACGTCTTCCCGTGGGCGGAACCGCTCCTCCCCTTCGGAGACGTCACAGTGGACGGGGGCGACGACGGCGCCGTCGGCTGACCCCGGCGGAACCGCCCCTCGTCCCCAGTCCCCGCACCCCACGGAGAACGCGCGCATGACCACCCAGCCGGCCCCGCCCCGCATCCTGGTCGTCGACAACTACGACAGCTTCGTCTTCAACCTGGTCCAGTACCTCTACCAGCTCGGCGCCACCTGCGAGGTGGTCCGCAACGACGAGGTGACGGTCGGGCACGCGGTCCGCCGCGAGGGCGACACCGGATTCGACGGGGTGCTGCTCTCCCCCGGCCCGGGCTCCCCGGAGGAGGCCGGCGTCTGCATCGAGATGGTGCACCACTGCGCGCGGATCGGGCTGCCGGTGTTCGGCGTCTGCCTGGGCCTGCAGTCGATCGCGGTGGCGTACGGCGCGGTGGTCGACCGGGCACCCGAGCTGCTGCACGGCAAGACCTCGCCGGTCGAGCACGAGGACGGCGGGGTGTTCGCGGGACTGCCCTCGCCGCTCATCGCGACCCGGTACCACTCGCTGGCGGTCGAGCCGGCCACCGTGCCGGACGAGCTGGTGGTCACCGCGCGCACCGAGAGCGGCGTGATCATGGGCCTGCGCCACCGCGAGCTGGCGGTCGAGGGCGTGCAGTTCCACCCCGAGTCGGTGCTCACCGAGGGCGGTCACCGGATGCTCGCCAACTGGCTTGCCGAGTGCGGCGACCCGCTGGCCGTGGACCGTTCGGCCGGGCTCGCCCCGGTGATCGGCCGGGGCTGAGCGGCGTGACCGCGGTGCGTCCGGAGGGGCGCTACCAGCCGGACGCGGACCCGCAGGGCGGCGCCGCGGACCCGGGCGCCGGCCCGTACCCGCACGACCCGTACCGGCAGCCGTACCCTCCGGAGCAGTACCCGCAGGAGCAGTACACCCAGGGGCCCCAGGGGCAGTACCCCCAGGAGCAGTACGTCCAGGGACAGCAGGCCCAGGGACAGTACGCCCGGACCCCGTACCCGCAGGGGCCGTACCAGCAGGCCGGGCAGACGCCGTACCCGCAGGCGCCGTACGAGCAGGGGCCGTACGGCGCTGAGCCGTACCCGCAGAACGGCCAGTACCCGCAGAACGGCCAGTACCAGCAGTACGACCCGTACCGGGCCCAGCAGCTCCAGCAGGGCGGGCACGTGCCCGCCCAGCAGGGGCAGGGGCGGAACCAGGGTCAGGACCCGGTCCAGGGCGGCCACCCGGCGCCGAGCGGAGCCGAGGACGGCTGGGGCGTCTACGAGCAGGCCGCGCCGGCCCAGGAGGCGCTCGGGCCGCGTCCGGACGCCCAGGAGGCCCCCGGGGGCCCCTTCGAGGCGCTCGCGGCGGCCGAGACGGTCACCATGGCCGCGGTGGCCGGCGCGGACGGTCCGCCGGCCGGCGGCGGCCGGGCCGAGCGCCGCCGCGCCGCGCAGGGCCGGACGTCCGTGCGCCCGGGCAACGGGCGCCGCCGGGCGGCCGGCCGGGGCGCCGCGGGCCGGACCAAGGAGTCGCCGGCGGTGGTCGCCGCCCGTTTCCTCGGCGAGTTCTGCATCACCCTCGGCCTGGTGATGCTGCTCTTCGTCTCCTACCAGCTCTGGTGGACCAACGTGCAGGCCGACGCGGCCGCCGACGGCGCCCGCAACCAGCTGGAGGAGCAGTTCGACGCCGGTCAGCCGGCCCCGGCCGCGCCGGGCCAGCCGGCCCCCGACCCGGCCAAGCCGGAGACCTTCGAGCCCGGCAAGGGCTTCGCGATCATCCACATGCCGAAGCTGGGCCAGAAGTTCCCGATCGCCGAGGGCACCGCCAAGGGCTCCGTCCTGGACAAGGGACTGGTGGGCCACTACACCGGCACCGGCATGCCAGCCGACAAGGCGGGCAACTTCGCGCTGGCCGCGCACCGCAACACCCACGGCGAGCCGTTCCGGCGGATCAACCAGCTCGGCAAGGGCGACAAGATCGTGGTGGAGACCGCGACCGCCTACTTCACGTACGAGGTCACCGGGGGCATCCCGGAGACCCCGCCGTCCAACGTGAGCGTGATCAAGCCGGTCCCGAACGGCGCCGGTTACGGCCAGGCCGGCCGCTACATCACGCTGACCACCTGCACGCCGGAGTTCAGCTCGAAGTACCGGCTGATCGTCTTTGGCAAGATGATCGACGAACGGCCGCGCAGCCAGGGCAAGCCGGCCGCCCTCACGGCGGGCTGACGACGGCCCCGGGGCGGCCCGAGGGCGGCCCGGGAAGGGGAGAGACGTGACCCAGGGGACCGAGGTGGTGGCCGAGGAGGCCTTCCCGCCGCCCGAACCCGCGCACGGGGACGGGCCCGGGCGCGGCCCGGCCGGCCGGCGGCGCCGTGGCCGGGCGCTGGCCGTGCTCGGGGTCTTCGGCGAGCTGCTGATCACCCTGGGGCTGGTGCTCGGCCTCTTCGTCTCCTACTCGCTCTGGTGGACCGACGTGCTGGCGGACCGTTCCGCCGCCGTGGCCTCCGACCAGCTGCGCGAGTCCTGGGCGGCCGGCCCGGCCACTCCCCCGTCGAGCGCCCCGGGCACCCCCGGCGCCTCCGGCACCCCGGCACCGGCCGGCACACCGGGAGCCGGACCGTCCTACGCGGCGGGCGACGGGATCGGCTTCCTGCACGTCCCGGCGATGGGCCGGGACTACCAGGTGCTGATCCGGATGGGCACCGACCCCGACACCCTGTCCGAGGGCGTCGCCGGGGTGTACGAGCAGCCGTACCGCTCGGCGATGCCCTGGGACGCCACCGGCAACTTCACGCTGGCGGCGCACCGGGACGGCCACGGCGCGAAGTTCCACGACCTGGACGCCGTGGGCAAGGGCGCCGCGGTCGTCGTCGAGACACGGGACAAGTGGTACGTCTACCGGGTCGACAACACCCTGCCGGAGACGTCCAAGTTCGACACCGGCATCGTCGCGCCCGTGCCGAAGGGCTCCGGCTACGCCGGGCCCGGCCGGTACATCACGCTGACCACCTGCACGCCGGTCTACACCTCGCGCTACCGGATGGCGGTCTGGGGGAGCCTGGTGCGGGTGGACGACATGGACGCCAAGCGCACCCCGCCGCCGGAGCTGCGGCACTCCTGAGGCCGCGCCGCAGCGGCGGGGCGCCCGGCGCGCGCGCCCGGCGCCCGGGAACGCCCGAGGGCCCGTCGACACTCCGTCGACGGGCCCTCGGGGGTTCAAGCGCCCGGGCGTTCAGGCGCTCGGGCGTTCAGGTGCTCCCGGAAACAACTCGGCCGGCCGGCCCGGTTCCGACGTGCTCAGAACCAGGGGAACCAGGGCTTAGTTGTTGGGTCCCCCTTTGGTGTTGGAGGGCGTGGGGATACCGGGGATCCCGGGGATGGTGGGGGTGTCGCCCCCTTTGGGCGGATCCGCCGCCTTGGTCATCAGCCCGATCGAGGTCTGCGGGTCCACCTGGGTCCCGGCCTGCGGGGTGGAACTGGTGACCAGCGAGGCCGGGTCCGCCGGACCGAACACGATGGTGTACTTCAGGCCCGCGGTCTCCAGCTGCTTGATGGCGTCCCTGAGGACGACGTTCGTCAGCGGCGGGACGGTGACCTTGTCCGGCGCCTTGAAGACGGTCAGCTGGATCTTCGAGGCCGCCGCGACCTTGCTGTTGGCCGTCGGCGTCTGCGAGGCCACGGTGTTGACCTTGCTCGGGTCGTTGGTCGTGGTGGTCTTCGAGGCGTCGACCTGGAAGCCGGCGCTCTCCAGGGTGGCCTGCGCGGCCTCCTTGGGCTGGCCGACCACGTTGGGCACGGCGACCTTCGCCTTGCCCTGCGAGACGGTGAGCTTGATCGGGGCGGTCGGGTCGGCACCCGCGTTGGGGGGCGGGTCCTGGCCGGTGACCTGCTCCAGCGGGGCGTTCTCGTCGTCCTTGTACTCGGAGGTGACGTTGGTGAACCCGGCGTCGGCCAGCGCCTTGACGGCCTGTTCCTTGGTCTTGCCGGTCACGGCCGGCACGGCGGCCTTGGCCGGGCCGGAGGAGAGCTGCACGGTGATCGTGCCGGCCTCCGCGAGCTGGCCGCCGACCGCCGGGTTCTGGGTGCAGACCTGGTCCTTCTTCACCGCGGCGTCCGGGCAGGCGACCTTCTCGCCCTCGGTGACCACCAGCTTGGGACCGGCCTGGGCGGCGAGCGTCTTGGCCTCCGCCAGGCTCTTGCCGACCAGGTTCGGCACCGCGACCTTCGGCGCCTCCTTCGGGGTGTCGCCCTTCGAGTTGCCGAACATCGCCTGCGCGACGAAGAAGGTGCCCACCAGGACGAGGACGGCGGCGACCGCCAGCACGATCCAGGAGGTGTTGCTCTTCTTCGGCGGCTCCCCGCCGCGCCGGCCGCTGCGGCCGTACCCGTCGTCGTAGCCGTCGTTGCCGCCGCCCTGGGCGCCGGCGTAGGTCTGGCCGTACCCGTCGTCGTAGCCGGGGCCCTGGGGCTGCGGGTAGCCGGCCGGGGAGGCCTGCGGCAGCACCGTGGTCGGCCCGCCGGCGGCGTGCTGCGGCAGCATGTTGGTCTGGCCGTACGGGTCGTGCTGCGGGTAGCCGTTCTGGTCGTAGCCGTACCCGGCGGCGCCCATGCCGTAGGCGGCGGCCTGCTGGGCGGCGGCCACCGGCAGGCCGTCGAGGAAGCGCTCGATGTCGTCGCGCATCTCGTCGGCGCTCTGGTAGCGGTAGTCGCGGTCCTTGGCGAGCGCCTTGAGCACGATCGCGTCGACCTCGGGGCGGACCTCGGGGTCGAAGACGGACGGCGGCTGCGCCTCCTCCCGGACGTGCTGGTAGGCGACCGCCACGGGGGAGTCGCCGACGAACGGCGGGCGGACGGTCAGCAGCTCGTAGAGCAGGCAGCCGGTGGAGTAGAGGTCGGACCTGGCGTCCACCTGCTCGCCCTTGGCCTGCTCCGGGGAGAGGTACTGGGCGGTGCCGATGACGGCCGAGGTCTGCGTCATCGTCATGCCGGCGTCGCCCATCGCGCGGGCGATGCCGAAGTCCATGACCTTGACGTTGCCCTGCCGGGTCAGCATGACGTTGGCGGGCTTGATGTCGCGGTGCACGATGCCGGCCCGGTGCGAGTATTCCAGGGCCTGCAGGATGCCGATGGTCATCTCCAGCGCGCGCTCCGGCAGCAGCCGGCGCCCGGAGTGCAGCAGCTCCCGCAGCGTGGACCCCTCGACGTACTCCATCACGATGTACGGGATGGAGATCCCGTCGATGTAGTCCTCGCCGGTGTCGTAGACGGCGACGATGGCGGGGTGGTTGAGTGACGCCGCGGACTGTGCCTCACGACGGAAGCGGGCCTGGAACGACGGATCCCGGGCCATGTCGGCCCGGAGCGTCTTCACTGCGACGGAGCGGCCGAGCCGGGTGTCATGGCCGAGGTACACCTCGGCCATGCCGCCGCGTCCCAGGACGCCGCCGAGCTCGTACCTGCCGCCTAGGCGACGAGGCTCTTCCATAGTTCCGACCCTCTCCCTCACCCGCCGGTGAGGTTCTGACGTAGGTGTCCCCGCACGCTCCCTGTGACGCCGCCCGGGCCCCGGGTGGTTCTGCGTTCAGGACCGTGCGGCGTCTCGCGGGCGGCAACGGGTACACCCGCTGCTGCGGATACGCTACCGGTCGCACCGCGCCGGACCCGAGTCGACCGCAGGCCGATATCAGACCGGTACCCGGACAGGGGTGCCGATCGTGACATTTCACTCACCCGCGGAAGCCGTCCGCGCCCGCCCCGGGGGCCTCCCGGAACGGGCGGAAGCGGTGGATCAGGCGGGCCCAGCGGACCCGGTCGGCCGGGCACGACCGGCCGGACCGGCCGGCTACTTCCCGAGCGTCGCCTGCATCACCGACTTGGCGATCGGCGCGGCCAGCCGGCCGCCGCTGATGCCGTCACGGTTGTTGGAGCCGTCCTCGACCACCACCGCGACCGCGACCGAGCGGCCGTCGGCCGCCTTGGCGTAGGAGGTGAACCAGGCGAACGGCAGACCCGCGTTGTCCTCGCCGTGCTGGGCGGTGCCGGTCTTGCCGCCGACCGTCAGGTCGGGGATCCGGGCGTTCCTGCCGGTGCCGTTCTCGACCACCGAGACCATCATCTCCTGCAGCTTCTGCGCGGTGGCCGGGCTGATCGGCTGCGAGAACTGCTTCTCGGTGTGCTTGGAGATGGTGGTCAGCGAGGCCGAGCGCTCCTGGTCGACCAGGTAGGGCTGCATCAGCGAGCCGTTGTTGGCGATCGCCGCCGTCACCATGGCGATCTGCAGGGGCGTGGCCCGGGTGTCGTGCTGGCCGATGGAGTCGAGCGCGGTGCCGTCCGGGGTGGAGTCGGTCGGGAAGACGCTCTTCTCGGACCGGACGGGGGTGTCCACGGTGCTGTTGAAGCCGAACTTCTCGGCCTGCGCCCGCATCTTGTCCTTGCCCAGGTCCGCGCCGATCTTGCCGTAGACCGTGTTGCAGGACTGGTCCATGCCGGACTTGAGCGTGGCGTTCTCGCACTGCTCCTTGTCGGACTCGTTCTTCAGCTCGGTCTTGGTGCCGGGCAGGACGTACGGGTTCGGCGTCTTGGTGGCGTCGTCGATGTTCTGGTAGAGGCCGTTCTCGAACGCCGCCGCCGCGGTGACCAGCTTGAAGGTCGAGCCCGGCGGGTAGGTCTCGCGCAGCGCCCGGTTGAGCATCGGCTTGTTCGGGTCGGCGTTGAGGTCCGTCCACGCCTTGGAGTCGGCGGACTCGTTGCCGGCGAAGACACCGGGGTCGTACGACGGCGTGGAGACCAGGGCCAGGATCGCGCCCGTGCGCGGGTCGAGCGCGACGACCGCGCCCTTCTTGTTGCCGAGCCCCTCGAAGGCGGCCTTCTGCGCCTTGGCGTTGATGGTGGTGACGACGTCACCGCCCTTCTTCGGCTCCCCGGTCAGCATGTCCAGGGTGTTGCGGAAGAAGAGCCGGTCGTCGTTGCCGGAGAGCACGCCGTCCTCCAGCTGCTCCAGCTGGCTGGCCCCGAAGGCCTGCGAGGAGTAGCCGGTGACCGGCGCGTACATCGGGCCGTCGACCCAGGACCGCTTGTACTTGTAGCGCAGGCCGTTGACGAAGGCGGACTGGGTGACCGGCTGGCCGTCGACGATGATGTTGCCGCGCGGGTGGGCGTACCGGTCGTAGACCTGGCGCTTGTTGTTCTTGTTGGTGGCCCAGGCGTCGGCCTGGACGCCCTGCACCCAGTTGGTGCGCACCATGAGGGCCAGGATCAGGACGAGACAGAAGATCGAGACCCGGCGGATCGGCTTGTTCACGAGGCTGCTCCCCCCTGGAGCTCGCTGGCGGGAGCGGGTTCCACGCCCGGGCGGCGGGCGCTGTCGCTGATCTTCAGCAGGATCGCGACCAGGGCCCAGTTGGCGACCACCGAGGACCCGCCCTGGGCGAGGAACGGCATGGTCATACCGGTCAGCGGGATCAGCCCGGTGACGCCGCCGGCCACCACGAAGACCTGGAGCGCCATGGCCGAGGAGAGGCCGACGGCGAAGAGCTTGCCGAACGGGTCGCGGGTGGCGACGGCGGTGCGCAGGCCGCGCTGGATCAGCAGGGCGTAGAGCATGAAGATCGCCATCATGCCGGTGAGGCCCAGCTCCTCGCCGAAGGAGCCGAGGATGAAGTCGCTCTTGGCGGCGAAGTCGATCAGCCAGGACCGCCCCTGCCCGAGGCCGGAGCCGGTCACCCCGCCGGAGCCGAGCGCCATCAGCGACTGGCCGATCTGCTCGGTGGCGCCGGGCGGGTGGTTCGGCGAGAAGGCGGCCATCGGGTCGAGCCAGGCGTCGATGCGGGTCTTCACGTGGCTGGTGGTGGAGGCCACCAGGACCGCGCCGCTGACCGACATCAGGAGGCCGAAGATGATCCAGCTGGTCCGCTCGGTGGCGACGTAGAGCATCACCACGAAGAGGCCGAAGTACAGGAAGGACGAGCCGAGGTCGTTCTCGAAGATCAGGATCAGCAGGCTGAGGAGCCAGATCACGATGATCGGACCGAGGTCGCGGCCGCGCGGCAGGTAGAGGCCCATGAAGCGGCGGCTGGCCAGGGCCAGGGCGTCCCGCTTGACCATCAGGTAGCCGGCGAAGAAGACGGTCAGGATGATCTTGGCGAACTCGCCGGGCTGGATCGAGAAGGCGCCCATCCGGATCCAGATCTTGGCCCCGAAGTCCTCCTGGCGCGCCGGGAAGAAGGCCGGCGCGGCGAGCAGCACCAGGGCCACCACCATCGAGATGTAGGTGTAGCGCTGGAGGACCCGGTGGTCCTTCAGGAAGACCATCACCACGATGAAGAACGCGACCCCGAGCCCCGACCACATCAGCTGGTTGGGGGCCGCCGCGAAGTTCTTGTGCAGCAGCGGTCCGGCCTTGTCGAGCCGCCAGATCATCACCACGCCGAGCCCGTTGAGCAGGGTGGCGATGGGCAGCATCAGCGGGTCCGCGTAGGGGGCGAACTTCCGCATCAGCAGGTGCGCGATCAGCGCGAGGGCCCCCATGCCGAGGCCGTAGCCGAGCATGCCGGTGGGCAGCGCGTCGTCCATCGCCAGGCCCACGTTGGCGTAGGCCAGGACCGGCAGCAGCACCGCGAAGGCCAGCAGGGCCAGCTCGGTGTTGCGGCGGTTCGGCGTGCCCTGCGGCGAGATGGTGGTGTTGCCGCGGCGCCGCGAGGACGCGCGGTCGGCGGGGACACCGCCGGCCCGGCGTCCGTCGGACCGGTTGTTCGCGTCGTTGCTCAGGTCGAAGGTGCTCATGCTCCCGCCTCTCCCCCGGCCCCGGGGGACACCCGGGGACCGGCGGGGGCGTTCGCCCGGGAACGCCTCTCGGTGGTCTGCTCGCTCACGTGGTGGCCGCTCCCTGCCGGCCGGCGGGCCCGCGCGGGGCGGGCCTATGTCGGGTCGCGGCCGTCACGGCTTCGGGCAGGAGTCGGCCCGCTGCCGCTCCTCGTCGCTCAGGCCGGGCAGGTCGTTCTGCGGTGCGGCCGGTGCGGCGGCGCTCTGGCTGGGCGCGGCCGCGGACGGCGTGGCGGGGGCCGGAGAGCTCTGGGTCGGGGTGGGCGAGGGCACGCCCGCCGCCGGGGCCCGGGTGGTGGACGGGCTGGGCGGCGCGGTGGCGGTCACGAACCCGGCCTGCAGCGTCGTCCCGGCGGGTCCGCCGGCCGCCGAGGCGGGGACGGTCGGGGCGGTCCCGGGGAGCGCGGGTACCGTCCCGGGGACGGTGTTGGCCGCGGCGGTCCGGGCGTCGGCGACCTTGCGGCAGAGCGCGGCCTGCTCGCCCAGCTTCTTCACCTTGTCGCCGGCGTCGCCGAGGCTGCTCGCCGAGATGGTGTTGGCGACGTGGGTGCGCTGGTCCTGCGGCAGGAACTTAAGCTCGATGTCCTTGTACGGGGTGTGCACCGAGGAGAGGTTCAGTCCGGCCAGGCTCTGGTGGACGCCCTGGTAGACCGCGACGTGGTCGCCGTCGGCGCCGACGTAGTACTGGCTCTGGGTCCACTGGTAGCCGAAGAAGCCGCCCGCGCCGAGCAGGCCCAGCGTGACCAGGCCGACCAGCGAGAACGCCAGCGCCCGGTTCTTCCGCTTCGGGCGGGGCTCCTCGTCGAAGTCCTCGGCGCCGTACGCCGCGGGTTCGCCGGCGTAGCCCTCCGGGTACCCCTCGGGGTAGCCCTCGGCCGGGCCGAAGCCGCCCTGGCCGTCGCCCGGGTGGCCGGGGTCGTAGCCCGCGGCCGGGCCGAACGCGCCCTGCGGGCCGCGGCCGAGCCCGGCGGCACGGCCGGCCGGGGTGTCGCGGATCGACCGGTCGGCGGCGGCCGAGGACGGCGGGGTCTCGGCGACCGCGCCGACCACCACGGGGACGTCGCTGAACTGGCCGCTCAGGGTGTCCGTGGCGCCGACGTCGAGGACGTCCGCGACGATGCAGGTGATGTTGTCCGGACCGCCGCCGCGCAGGGCGAGCTGGATCAGCTCCTGCACGGTCTGCTCGGGCGAGTAGTAGCTGCCGAGGGTGTCCTGGAGGGTCTGGTGGCTGACCGGGCCGGAGAGGCCGTCGGAGCAGATCAGGTAGCGGTCGCCGGCCCGGACCTCGCGGATCGAGAGGTCCGGCTCGACCTGGCCGCGGCCGTCCAGCGCCCGCATCAGCAGTGAGCGCTGCGGGTGGGTCTCGGCCTCCTCCGGGGTGATCCGGCCCTCGTCGACCAGCCGCTGCACCCAGGTGTGGTCCTGGGTGATCTGCACCAGTGCGCCGTCGCGCAGCAGGTAGGCGCGGGAGTCGCCGACGTGGACGAGGCCCATCCGCTGGCCGGTCCAGAGCATCGCGGTGAGGGTGCAGCCCATGCCTTCGAGCTGCGGGTCCTCCTCGACCATCTGGCGAAGCCGGTCGTTGGCGCCCTGGACCGCATCGCCGAGGAGGGTCAGCAGATCGGCGCCCGGCACGTCCTCGTCCAGCCGGACGATCGAGCCGAGCACTTCGGAGGACGCGACCTCACCGGCCGCCGCACCGCCCATGCCGTCGGCCACGGCCAGCAGCCGCGGGCCGGCATAGCCGGAGTCCTCGTTCCCCTCCCGGATCAGTCCCTTGTGGGAGCCGGCGGCGAAGCGCAGCACCAGGGTCATGCGACCTGTGCCCCCCTCTGGGTCATGGACGGGATGCTGTCCCTCATGCGCTACTACTTCCGCAGTTCGATGACGGTCCTGCCGATACGGATCGGCATGCCCGGCTGGAGCGGGGTCGGCGCGGTCAGGCGCTGACGGTCCAGATAGGTGCCGTTGGTGGAGCCTAGATCCTCGACCGTCCACTGCCCAGTCTGGTCGGGATAGATCCTGGCATGCCGGGAGGACGCGTAGTCGTCGTCCAGCACGATGGTGGAGTCATGGGCCCGGCCCAGGGTGATGGTCTGGCCCTGGAGCGCGACGGTGGTCCCGGCCAGCGAGCCCTGGACCACGACGAGCTGGGTGGGTGCGCCGCGTCGGCGCCCGCCGCCCTGGGTCTGCGGACCGGCGGAGGGCTGGGCCTGCGCCCCGCGTCCCGGCGCCGGGGTCGCGGTGCCGGCGGCGGCCGCGGCGGCGCCCCGGCGGGACGCGCGGGGGTTCACCCTCGTCCCGAACAGGTCGCTGCGGATCACCTGGACCGCCACGATGACGAACAGCCACAGGACGGCGAGGAAGCCGAGCCGCATGACCGTGAGGGTCAGTTCTGACATGGCCGGCCCGCCCGTGAGTGAGCGAAGCGCGCGAACAAATCGGACACTACCCTTCGACCTGTCGGTAGACGATGGTGGTGGAGCCCACGACGATTCGAGAGCCGTCGCGGAGCGTAGCGCGCTGGGTGTGCTGTCCGTCCACCACGATGCCGTTGGTGGAACCCAGGTCGAGCACCATCGAGGGGGTACCGGGCCGGATCTCGGCGTGCTTGCGGGAGACTCCGGGGTCGTCGATGCGCACGTCGGCCTCGGTCGAGCGGCCGAGCACGCACGCGTTCCCGGTGATCTGGTGCCGGGCGCCGTTCACCTCGATCCAGCGGCGCACCGACGTGCCGTGGCCGGCGCCCGGGAACGGGCGGACGTTGCCGCCGCCGGGGGCACCGGGGGGCGCGGCGGGCGGCGGGGGCGGGCTGTACGGGGCGGTGCCCTGCTGCTGCCACGGTGCGCCGGGAGCCGGGGCGGCCGGCGGCCGCCCGTAGCCGGGCTGGGTGGGCTGCGCGGGCGCCTGCTGCTGCTGTTGCGGCGGGGGCGGGGACTCCTCGGCCGCCAGGGTGCGGCTGCGCACCCGGTACAGGCCGGTGTCGAGGTCGTCGGCCTTCTCCAGGTTCACCTGGAGCGGGCCCATGAAGCTGTACCGCTGGGCCTCGGCGTACTCGCGGACCATGCCGGACAGCTCGGTGCCCAGCTGCCCGGAGTAGGGGCTCAGCCGCTCGAAGTCGTGCGGGCTCAGCTCGACGATGAAGTCGTTGGGCACGACGGTGCGCTCGCGGTTCCAGATGCTCGCGTTGTTGTCGCACTCGCGCTGCAGCGCTCCGGCGATCTCCACGGGCTGGACCTCGGACTTGAACACCTTGGCGAAGGTGCCGTTGACGAGACCCTCGAGTCGCTGCTCGAACTTCTTCAGCACTCCCATGGGGCACCCCCTTCCAGGGTTCGTTCGCCTGCCTGCCGACCGGATTCCGGGGAGCCGGTCGCGCCTACTTGCGGTACTTCCGTACTGATCGTATCCACGCCGGGGCCATCCGTACGGTTCCCGGACCACGTGGTGCCCGGGGGTGGGCTCGGACACACAGGGTGACGCATTCGGGCGGCAGCATGCCAGGGCTACCCGTTCGACGGGCCCGCCATCCCTCGTCCGCCTGTTCGCCGGGCATCCGTTCGGATGCGCCCGGCCTCTGCGGGGAACGGATTCGGAGGTGACCCGCTGGTCGTGCTACTGTTTTCCACGTCGGAAGGGGCACCCGCAAGGGGGCCGGATCGAAGAGACGCAAGGGCCACATGGTACCGAGCAGCTCGGCTGATCGGCCGGCAACCACGACAGACACCCATGCGCGGGTGGCGGAATAGGCAGACGCGCTGGATTCAGGTTCCAGTGCCCGAAAGGGCGTGGGGGTTCAACTCCCCCCTCGCGCACAGTGAAACCCCGCAGGTCTTCGGACCTGCGGGGTTTTCTCGTTCTCCGGGGCGCCCCCGCCTCCGGAGGGAGCCGGAGGCGGGGCGTTCCGAGGCGCGTCCCGAGGGGCGTCCCGGGGCCAGTTCCGGGGGGCGTCCCGGGGCCAGTTCCGGGGGTCAGTTCCGGCTGGCCGGGAGCTCGGCCCGGACCTCGAAACCGCCGTCCGTGGTGGGTCCGGCGGCGAGCGATCCGCCGAGCAGCTGGGCGCGCTCGCGCAGGCCGACCAAGCCGTGGCCGCCGCCCGGCAGCGTCTGGACGGGCGGGACCGGCGGGGCCTCGTTGCGGACCTCCACCCGCAGCCTGCGGCCCCGGGCCTTGACCCGTACGTGCACCGCGGCCTCCGGGGCGTACTTGGTGATGTTGGTGAGCGCCTCCTGGACGGTGCGGTAGGCGGCCCGCTCGACCGCCTCGGGCCAGGGGCGGTCGCCGGGGGTCAGCTCGGCGTCGGCGGCGAGCCCGCTCTCCTCGATCAGCCGGGGGAGGTCGGCCAGGCGGGGCTGCGGAGCCAGCGGGGTGTCCATCCGCGGGCCGCCGGCCCGCAGCACCCCGACCATCTGGCGCAGTTCCTCCAGGGTCCGGACGGAGAGCTCCCGGATGGTGCGGGCCGTGGTCACCGCGGCCGGGTCGGGGGTCGAGACCTGGAGCGCGCCGGCCTGGATGCTGATCAGGCTGACCTGGTGCGAGACGACGTCGTGCATCTCCCGGGCCAGCCGGCCGCGCTCGTCGCTCAGCACCCGCTCGGCGAGCAGCCGGCTCTCCCGCGCCTGGCCCCGGGTCAGCTCGTCCAGCCGGGCCGCGAGCTCGCGCCTGGTCCGGGAGAGCAGGCCGGTGGCGGCCGGACCGGCCGCCAGCATCACGGACTGGATCGCGTACAGCGCGGTGTCCCGGCTGAGGGCGAAGGTCTGCTCGTAGACCGGCCAGTGGAAGAACTCGACCAGGGCGAACAGGGTGGCGCAGGGCACCACCACCCGGGGGCTGGGGCGCTCGGCCGCCACCGTGTAGACGGCCGTGATCGGGGCGAGCCAGATGTCGTCGAGGTAGCTGCCGGGCATGACCAGCAGCAGGACGGTGACCGGGAAGCGCCGCCGCCAGAGCAGCGCGACGGCGGCCAGCACGGAGAGCAGGGTCTGCCAGAGCGGGGCGCCCCGGGCCACCAGGGCGGCGTCGACCAGGGAGTAGAGCGCCGGCAGCAGGAGCATCAGCCAGGGGGCGGTGAACCCCGCCGGGAGCCGTCTGCCGGGGGAGAGGTCGCTCATGCCCCGTCGCTCGGCCTGGGCCGCACCAGCCCGGCCCGGTGGGCGATGACGGCGGCCTGGACCCGGTTGGCGGCGCTGAGCTTGCCGAGGATCGCGCTGATGTGGTCCTTCACGGTGCCGGTACCGAGGAAGAGCCGGTCGGCGATCTCGGCGTTGGACAGGCCCTCGCCGAGGAGCGCCAGCACGTCCAGCTCGCGGCCGGTCAGGGTGCGGGCCAGGGTCGCCGCCTCGGCGTCCGGGCCGCCGCCGTCGACGTAGCCGCCGATCACCGTCCGGGTCACGGTCGGGGAGAGGATGTTGCCACCGGCCGCGAGCACCCGGACGGCGTGCACCAGCTGCTCCGGGGCGGTGTCCTTGAGCAGGAAGCCGGACGCGCCGGCCCGCAGCGCGGTGCCGATGTACTCGTCGGTGTCGAAGGTGGTGAGCATCGCCACGGCCGGCGGGTCGGGCAGCGCGCGCACCCGGCGGAGCACCGAGATGCCGTCCATGTCGGGCATCCGGATGTCGAGCAGCACCACGTGCGGGCGCAGCCGGCGGACGTACTCCTCGGCCTGTCCGCCGGAGCAGTCGCCGACCACCTCCAGGTCGGCGGCGGACCCGACGATCAGCCCGAGTCCGGACCTCACCAGGATCTCGTCGTCCACGATCAGCACGCGGGTGGTGGTGATGGGTCCCTCCTCGGTTCGGCGGACGGGGCCGGGCCGGTCCGCATGACTGGATTCGAGGGTAGGGCCTGAGCGGCCGGGACCGCGGTTCGGCCGGTCGTGAACCCCCGCCGTTCGGCGGGGGTGTGAATCGCCTACCTGGTTCACGCGATTCTCTCCCGGGGTGGGGAACCATGGAGTTGGCTGCCGCTCCATCGGTCTGCCGGCCGAGGCGAGCGGTCGGTCGGGTCGTCGGGCCTGTACGGAGTGCCCGACCTCGGGCCGTGTGCGGATGCGCCCCACCATCTGATCGTTTGGAATTGAGCTGTGTCGTCCACTCTGAAGCCGGAGCCGTCCACGTCCTCCGCCGGGTCCCCGCCCGGCCTCCTGGAGCGCTGGCGCCCTCGGGCCGCCGCGGCGACCGTCTGGTACCTGCGGCTGCTCGCCCTGCTGAACCTGGTCACCGTGCTGCTGGTGCCGTTCCGGGACCAGGTCGAGACGCACAACGAGGGCGAGTACTTCACCCCGTACCTGATGACGGCGGGCCTGAGCAGTGCGGTGCTGTCGGCCTTCCTCGCGATCGCGATGCGGCGGCGCAAGCGGGCCGCGTGGATCTTCAACATCGCGCTCGCCGGCGTGTTCGCCCTGCTCTACCTGGCTGCCATGTCGCTGCCCGGCGAGGGCTTCAACGAGCACCCGCTGAACTACGTCTCCACCGTGCTGACCTGCCTGTTCGTGCTGGCCCTGGTGATCGGCCGGAAGGAGTTCACCTCCAAGGGGGACCGCTCCAACCCGAAGACGGCGGCGGCCACCTTCGTGGCCGGCCTGGGCTTCGGCGGGGTGGTCGGGGCCGCGCTGGTCGCCCTGACCAACGACCTCGACGGCGCCGGCTTCTGGGACACGTTCCGCTACTCGGTCGGCCGGATGGTCACCGTCACGCCGTCCGAGCACCTGCGTTCCGTGATCGACGCCCCGACCTGGGTGAACGCGGTCATCAACGCGATGGGCGCGCTGCTCTTCCTGCTGGTGCTCTACGTCGCCTTCCGCAGCCCCCGCAACAAGGAACTGCTGACCGCCGAGGACGAGGAGCGCCTGCGCGGGCTGCTGGACCGGCAGGGCGACCGGGACTCGCTGGGCTACTTCGCACTCCGCCGGGACAAGGCCGTGGTGTTCTCGCCGAGCGGCAAGGCGGCGGTCACCTACCGGGTGATCGGTGGTGTCTCGCTGGCCTCCGGCGACCCGATCGGCGACCCCGAGGCCTGGCCGGGGGCGATCGACGCCTGGCTGTCCGAGGCCCGTGAGCACGCCTGGGCGCCCGCCGTGATGGGCGCCTCCGAGGAGGCCGGCGTGATCTACGCCCGGCACGGCCTCGACGCGCTGGAGCTGGGCGACGAGGCGATCGTCGAGCTGGACGAGTTCTCGCTCGACGGCCGGGCGATGCGGGTGGTGCGGCAGGCCTACAACCGGGTCAAGCGGGCCGGGTACACGGTGCGGATCCGCCGGCACGAGGAGATCCCCGAGTCGGAGATGGCCGAGCTGGTGGCCAAGGCCGACCAGTGGCGGGACGGCGCGACCGAGCGCGGTTTCTCGATGGCGCTGGGCCGGCTGGGCGACCCGGGCGACGGCCGCTGCGTGATGCTGGAGTGCCACGACGGCGACGGTGAACTGAAGGCGCTGCTGAGCTTCGTGCCGTGGGGCGCGGACGGGCTCTCGCTGGACCTGATGCGGCGGGCCCGGGACACCGAGAACGGCCTGATGGAGTTCATGGTGATCGAACTCCTGCAGCGCGCGGGCGAGGTGAATCTGGCCCGGGTCTCGCTGAACTTCGCGATGTTCCGTTCCGTTTTCGAGCGCGGTTCGAAGCTCGGCGCCGGTCCGGTGCTGCGGCTCTGGCGCTCCGTTCTGGGCTTCTTCTCGCGCTGGTGGCAGATCGAATCCCTGTACCGCGCGAACGCCAAGTACCGGCCGATCTGGGAGCCGCGTTATCTGCTGTTCGAGAAGAGCAGCGAGATTCCGCGGATCGGCATCGCCAGTGCCCGGGCCGAGGGCTTCATCACCGCGCCGAGTCTGCCCGCCCTGTTCCGTCGTCGACACACGGGAACCGCCGTCGCGGAGCCCCGGGTGCCGGTGGCGGCGAAGGACGGGAAGGGGTAGTCCCTCCGCCGGGGGGCGGAGGGAGCCGGACGTCCGGATGGGGGGATTTCGGGGTGAGCCCTCCCCCCTGAGGATGACCTCGGTCCACATTGATGCCGATGTGGATTCCTTAACCGGCTTCTAATGTGGGGGTAGCCGGGGAAACGTTCCCGGCTTCGGGGATATGGAGACGGTAGTGAATCAGAGGGCCCACGCGGGGGGCGTGCGAAAGGGGCCGGTGGCAATTGCCAGAGAGGCCGCTGTCGCCGAGTGGGGAACGCTGTTCGGGATCGTCCGGGAAGGGGTGGTGCGGAAGAAGTTCGCAGCCGTCCCGCTGGCCACCGCGGCGACCTGCCTGATCCTGCTGTTCAGCATCGTCCAGCACCTGCCGGGCGGGGAGCGGTTCGTCACCCAGATCGGGGTGGTGAAGGCCGCGCTGCCGCTGGAGGTCTCGCTGCTGCGCACTCCGCTGTCGCTGTACGTGCCGGCCCTGGACCTGCCGGTCTGGGGGGCGCTGGCCCAGGTCTTCCTCGTCTTCGGCATCGCCGAGATCGTGCTCGGCCGGCGGCTGACCCTGGTGGTGGCCTACACCTGCACCCTGGCCGGGACGCTGTTCGCCCGGGTCGGGGTGGCGATCGGACCGGAGCACGTCTTCGGCTTCCCGAAGTGGGTCGCGCACGTGCGGGACACCGGTCCGTCGGCGGCCGTGGTGGCGCTGGCGATCTGCATCGCCTTCCGCAGCCGGGCCTGGTTCACCGCCGGTCTGGTGGTGGCACTGATGGTCGGGGAGGCGGTCGTGCTGCCGAACCTGGCCGGCCTGGAGCACGTGGTCGCGGTGATAGCGGCACTGCTGATCGCCGTCTCGGTGGAGGTGTTCGGGGACTTCTGGCCGCGGGTGCTGGCCGGGGTCGGGGCGGCGGCCGTGGTGGCCGCGGCGGCCTCGATCGAGGTCGCCAACGAGGCCAGGCGCCGGGCGCCGGTCCGGGCCGTGCCGTAGCCCGGACCCGGGCACCGGGTCCGGACGGGCACGAGCCGGCGGACGGACGGGCACGGTGCCCGCGACCGGGGGGCACTGCGCCGAGCGGTCCGGGCGACGCTAGTGCGGCGGCGGGGGCAGGGGCAGCTCGAACCAGACGACCTTGCCGACCGCCTTGCGGGCGGTGCCCCAGCGTTCGGCGAGCTTGGTGACCAGGGTCAGTCCGCGGCCGGTCTCGCCGAGCTGTTCGGCGGGCTCCAGCGAGGGCAGGTTGTGGTTGTCGTCGCTGACCTCGACCAGCAGCTTGTCCACCCGGATCAGCTGGAGCTGGACGCGGTCCCGGGCCACCCGGACGGCGTTGGTCACCAGCTCGCTGACCAGGAGTTCGGTGGTGTCGCTGAGCGCCCCCAGGTGCCAGCCGGCCAGCTGCTCGCGGACCAGGGCGCGGGCCCGGCGGACCTCGCGCTGGTCGACGGTGAGGTCCCAGGTGGCGACCTCGCTCGGGGCCACCCCGTCGAACCGGGCGACCAACAGGGCGACGTCGTCCTTCCGGTCGTCCGAGTGGAGCCGGTCCAGCACCACGTCGCACGCCTGCTCGGGGCTCTGCCGGGGGTCGATCAGGTTGCCGCAGAGCGCGGCCAGCCCGGCCCCTATGTCGCCGCCCCGGACCTCGACCAGGCCGTCGGTGCACAGCACCAGCATCGACCCGTCCGAGACGTCGATGGTCTTGGCGACGAACGGCACGCCGCCGACGCCGATCGGGGCGCCGGCCGGGATCTCCAGCAGCTCGCCGGTGCCGTCCGGGTGGACCAGGACCGGCGGGACGTGGCCGGCGCTGGCCAGCTCGCAGGTCCGGTTGATGGGGTCGTAGACCGCGTACAGGCAGGTGGCGAGATGGTCGTCGCCGAGCTTGTGGGCCAGGTTGTCCAGGTGGCGCAGGAGCTGCCCGGGCGGCAGGTCGAGGGCGGCCAGGGTCTGCATCGCGGTGCGGAAGCGGCCCATCGCGGCGGCCGAGTGCAGGCCGTGGCCCATCACGTCGCCGACCACCAGGGCGACCCGGCTGCCGGGCAGCTGGATCGCGTCGAACCAGTCGCCGCCGACCTCGGCGCGGGAGTCGCCGGGCAGGTAGCGGTGGGCGATCTGGACGCCGGGGATCTGCGGCGGGCGGGTCGGGATCATCGACCGCTGCAGGGTGGTGGCGACCCGCGACTCGGCCCGGTGCAGCCGGGCGTTGTCCAGCGAGAGCGCGGCCCGGGCGGCCAGCTCCTTGAGGGTGGCGGCGTCGCCCTCGTCGAAGGGGTCGCGGTCGGGCAGCCGGAGCAGCTTGAGGATGCCGAGCACGGTGCCCCGGGCGGAGAGCGGCACCACCAGCATGGAGCGGCCGGAGACCACGGAGGCGAGCCTGGGGCCGCCGAGCGCGGCGGCGTAGTCGACCGCGACGTCCCGGGTGACCACCGGGACCAGGACCGGCTGGTTGAGCTGGAGGGCCATGCCGGGCGGCGTGCGGCGGGGCATGGCCACCAGCGCGCCCTCGGCGAGCACGTGGTCCCACTCGCCGACGGACTCGTTGCAGGCCAGGGCGACCCGGCGGAGCATCGTGTCGTCGTCGGGGCGGGCGGCCGGCAGCTCGGAGTCGGAGATCAGGCCGTCGACCAGGTCGACGCAGGCGAAGTCGGCGACCCGGGGGACGAGGACCTGGCAGAGCTCGTGGGCGGTGAAGCCGAGGTCGAGGGTGGTACCGACCTTGCCGCCGACCTCGTTGAGCAGGGCCAGCTGCTCGCCCGCCTGGCCGTTGGTGAGGAACGCGCCGAACCGGCCGGTCGGGGCCACGGGGGTGGTCACGGGTACGGCTCCGGGGACCGGGACGGGTGCGGTGGGTGGTGCGGTGGGCTCGCCCGGGTGGAGCCGGCGCCCGGGGGCGGACGATTCGACGGCGGACGACCCGACAGCGGTCTGCTCGATGGCGGTGGTTCCTCTCGGCGGGGCCGGGACGGTGGCCGGTGCGGCGGGCGCGGCGGTGCCGGCCTGGGGCGCTCCGGTCTGGGAGGCGGCGGTGGCGCCGGCGGTGGTCGGGGCGGCGGTGGTCGGGGCGGCCTCGCGCTGGCCGGGCAGCGGGCCGGCCGGGCGGCGGCCGGGTGCGGGCTGCTCGGGCTGCGGCGGCGGGCCGAGCCGGGTGGCCCGCTGTTGCGCGGTCGGATAGCGCCGACCGATCCCGGCGGCGGCGTGGGCGGTGCCGGCCGCCGGGTCGGCGGGCCGGACCGGCAGCACGCTGGTCGGGTCGGGCCGCAGGGCCGGCAGGCCGCCCCGGGACAGCGCGACCAGCAGCGGCCCGCGGCGCTCGGCCGAACCGGGCAGCAGCGCGGCGAAGGGTGCGGGGACGGGCCGGCCGGGGGCGGTCAGCGCGGCGGAGATCCGGTGGAAGCCGCCGCGGGCGGCGGGGGCGGCGGCGAACGGCAGCAGCCGCTCGCCGAGCGCCAGCCGGGGGCCGGCCGAGCGCAGCGGGCGGGCGTCGGCGGCCAGCGCCAGCAGTCCGCCGACGGGTCCGTCCACGGGGTAGGCCCACCAGAGCACGTCGCGCAGCCGCCCCTCGCGGTCGACCACGGGCAGCTGCCCGGCCCAGGCGGTCCCGTTGGCGGTCAGCTCGGCGAGGGTGTCGAAGGCGTCCCGGCGGCGGGCCGGCGGGATCCCGGCCCCGGCCGGAGCGGGGACGCTGCGCGGTTCGGCGGCGGGCAGCAGGCCGGTGGCGGGGCGGTCGTGGACGACCTCCGCGCGGTGTCCGAACAGTTCCTCGGCCGCCCGGCTCCACTGGGTGATCCGGCCGCTCCGGTCGACCAGCACGAGGGCGAGCCGCACCAGGGCGACCACCCCTGACGGCTGGTCACCCGGTGCGGTTCCGGGCCCCGTTTCGGTACCCGCCGGACGCGATGTGGAGTTGGGCTCGTCCACCATGGATTGGGTCTGCTCCCGCCTGGCCGCCACGCCTGGAGACGGCCGATTCTCCGGAGGAAGGCATGCTGTGCGGATACCAGCGAAGCACGGACGGGCCGGGACTCGATAGCGAAACGGGGAGATTCCTCGGTATCAGTTGCGTGTCACGTGGCGTGCGCCGGTCCGCACTCCCCGTCCACCCCGCCGGTGCACCGCACGCGGGGGGTAGGGTCGCAGGACGGGACGGAACCACCCAGGACGAGACAGAGGCGAGAAGTGACCGCGCAGAGCCCCGTCCGCTGGACGGATCCGGAGCAGCAGGAGCTGGAGGAGCGGGTCGCCGCCGCCGAACTCGCCTGGCTGACCATGGACGTCGACGTGCAGACCCTGCGGGTCGAGATCGACAACTTCGCGCTGATCCACCACCAGCTGCTCGGTCCGCTGTACGCCCGGCTGGACGAGCTGGACGCGCTGGTCGCCGAGGCCCTGGCCGCCCGCACCGGTCTTCCGGAGGACCTCAGGCAGGCCGCCGAGGCACGCCGGAGGGTGGACGAACTCCCCGACCTGGACGCGCTGTTCGACACCGTGCGGGAACAGGAGGACGCCCCGCCGCCGCCGGCCGCACCGGCCCGGGTCCGGCCCGGTCGGGACGCCCAGCGGGTCTACCGGGAGCTGGTCCGCCGGGCCCACCCGGACCTCACCACCGACCCGGCCGAGCAGGAGCTCCGGGCCGCCTTCCTGATCCGGGTCAACGAGGCGTACGCGTTCGGTGACACCGGTGCGCTGGAGACGCTGGCCGCCGAGTGGTCCACCGCCCCCGAGGCGGCTCCGGCCGTCGACTCCCCCGACCGGCTCGGCTGGCTGCGCCTCCGCCTGGAGTGGCTCACCGGCCGGATCGGCGGGCTCGCCGCCGAGCAGGTGCGGCTGGAGCGGACCGCGATGGGAGAGCTGCTGGCGCTCGCCCCGCAGGATCCGGACCGGCTGCTGGAGGAGCTGGCCGAGCAGCTGCTGGCCAAGGCCGCCGCCCAGCAGGCCGAGCTGGAGCGGCTGCTCGGCGCCCCGGCGACGGTGGGGGACAATGGCGGAGCCGATCCCGACGCCCAGGAGAACCAGACGATGTTCGCGCAGATCCCCACCATCGACGCCGCCGGCGTCCCCGCCGACGCCGCCCTGCTGGATGTCCGTGAGCAGGACGAGTGGGACGCCGGGCACGTGGACGGTGCGCTGCACATCCCGATCGGCGAGGTCGTGGCGCGGATCGATGAGCTTCCGGACGGGAAGCTGTACGTGCTCTGCCGGGTCGGCGGGCGCTCCGCGCAGGTCGTCCAGTACCTCGTGCAGAACGGCCGGGACGCGGTCAACGTCGACGGCGGCATGTACGCCTGGGACGGCGCGGGCCGTCCGATGGTGAGCAGCGGCGGCCAGCAGGCCTTCGTCCTGTAGCGGGCGACCCGGGGGTCCCCCGCGGATTCCGGTGGTCCGGACGGGCCCGCCGTTCGGGGGAGTAGGGCAGGATGGGCGCGCGACCGGGCCGGCGCGGTGCCGGCCCCGCCCTTCCCCGGGGGAGTTCATGGCCGAGAGCGCCGAGAGCACGGACCCGCCGCCCGTCCACCGGGCCTGGTCGGCGCCCGCGCGGGCCGTGCTCGGGACGGCCGCCGTGGTGCTGACCGCCGCCACCGGGCTCTTCCTCGGCGCGGTCTTCCTGCACGTGGCACCGGCCAACTCGCTGTCCCAGCGGTACCGGGACCAGGTCGACGGCCTGGTCTACCCGGAGTTCGAGCAGAACTGGAAGCTGTTCGCCCCCAACCCGCTGCAGCAGAACGTCACCGTGGACGCCCGGGCGCGGACGGCGGCGGAGGACGGCGGCGTCCGGACCCACGACTGGGTCGGGCTGACCGCCCGGGACCTCGCGGCGATCCGGGGCAACCCGGCGCCCAGCCACGCCGACCAGAACATGCTCCGCCGCGCCTGGGACTTCTACGACGGCTCGCACAACGCCCAGGACGAGTCGCTCGTCAATCCGCGCGGCCGGCTGGCCGAGGAGTACCTGAAGCGGATCGTGCTGCAGCGGATCGGCCGGAGCGTCGACGGGCGGCCGGTGCTGGAGGTCGAACTGCGGGTGACCACGACGACCGTCCCGCCGCCGGAGTGGAGCGACGAGGCGCCGCCGCCCGCGCCGAAGGTCCGGGAGCTGCCCTGGTGGCCGGTGGGCGACGAGGACGTCCGGGGGCTCGGGTGAACGAGGTCACTCCGGCCGAGGCCGGGGAGCGGCTGCTCGACGGGATCCCCCGCCAGCCCGGTTCGCCGCCGGAGGCCGAACCCGCGGCGCGCCGGCCGGGGCCGGTCCGGCTCGCGGCCCGGGCGTTCGCGGTGTTCACCGGACGGGTGCTCGGGCCGTACCAGGCGGCGACGGTGCGGATCGGCTTCGGGCTGGTCTGGATGGTGTACCTGCTCCGCGAGTGGCCCAACCGGCGGCTGCTGTACGGCGACACCTCGCCCTGGTCACCGGAGCTGGCGGAGCGGCTGCTGGCCGACAACGGGGCGCTGACGGTGCTGCCCTGGTTCGGCGGGCGGCTCTGGTTCGAGCTGGTCTACCACCTGGCGGTGCTGGCCGCGCTGGCGGTGCTGCTGGGCTGGCGGACCAGGGCGAGCACGGTGCTGTTCCTGGTCACCGTGCTCTCGCTGCAGAACCGCAACGTCTTCCTCGGCGACGGGGGCGACAACGTCGTCCACCTGATGGCGGTCTACCTGGTCTTCACCCGCTGCGCGGAGGTCTGGTCGCTGGACGCCCGGCGGGCGGGGTCCGGGCGGACCGGGGTGGCGCTCTGGGCGGTGCTCGGCGTCGTCCTGCTGGTCTGCGGGCTGGGCGGCTTCTCCGGGGAGAGCCTGGCCTGGACGACCGCGACGTTCCCGTACGTCGGATGGGGGCCGGTGTTCTGGGCGCTCTGGGCGGTGGCCGGGCTCTGGTGGCTGGCCGGGCGGCTGGCGCCGGACGGCGAGACGCGCGCGGTGCTGGACGCGCTGGCGACCATGGTGCACAACTGCGCGATGCTGGTGATCGCCGTCGAGGTGGTGCTGATCTACGCCACCGCGGGCTGGTACAAGGTGCAGGGCTCGCGCTGGCAGGACGGCACCGCGCTCTACTACCCGCTCCACCTGGACTACTTCACGCCGTGGCCGGGGCTGTCCGGGCTGGTCGGGTCGGCGTTGCTGCCGGTCTTCCTGATCACCTACGGGACGGTCCTGCTCCAGGTCGCGTTCCCGTTCACGCTGGTCAGCCGGCGGGTCAAGAACACGCTGCTGGTGGTGATGATGGCCGAGCACGTGGGGATCGCGGTGCTGCTCGGGCTCCCGGTGTTCTCGCTGGCGATGATCGCGGCGGACGCGGTCTTCCTGCCGACGGCGGCGTTGCGGTGGGCCGGTCGACGGGTGGGCCGGACGGTCCGCCGCGTGGGCCGGGTCCCTGGCGGGGAGAAGGGCGCCACTCCCCTAAGCTGACCGCTATGTCCTGGTTCGCCGCCCTTCGAGACACCGCGCGGACCGGACTGACCGTCGACCGGGCGCTCACCGACCCCAAGCGGGCGCTGCGCGGCGCGGTCGCGGTGGCGGCGGTGCTCTTCCCCACCCTGGCCCTGGGCGGGCCGGAGCTGGCCACCTCGGCCGCGATGGGCGCGTTCATCGCCGGGACCGCCACCTTCCAGCGCAGCTTCCGGCCCCGGGCCACGCTCGCCGTCGCCGCCGGGATCGGACTCGGCGTCAGCACCTTCCTCGGCTACCTGGCGGCCGGGGTGCCCGGGGCGTTCCCGGTGCTGCTGGCGGTCTGGGCCTTCGGCGCCGGACTGGCCTGGGCGATCGGGCCGACCGCCGGGGTGGTCGCCGCCAACACCGTCTCGGTGATGCTGATCGTGGTCCAGCTGCCGGTCAGCCCGCTCACCGCGCTCGGACACGGGCTGGTCTGCGCGCTGGGGGGCGTCGCCCAGGCGCTGGTCATCACCGTCTGGCCGATCGGCAGCTGGACCGTCCAGCGGGAGGCGCTCGCCGACACCTACGCCGAACTCGCCGACTACGCCCGCCGGCTGCGCCAGGACCCGACCGCGCACGTCGACCCGGAACCGTTCATGACCGCCCGGCACGCCGCCGCGCTCACCCCCTGGCAGGACCGGAACCGGCCGCCCGAACTGCGCGGCCTGCGCGGGATCGCCGAACGGGTCCGGCCGACCCTGGCGGCGATCGCCGACCCCAAGGTCGGCGCCCCCGAGGAGGGGCCGGAGCGCGACCGGGCCCGCGAGGTGCTGGCCGCCGCCGCCGAGGCGATGGACGCGCTGGCCCGGGCGATCCGCACCGGGGACCCGCTCCAGCTCCCGCGTTCGGCGCCCGCGCTCACCCTCGCCGCCCGGACCGAGGGCCCGGAACTGCGCGGCGCCGCCCGGCGCTCCGCCCGCCGACTGGCCGGGCTGCTCCGCAAGGCCTCCGACACGCTGGACCGGGGCGCCGAGGACACCATCGACACCCCCGTGGTGCAGGCCGGCGGGGCGCTGCGCAAGCCGCCGCTGGTCCGGATGCTGCCCACGGCGCTGCGCGCGGTGCGGCGGCAGTTCCAGCCGCGCTCGGCGGTCTTCCAGCACGCCGTCCGGCTGGCCGGGGTGGTGACCGTCGCCTACCTGCTGGCCCGGCTGGTCGGCTTCGAACACGGCTACTGGGCGCCGATGACGGCCGCGATGGTGATGCGGCCGGACTTCGCGCAGACCTACAGCCGGGGGGTCGCCCGGCTGGCCGGGACCATGGTCGGGGTGGCCGTCTCCACGCTGGTGGTGCAGCTGGCGCGCCCCGGCGAGTGGGTGCTGGCCGTCCTCGCGGTGCTCAGCATCGGCGGCGCCTACCTCACCCTGCGCACCGGCTACGCGGTCATCACGGTCTGCATCTCCTCGTACGTGGTGTTCCTGCTCGGGCTGCAGGCCGGGAACCCGCTGACGACGGCCGTCGAGCGGGTCGGGCTGACCCTGCTCGGCGGGTCGGTCGCCCTGCTGGTCTACGCGCTCTTCCCGACCTGGCAGACCGCCCGGCTCGGTGAGCGGCTGGCCGAGTGGCTGGCCGCCGCCGGACGGTACGCGGCCGAGGTGATCGCGGTCTACGAGCGTCCGGCGGCGCCGCGCGGACGGGCCGTCCGCGCGGCACTGCTGGACTCCCGGGAGGCGCGCTCCGAGCTGCTCCAGGCGATGCAGCGGGCCGACGCCGAGCCGGGGCGGCACGCCTCCGGACTGCCCGGGGTGAGCCGTCGCCAGCTGGACCGGGCCCGGGCGGCGGTCGGCCACCTCGGGCGGGTCGCGGTGCTGCTGGAGGCGCACCTGCCCGCGGCCGACGCCGATCCGGTGCCGGGGGCGGCGGAGTTCGCGGAGGAGCTGCAGCTGGCCACGGCGCTGGCGGCGGGCGCCCTGCTGACCGGGCAGCCGGTGGAGTTCGACGCCGTCCGGGAGGCACAGGAGCGGCTGGAGCAGCGGCTCGCCGGGTCGCCCGGCGAGGTGCAGCGGGACGTGCTGCGGACCGGGACCAGGTTGCTGCTCCAGGCGCTGAAGGACCTGGAGCGGGCGCTGCGCGGCGGCGGGACGGCGACCGCGACCGCGCAGCGCGAACCGGAGCCGTCGGGTCGTTAGGCGGGCCCGGCCCTGGTCCGACGAGGTCCGGGGGGCGGACCCGCCGGTCAGGCCGCCGCGGCGGCCTCCAGCCAGTTGGCGAACTCGCAGGCGAAGTGCCACTGGTGGCCGGTCGACAGCCCGGTCGGGGCCGCGGCCGGGAACTCGACGGTGAGCCGGATCCGCAGGCCCTGCGGGGAGTCGGCGAACTCGTGCATCACCCGCAGCACCTCGGAGCCGTCCGCCAGGTGGCCGGTGCCGCCGATCCGGACCGGGTACGCCGGGGTCGCCGGGGTGGGGCGGAAGCGGAGGAGGAAGCGGAGCGGTCCGTCGCCGACCGTCTCGATGATCTCGACCGTCCCGTCGGCCGAGTCGGCGAGGTAGTGCTCGGGGTTGGCGGCCAGCAGGGCGGCCCGGTCGGGGGCGTGCAGCCGGCCCTGCCACCAGGCGAGGAAGGTCGCGGCGTCGATGCCGGTGGCGGTCAGTTCGGTGACGGCCGCGCGCCACCGCCCGCCGGAGGCGTGCAGCCAGCCGGCCATCGCGGCGTCGGCCGCGGCGGTGTCGGGGGCGAGCAGTTCGCGGGTGCGGTCGTCGCCGAGGCGCTGCTTGAGCAGCCGCAGAGCGGCCCGGGCGCGGTCCAGCTCCCAGGCGAGGACGGCCGCGCGGTCGTGCCCGGTGCCGTCGATGTCGGTGTGGATGGCCGGCGATGAGGTGGTCGTCATGGCGTCGCTCCTCGGATGGGTGCCCCCGCTTAAGCGGAGAGATTTTCTCCGTCTGCCAGGACGGTAGCATAGAGGGAGAGAATCTCTCCGGTTAAGGGGCTGGTGATGAGAGCGGACGCGGAACGCAGTCGGCGCAGGATCCTGGAGGCCGCCTGCGAGGTCTTCCTGGAACGGGGCCCGGACGCTCCGCTGGACGCGGTCGTCCGCCGGGCCGGCGTCGGCCCGGGGACGCTCTACCGGCGCTTCCCCGACCGGGAGGCGCTGGTCGGGGCCCTGGTCGCCGATCTGCTCACCCGGCTCGCCGAGGCGGCCGACCGGGCCCGCGAGGCCGAGGCCGACTCGTACCGCGCGCTGCGCCGCTTCGTGCACGCCGCCGCCGACCTGCGGATGGGGGCGGCGATCGTGGTGCTGCTGGAACGCCTGGTGGTGGACGAGGAGCTGGTCGCCGCCCGGACCGGCGCGGTCGCGGCGGTCGAGGAGCTGCTGCGCGCGGCCCAGGAGGCGGGGCAGCTGCGCACGGATGTCGGGATGGGTGACCTGGTGCTGCTCTGCGTCCGGGTCTCCCGGCCGCTGCCGGGCGGTCTGGCCGTGCTCGACGCCGGGGGCGCGCTGGTCCACCGGCACCTGGACCTGGCGCTGGCCGGGCTGCGGCCGGGCGCGGGCGTCGAGGAGTCTGCGGAGGAGTCCGGTGGGGAGGCCGTCGGGAAGGCCGGTGGGCCGCTCACCTTCGACCAGGTGATCGCCGCCGCGGGACGACCGGGCGAGCCCGGTCCGGCAGAGTGAGCGGCGTGAACGACGAAGAACTGCTGCGCGCCTGGCGGGCCGGCGCCGAGGAACCGGGAACGGTGCTGCTGGACGGGTTCCACCCGTTGAAGCACGCACTGCGGTTCGGCGGCGCCGTCCGGCAGGTGCTGACCGCCGACCGGGCCGCGCTGCTGGCCCTCGCCGCCGAGCTGGCCCCGGACGTCTCCCCCGCGCTGGACGGGCTGGCCGCCGAGCTGCCGGAGAAGACGCTGCGGGGGCTCGCGCCCCGGCTCCACCCGACCGGCGTGATCGCGCTGGCCGCCCGGCCGACCGTCGAGGCGAACCGCGCCGCGCTGGACCGCCGGCCGCGGACGGCACCGGTCGTGCTGCTGGAGGACCCGCGCAACCTGGGCAACGTCGGCGCGGTGATCCGGCTGGCGGCCGGCTTCGGCGCGGCCGGGGTGGTGACCACCGGGGACCTCGACCCCTGGCACCCGGGCGTGCTCCGGGGCAGCGCGGGCCTGCACTTCGCCACCGCCGTCGAGCGGCTGACGCTCCCGGACCTGCCCGCGGGCCCGCTGTACGTGCTGGACCCGGAAGGTGCGGACATCCGGGAGACGGCCTTCCCGGACGACGCGGTGCTCGCCTTCGGCACCGAGCGGCACGGTGTCTCGGCGGGGCTGAAGGCGCGGGCCGACCGGCTGGTCGCGGTGCCGATGCGGCCCGGGGTCTCCAGCTTCAACCTGGCGACCAGCGTGGCGATGGGGCTCTTCCACTGGATGTCGGGGCGCCCGCCCGGTGTTCCCCTGCCGGACGGACGCGCGGTGTGAGCCGGGCCCCCCGGGGGCCGGACGGCCCCCGGTCGGACGGCTCCCGGGGCGGTCCCCGGGGCGGTCCCCGGTCGGGCGGTCCCTAGGAGAAGAGCCGCTTCCAGGTGTCCGGGCCGGGGTAGCCGTCGGCCTCGGCGCCGCGCCAGCCCAGGGACTCCTGGAAGGCCTGGACGTTTCGCCGGTCGGACTCCGTCCAGCGCGGGCCCGGACCCTGCGTGTAGTGGCGGCCGAACCCCTTGCGGACCAGTTGCTCGCCGAGCCGCCGGACGTTGTCGTTGGCGGCGCCCGGCCCGAAAGCGGACCGACCGGGGAAGGGCGGCGCTCCGGCGCCGGTGCCGGGGCCGACCGGCGGCGGCGGGAGCGGGGCGCCGCCGTCGATGTTCCGGCCCTTGGGGTTGACCAGGTAGTCCCAGGTGTCCTTGCCGGGGATGCCGTCGGCCTCGGCGCCGCGCCAGCCCTGGGCGAGCTGGAAGGCCTCGGTGGCCCGCCGGTCCGACTCGCTCCAGCGCGGCCCGGGGCCCGTGCCGTAGAACCGGGCGCCGCCGCGCTGCACCAGCATCTGGCCGAGCCTGGTGACGTACGCGTTGTCCGCGCCGGGGCCGAACTTGTCGGCACCCGGGAAGGCGGTCGAGGAGGAGCCGTCGCTGCTGCCGCCGCCGTTCGTTCCGCCGTTCGTTCCGCCGTCCGTTCCGCCGCCGTCGCCGCCGTGGGAGAGCGCCTTGTAGCGGTACGGGACGTACGAGCCGGAGTTGTTCCAGTAGGCGTACGGCGTGGACCGCTTGGTGGTGCCCGGCGAGGTCTGCTCGTACGCCAGGTAGCGGGTGCGGGTGGAGTCGGTCCAGCCGCCGAAGACGGTCACGTGCGAGCCGGCCTGCGGATTGGCGGGGTTGTTGTAGATCAGGACGTCGCCCGGCTGGAGGTCCGCCTTGGCGATCCGCTCGGCGACGTTCGGCAGCGTCCAGGTGGTCTGGCTGCTGCCCAGGCCCCAGGCCATCGAGACGAAGCCGGAGCAGTCCTGGCGGTAGCCGTCCGACCAGTACCGGCTCATGCTGTACGGGACCTTCTGGTCGACCCAGCGCTGCGCCCGTTCGATGATCTGCGCCCGGGTGACCGGCTGGGCGGCGCGCGGGGCGGAGAGCCCGCGGGCGGACGGGGAGTCGCCGTAGAGGCCGCTGACCTCGCCCTGCGGGGTCTTCGGCTGGGCGGTGGCGGAGCCGCCGGGGGTGGGCGTCGGGGCGGGTGCCGCGGCGGCGCCGGCCGCGCCGCCGCCGAGGGCCGTCCCGACGGCGGCCATCAGCACGGCGGCCCGGCGGCGGACGCTGCGGGCTGCGGCGTGGCCGCCCTCGTGCACCGGTGCGGCGTGCAGTCGGGCGCGGCGGCGGGCGCTGCAGCCCCCGCATATGCAGTCCGCGTCGGGCTCGATCTCGTCGAACTCCAGCAACGGGATCGGTCGGTCGGTGAGGGTCATGCTCCGCCTCTTTCTCCTGGTCGGACTGGTCACCGCTGACGGCGTGACAGGACGGTCCTTCCCAGGGCGACAGCGCGTGTTATCGGGACCAAAGTCCCAAATCGGGCACCTGGTCGGCGCGGTGGACTGCGCCGGTCGGGTGACGACCGTTCGGCGGCCCGGGCGTGGCGCGGGTGCGCGGGAGGCGGTAGTGACGGTGCCGACCTGGCGGGAGGTCAGCCGTCGGCGGGTCAGCCCGCGGATCGCGGGTTCGCCGGTGAGTACTCGGGATCGGTCCAGGTCAGCGGGGTGGCGTCGGCCAGTTCGAGGACGTCGGTGACGGTCAGGTCGATCACCCGCTCGGCACCCGGCAGACCGGCCCCGGCGGGGTCGGACCAGTCGGTCCGCGCCTCGCCGGTGACCAGCAGTGCCCCGCCGGTCTCCCAGTCCGGGATCAGCAGTCCGGCGCGCGGGTCGAGCTCCAGGTTGCCCAGGGTCATGAACATGCTGTTGCCCGCGTAGTCGGGCCAGCGCAGCCGGTCCGGTCCGAGCACCCTGAGGAAGCCCGGGTTGCCGCCCCGGTGCGAGGCGTCGACCCGGCCGTCCGGTCCGGCGGTGGCGACGAAGAAGGTGTCCGCGGTGGCTGCCAGCAGCTGCTGGGCGGTGCTGAGGGCGGGGCCGCCGGCCACCCTGCGAGGGGCGCCGGCCTCCGGGCGGTCCACCGGGCTGCGGCGCTGGATGTACTTCGGGCAGTTGGCGTAGACCTGGTCGGCGGTGATCACCAGGCCGCCCCGGCCGTCCGGCACGGAGCGGCCGTTCAGCCGCATCCGGCGCCGGGCGGCCGGGTCCAGCGCGACGGTGCCGACCTCGGCCGGGCCGGCCAGGGCACCCGCCAGCGGGTCGTCTCCGGACGGCCGGGCGGCCACCGTCAGGGTCCGCTCGTCGGCGGCCCGGAGGAACCCCGGGGCGCCGCTGAGCTGGGTGGCCCAGAGGCGGCCGTCGGCGTCGGCGGCGCCGACCACCAGCATCCGCCGCTCGGTCAGGAACCGGGCGGCCACGGCCGGGACGGTGCTGCCCACGGCGCGTCCGGAGTGGTCGGCCCGGTCCAGCCGGCCGGCCCGTGCCTGGGCGGCCCGTTCGCCGGGGTGGTAGGGCGTGTCCGTGGTCATGGTGTGCCTCCCGGTGCCCGTTCGGTCGAGTTCTAGAAGAAGCCGCAGGTCGGGGCGGACCCGGCGGGAGCCTCGGCGCCGGTCCCGTCGACGCCCTGCGGGGTGTAGATCTCCAGCCGGATGCCGTCCGGGTCGGTGAAGAAGATCCCTCCGGAGGCCGCGCCCTCGCCGTGCGGGACGACGCCGTCGTAGGCGAAGGCGGCGCCCAGTTCGCGCAGCAGCGCCTCGGCGGCACGGACCTCGTCCAGTGAGTCGACCTGGAAGGAGAGGTGGTGCAGGCCGGGGGCGGCGGGGGCGAAGGTGCCCGCGCTCTGCTGCCAGAGGGTGAGCACCGGGCGGCCGTCGCGGCCGAGGAAGGCGAAGCGCTGCTCGGGGCCGGTGCCCTCCTTGAGCAGCTCCAGGCCGAGCACGCGCCGGTAGAAGGCGGTCGAGCGGTCGAGGTCGGTGACGTTCAGACCCACGTGGCCGGTCTGCAGGGTGCTGCTGATGGTGCCGGACATGCCTGGTCACTCCCGTGGTCAGAGCGCCCCGGAGGGCGCGACTGGCTAACCGTTACTGACGACGTTAGTGGTTAGGTAGGGGACCGTCAACCGCTACTGCCCTATGAAGGGGTTAGGTGGGAGGGGCATGGCTCGTTCATGACAGAGGTGGGGAGGGGTGGAGCGGAGAGCCGGCGCCGGGCGGCGGAGGGGCTACTCCCACTCCCAGCGGATGCCGATGTGGCCCGGCTGCTGGTCGGGGGCGAGCACGTGGGCGCTGGCCGACGCGCCGATCCAGAGCTGCTCGCGGCGGCGGTCGACGTCCGCCCCGGGGTCGCGGTCGTACCGCTCGCAGTGGGCCGGGACCCGCGTCGGGTCGAAGTGCACCTGGAGCACGTACTCGCGCACCGGGGTGGCGAAGCGGCGGCTGTACTCCAGCGTCTCGGCGCCGCCGGACGGGATCTCCACCTCGTACTCGAAGACGGTGCTGTCGCCGAGCCCCAGCGGCCGGTCCAGCATCAGCTCGCCGACGATCAGGCCGGCGTCGGGGCGTCGCCGGACCCGGCCGAGCCGGCCGTGCCGGACCCCGGTGATCTCCGGACAGCCGGTGGCCTCCTCGTCGGCCTTGTGCACGACCAGGCAGCGGGTCACGCCGGCCACCGTCGCCCGGACCACCTGCCGCATCCTCAGCAGGTTGCCGCGCCGGTCGGCGTCCACGTAGTACGAGTCGTGGATCGACAGCCGCTCCAGCTCGCCGGCCGGCGGCGCGTCCAGTTCGGCGAAGACGTCGGCGATCTCCTGCTCCCCCGGCCAGACGTCCTCCAGCCGCAGGTGGCTGGCGTTGGCGTTGGCGGCCCAGCGCCCGCGCGGGCGGGGCGGGCCGAGCAGCGAGGAGAGCGTGGAGTGCGGGAGGCCGAGCAGTTCCTCCAGCAGGTGCACCGCGCGCAGCGAACTGGCCCGCTCGGGCTGGCTGCGACCGCGCCGCCAGTAACTGAGCGTCGTGACGCTGACCCTGACGCCGCGTTGGGCGAGGGCCGCCCGGATCCGGTCCAGGCTGAGGCCGCTGGCCTCGATCGCGAGGTGCAGGGTGTCGGCGAAACCGCCGGTCGGGCTCGGGCGTCCGGCGGACGCGGTGGCGGGCGGTTGGAGGGCAGGCTGAGGGGGCACGGCGGCGGGCACGTCGGGGCGTGGCCCGACCTGTCTCAGCCGTGCGTCCTGGGGGTTCTGTGAGGCCATGCGGTTACTCTCCCCACCGAGCGGGTGCGGCAGAGCCGGATCGGCGCGGGAGTGCGCCGTCAACGGCCTCGCCGAGCTGTGGGGAACCCTATGCACGGTCGAGAGGCTACGTCATCAGTCCTGCGTATGACAGTGGTCACGAGCGGGCGAGCGGAGGGTTGACGATCGCGGAACGGAGCGGAAACAGACCTTCCGGTCCGGTCGGTCGGGGCCGGTCCGGGGCACGGGAACGGGTCCCGGCGGAGCGGCGAGGGCGGGCCCCGACGGACCGCCCCGACGGAGCGCCCCGACGGAGCGCCCCGACGTAGACTCGTGGACCGGGCGAGAGCGAGGGAGTGCCGATGACGGAGCGGACAGCAGACCCGCGGGACCCGCGACCGCTGCTCGGTGAGCCGCTGGCGCTCGACCTGCTGAACACCCGGTGGGCCGGGACCCCGGTCAACGACCTGCTCGGCGAACCGGACGGCTACGCGATCTGGCTCTCCTCGGCCGGGCTGGCCGGGCGTTGTGCGGCCGACGGGGCCGGGCTGGCGGCCGTCCGGGAGGCGCGGGAGGCGCTGGCGGCGGCGGTCCGGGACCTGAACGGGGGCGGCGCCGTGGGGCCGGTGGCCCTGGCCGGACTGGACGCGGTGCTGCGGCACGGCCGGGTCCGGCGGGAGGCCTCGGCGACGGGGGCGCGGGACCGGGTCGAGGTGGACGCGCCGGAGTGGCTGGCGGCCTGGCTCGCGGTCGACGACTTCCTGGTGCTGCTCGGCCAGGGGCCGCAGCGGGTCAAGAAGTGCGCCCACGAGGCGTGCATCCTGCACTTCTTCGACACCTCGCAGAACGGCCGGCGGCGCTGGTGCCGGATGGCGGTGTGCGGGAACCGGGCGAAGGCGGCGCGGCACTACGAGAAGGTGCACCAGTAGGCGAAGGTGCCGTCCGTCCGCGGCAGTGCCCGTCCGCGGCCGTGCGGGACAGGGGCGGAACAAGGGCGGGGCGGGGCCGGACGGCGGAGGCGGGTGCCGGCCGACCCGGCGCCCGCCTCCGGGGCCGGGTCAGCCGGCCGGGGTGCCGAGCCAGTCGGTGAGGGCGGCGCGGAGCTCGCCGAGGCCCGGGTCGACGGAGGCCCAGGCGGCGTAGCCGTCCGGGCGGATCAGCAGGACGGTGTCGCGCAGCTTGCCGTGCGGGTCGGCCGGGGCGGCGGTGATGACCCGGTCCGCCCACGGCTCGGCGACGGACAGCTCGTCGTTGCTGACCAGCACGAACTTCCCCGCCCGGAGCGCCTCGTAGAGCCGGTCCGGGGCGGCCGGACCACCCTCGCGCGGCGGTTCGAGACCGGTCAGCCGCAGGTCCGGGACGCGCTTGCCGACCAGCGGGTGGGCGTCCTTGGGCGCCGGGTAGGCGATGCCGATGCCGGAGACGGTGCGGGCGCCGCGCTCCGCGACCACGTCGAGGTGGTCGGCGAGCGAGGCCAGCGCGCCGCGCAGGGCCCGGGTGGCCGCGGACTGGGCGAGGGCGAGCCTGATCAGCGCACCGGACGTGCGCAGCACCGCCTTGCCGACCGGGTGCCGCTCGGTCTGGTAGGTGTCGAGCAGCGCGTCGGTGGCCTGGCCCCGGACGGCGGCGGCGAGCTTCCAGGAGAGGTTGGCGGCGTCCTGGATCCCGGTGTTCATGCCCTGGCCGCCGGCCGGCGAGTGGCAGTGGGCCGCGTCACCGGCGAGGAAGACCCGCCCGGAGCGGTAGTTGGGGACCTGCCGTTCGTCGCTGTGGAAGGTGGAGCTCCAGCGGGCGTCGTGCAGGCCGTAGTCCTCGCCGAACGCGCCGAGGGCGACGGCGGCGATCCGGTCGAGTGACGGCGGGGTGCCGTCGGGGTGCTCCTCGGTGCGGTCCCAGGCGATGATCCGGTACCAGCCGTCGCCGAACGGCACCAGGAAGGCGAAGCCGTGCTCGTTCGCGCCGACGGTGACCGCCTCGTCGGGTTCGCGTTCCAGCCGGACGTCCGCCAGCAGGACGGAGTTGACCACGGACTCGCCGGGGAAGGGGATGCCGAGCAGGTCGCGGACGGTGGAGTGGACGCCGTCGGCGCCGACCGCGTAGCGGGCCCGGTGGGTGGTGACGGCGCCGTTCTCCAGCGTCTCGACGGTCACGCCCTCGGCGTCCTGGCGCAGGCCGACCACCTCGGCCCCGCGCAGGACGGTCGCGCCGGCCTTGACCGCCCGGTCGTGCAGCAGCTGTTCGGTCCGGTACTGCGGGGTGATCAGGACGAACGGGAAGCGGCTGGGGAGTTCGCCGAGGTCGACCCGGAACTTGTTGAAGATCTTCAGCGAGGTGAGCGGACGGCCCGTGGCGATGAGGTCGTCGGCGAGGCCGCGGGCGTCGAGGAGTTCGAGGGTCCGGGCGTGCACGGCGAACGCCCGGGTGAGGTTGGACTCGGTGCTGCGCCTCTCCAGCACGGTGACCTTGATCCCGGCGGTGGCGAGGTCCCCGGCCAACAGCAGGCCGGTCGGTCCGGCGCCGACGATCAGGACGTCGGTGACGGTCTGCTTCTCGGTCATGTGTCAGCTCCCGGTGATCGGACAGAGGTTGGACGCCGCGTTCGGCGCGCTTCCGACCTCCATCATCGCGGTCCCGGGGCGGAGCTGTGAATTCTCCGGGCCCCGGAGACGTCAGGGGCCCGGGGGCGGCGCCCACCGTGCCCGGGCCCGGCCCACGTCGGTACCGGCCCGCTCCGCCCCGAACGTCGGGACCGGAGCGGGCCGGTGGCGGGCGAGGTCGCGGTCAGCCGTGGCGGCGGATCTCCACGGTGCGGAACCGCTTGGCGACGAACGCGCCGTCGCAGTAGGCGGAGTTGGCGGCCGGGTTGGCGCCGGTGCCGTGCAGGTCGGAGAAGGCGGCGGTCTGGTTGGCGTACACACCGCCGGTGAGGTTGAGCGAGAGCGAGACGCCGGAGTCGAGCGCGGCCTCGACCAGGGCGGCCTCGACCTCGGGCGAGGTGGTGTAGCCGGCCGCGGTCATCGCGCCCTGGGTGCGGACCGTGTCGCGGAGCAACTCGACGGCGGCGGCGGTGTCCTCGACGGCGACGGCGAACGAGACCGGGCCGAAGCACTCGGTGCGGAAGACCGTCCGGTCGTCCGGCTTGTCGGCGTCGAGCTTGACCAGCGCAGGGGTGCGGACGGTGGCGCCGGGGAACTCCGGCGACTCGACCACGCGCGGGGCGAGTGCGAGCTCGCCGTACTCGCCGCCGGCCGCGGCCACCGTGCGCCGGAGCACGGCGGGGTTGACCACGGCGCCGAGGACGGCGGCGGCGCGGGCGTCGTCGGAGAGCAGGCCCTCGATGGCGGAGGCGAGGTCGGCGACCACCTCGTCGTAGGACTTGGCCCCCTGGTCGGTCCCGATGCCGGTCCGGGGGATCAGCAGGTTCTGCGGGGTGGTGCACATCTGGCCGCTGTAGAGCGAGAGGGAGAACGCCAGGTTGCCCAGCATCCCCTTGTAGTCGTCGGTGGAGTCGACGACCACGGTGTTCACGCCGGCCTTCTCCGTGTAGACCTCGGCCTGCCGGGCGTGCTCCTCCAGCCAGTCGCCGAAGGCCGTGGAGCCGGTGTAGTCGATCAGCTTGATCTCGGGGCGGACGGCGAGCGTCTGGGCGATCGTGCCGCCCTCGTGCTCGACGGCCAGGCAGACCAGACCGGCGTCGAAGCCGGCCTCGGTGAGGACCTCGCGGGCGGTCCTGACGGTCAGGGCCAGCGGGAGGACGGCGCGCGGGTGCGGCTTGACCAGCACCGGGTTGCCGGTGGCGAGGGAGGCGAAGAGGCCGGGGTAGCCGTTCCAGGTGGGGAAGGTGTTGCAGCCGATCAGCAGCGCCAGACCGCGCGGGACGACGGTGAACTCCTTGGTCATCACCAGCGGGTCGCGCTTGCCCTGCGGCTTGGTCCAGCCGGCGCTCTCCGGCAGCCGGGTCTGCTCGGCGTACGCGTAGGCGACCGCCTCCAGACCGCGGTCCTGGGCGTGCGGGCCGCCGGCCTGGAAGGCCATGGCGTACGCCTGGCCGGTGGTGTGCATCACGGCGTTGGCGAACTCGTGCGAGCGGGCGTTGATCCGGGCCAGGATCTCCAGGCAGACGGCGGCCCGGGCGCGCGGGCCGGCGGCGGCCCAGGCCGGGCGGGCCGCGCTCAGTGCGGCGATCAGCGCGTCGGGCTCGGCGTGCGGGTAGCCGATGCCCAGCTCGACGCCGTACGGGGAGGCCTCGCCGCCGACCAGGTCGCCGTCGGCGGGGTGGCCGGGCAGCTCGAACGGCCGGTTGAGCAGCGCCTCGAAGGCGGCCTTGCCGTCCGCGGCGGCGCTCTCGCCGTAGGCCTTCGGGAACTCGGGGTAGGGCGACCAGTAGTCGCGCTTCGCGGCGGCGGCGAGTGCGGCGTCCAGGGTGGCCTGGTGGCGTTCGACGAGCTCGGTGACGACGGGGTGGGTGACCGCTGCGGACATCGTGTGCGCTCCTCAGAGGGGAGGACGGGACACGTCACAGAGTAACCGAACGATCGGTCGGCTCAAGGGGGTGGGCGGAACCGGGTGCGGAAACGCGAGAGGGCGCGTCCGGAGCGGACGCGCCCTCTCGGCCGGAGGACGGACGGTCGGGGACCGCCCGGGTGCTGCGGGCCGGCCTACGGGATGCCCAGCTCGAAGATCACGTACCCGCCGTACCAGCCGGAGGCGATCGCGCCGGTACCGAGCAGCCCGGCCAGCACCGGCCAGCTCAGCTTCCGCATCGCCACGGCGAACGCGATGAGCAGCGGGAAGGCCGGCAGCAGGTAGCGCGAGGTGTTGCCGAAGATGCCCAGGCTGCCGAGCACCGAGACGATGGTGGCCAGGGTGTACGCGGTCAGCACCAGCGGCGGGCGGAGCCGCACCAGCAGCACGATCAGCGCGGGCAGCGAGAGCACGATCAGCGTCGCCAGCATGTCGGCCGTGTGGTAGGCGAACGGGTAGTCGTTGCGGCCCAGCAGCACCCCGCGGACGGCGTTCCAGGTGCCCTGGCCCCAGTCGAAGTAGTGCAGCCAGGCGTCCCGCTGGAGCGTGAAGTAGCCGCCCCAGTCGCCCATCCGCCAGCCGACCCAGCCGACGTAGCCGAGCAGCCCGATCGGGGCCAGCAGCATCGCGGCCAGCGGGCGCAGCACGCCGCTGTCCCGCCGGTACAGCTCGACCAGCGCGGCCAGGCCGACCGCGCCGATCAGTGCCGCCGAGGTCGGCCGGTTGAGGCCGGCGATCAGGGTGAGCACGCCGGCGGCGATCCACTGCTTGGTCATCACGCAGTAGCAGGACCAGGCGGCCAGCGCGATGAACAGGGAGTCCGAGTAAAGCGCCCACTCGGCGCCCGAGCCCGGGGCGATCGCCCAGAGCCCGGCCGCGATCACACCGGCCCGCGGCCCGGCGAGCTTGTCGACCACCGCGTAGATGCCGGCCGCCGCGAACAGTGACGCCACCACCGAGACCAGCATCCCGGCGCCGTACAGGCCGAGGCCGGTGCCGTCCGAGATCAGCCGCATCAGCCCCGGGTAGAGCGGGAAGAACGCGGCCGAGTTCTGCTCGACGGTGAACCCCGGCGTGCCGTTCGGGACGGCCACCAGCGCCGGGTGGTAGCCGAACTGGGCGACCTGCTGGTACCACCAGCCGTCCCAGCTGGCCAGCACGTCCCAGGGGTTGGCGCCCCCGCCGAACCGGGCGTGCTTCTCCAGGTAGTCCCCGGAGAAGGAGAGCAGCTTCATGAAGACGGTGAAGCCGACCAGCTTCAGGACGGCGTAGCACCAGACGGCCGGGCCGAAGCGGAGGACCAGCTCGCGGGCGCGCTCGCGCCAGTCGGTGCCGGGCTCGGTCACCGACTCGTCGCTGCGCTGCTCAGGCACGTCGGAGGCGACCGCCGGTATTGCGCTCATCAGACTGGACCCCACCCTGCTCGGCCGTGGACGGATCGTCCGCCGAGTCTAGGGCGTGGTCCTGTCCTTTGGTGTGGACCAGGCCACCCGGGCGCACCCGGGACGGGCCGGGCGGGGATACTCGGGGGATGGCCGATCACACCACGCGCACCGCCTACACCGTGGAGTCCCTGCTCGCGGTGACCGTCGACGTCTTCAACGAGCGCGGCTACGACGGCACGTCGATGGAGGACCTGTCGCGTGCGGCCGGCATCTCCAAGTCGTCGATCTACCACCACGTGCGGGGCAAGGAGGAGCTGCTCCGGCTGGCGGTCGGGCGGGCGCTGGACGGGCTGTCCGCGATCCTGGCGGAGCCGGCCGCGGTGGAGGGGCCGGCGGTCGAGCGCCTGGAGCACGTGGTGCGGCGGACCGCCGAGGTGCTGCTGGAGGAGCTGCCGTACGTCACCCTGCTGCTCCGGGTGCGCGGCAACACGGCCACCGAGCAGTGGGCGCTGGAGCGGCGCCGGGAGTTCGACCACCAGGTGGCCGAGCTGCTGAGGGCCGCCGTCGCGGACGGCGCGCTGCGGGCGGACGTCGAGCCGCGGCTGGCCACCCGGCTGCTGTTCGGCATGATCAACTCGATCGTGGAGTGGTACCGGCCCGGCCTCAAGGGGGCCGACGGGGTCGCGGACGTCGTCGTCCACCTGGCCTTCGACGGCCTGCGCGCCCGCGGCTGAGCCGTACGGCACCTCCGGTCCGGGGGCCGGGGGCACCTCCCCGCCCGTGGCCGGGGGGCGCCGGTCAGAGCGGCGGTACCTGGTCGGTCTCCTCGAAGACCAGCATGGTGCGGGTGCCGAGCACCTGCGGGATGGACTGGATGCGGTTGAGCACCAGCTCCCGCAGGGCGTGGTTGTCGTCGGTGTGGACCAGCAGCAGCACGTCGAAGTCGCCGCCGACCAGGGCGATGTGCGCGACCCCCGGAAGCGCCAGCAACTGCTCGCGGACCGTGCGCCAGGAGTTCTGCACGATTTTCAGGGTGATGTACGCGGACGCGCCCTGACCTGCGCGTTCGTGGTCGACGCGGGCCGTGAAGCCGCGAATGACGCCGTCCTCGACCATCCTGGAGATCCGGGCGTAGGCATTGGCCCGGGACACGTGCACCCGCTCGGCCACCGAGCGGATCGAGGCGCGACCGTCCTGCTGCAGCAGCCGCAGGATCGCCCGGTCGACCCGGTCGAGTCTGGACGTCTGTTCAGCCGACATGACCCCCCACCCTCAATGATTGGACGCACTGCCACCAGTCGACCGCCACCCGGGCCGATTGTCCACCACCTTGTCACGCTTCTGGTCAAGATGAACAGACGACCGAACAATCGGTAGGGAGCCCCCGCCACCCCTGGAGGTGCCCCGAGATGACCGTTCTCGACCACAGACACCACACGGCGTTGCCCGGCTGGCTGCCCGGGGCCACCGCCCCCCGCACCGACCCGGCCCCGCTCCTCCCGGACCCCTCTCCCGTCCGCGTGCTCGGAACGCCCGCGCTGGAGAAGCACGACCCCGCGCTGCTCCGCGAGCTGTACCGCCGCCTGGTGGTCGGCCGCCGCTACAACCAGCAGGCCACCACCCTCACCAAACAGGGCCGGCTGGCCGTCTACCCGGCCTCCACCGGCCAGGAGGCCTGCCAGGTCGCCGCCGCGCTGGCGCTCGGCGAGCAGGACTGGCTGTTCCCCAGCTACCGGGACACCCTCGCGGTGGTCTCCCGCGGCATCGATCCGCTGGAGGCGCTCACCCTGCTGCGCGGCAACGCCCACACCGGCTACGACCCGCGGGCCGGCCGCACCGCGCCGCTCTGCACGCCGCTCGCCACCCAGGCCCCGCACGCCGTCGGGCTGGCGCACGCCGCACGGCTGAGCGGCGACCCGGTGGTCGCGCTGGCGCTGCTCGGCGACGGCGGCACCAGCGAGGGCGACTTCCACGAGGCGCTCAACTTCGCCGCCGTGCTGCAGGCCCCGGTGGTCTTCCTGGTCCAGAACAACGGCTACGCGATCTCCGTGCCGCTCAGCGCCCAGTCCGCCGCCCCGAGCCTGGCCCACAAGGCCGTCGGCTACGGGATGCCCGGCCGGCTGGTCGACGGCAACGACGCACCGGCCGTGTACGGCGTGCTCTCCGAGGCGGTCGAGCGGGCCCGCACCGGCGGCGGACCGACCCTGGTCGAGGCGCTCACCTACCGGGTCGAGGCGCACACCAACGCCGACGACGCCACCCGGTACCGGAACGAGGCCGAGGTCGCCGCCTGGCGGGAGCACGACCCGATCCTGCTGATGGAGCGCTCCCTGCGGGAGCTCGGGGTGCTGGACGACGCCCTGGTGCAGCAGGCGGCCGAGGAGGCGGAGACGCTGGCGGCCCGGATGCGCGCCGAGTTCCACACCGACCCGGAGCTGGACCCGATGTCCCTGTTCACCCACGTCTACGCCGAGCCGACCCCGCAACTGCGCGAGCAGGCGGCGCAGCTGGCCGAGGAGCTGGCCGCCGAGGCCGAGGTGCAGCACTGATGACCTCCCACCTGTCGTCCACCCCCACCCTGGGCGGCGCCGCGGCGCGGCGACCCGCCGGTGTCCCCGACCGCACCACCGGCGTCCGCACCGCGAGCATGGCGCAGGCGCTCAACTCCGCGCTGCGCGACGCCATGCGCGAGGACCCGGCCGTCCACGTGCTCGGCGAGGACGTCGGCGCGCTCGGCGGCGTCTTCCGGATCACCGACGGGCTGGCCGCCGAGTTCGGCCGGGACCGGTGCCTGGACACCCCGCTGGCCGAGGCGGGCATCCTCGGCACCGCCGTCGGCATGGCCATGTACGGGCTGCGCCCGGTGGTCGAGATGCAGTTCGACGCCTTCGCCTACCCGGCGCTGGAGCAGCTGTTCTCGCACGTCGCCAAGATGCGCAACCGCACCGCCGGCCGGCTGCCGCTGCCGATCACCGTCCGGATCCCGTTCGGCGGCGGCATCGGGGGCGTCGAGCACCACAGCGACGCCTCCGAGGCGTACTACGCCGCGACCCCGGGGCTGCACGTGGTCACCCCGGCGACCGTGGCCGACGCGTACGGGCTGCTGCGGGCGTCGATCGCGTCGGACGACCCGGTGGTCTTCCTGGAACCCAAGCGGATGTACTGGGGGAAGGACGGGTTCGACCCGGCCGCTCCGGTCGAGCCGCTCGGGCGGGCCGTCCTGCGGCGCACCGGGACCTCCGCCGTGCTGATCACCTACGGGCCCTCGCTGCCGGTCTGCCTGGAGGCGGCCGAGGTGGCGAGGTCCGAGGGCCGGGACCTCGCGGTGCTCGACCTGCGCACCCTGGTGCCGTTCGACGACGAGACGGTCTGCCGGGTGGTGCGCTCGATCGGCCGGGCCGTGGTGGTGCACGAGGCCGGCGGCTTCGGCGGGACGGGCGCGGAGATCGCCGCCCGGGTCACCGAGCGCTGCTTCCACCACCTGGCCGCACCGGTGCTGCGGGTCACCGGCTTCGACGTCCCGTACCCGCCGCCGATGCTGGAGCACCACCACCTGCCCGGGGTGGACCGGATCCTGGACGCGGTCGCCCGGCTGCAGTGGGAGGACTGAGGATGATGCCCGTCGTACGGGAGTTCACCCTGCCCGACCTCGGTGAGGGACTCACCGGGGCGGAGGTGGTGCGCTGGCTGGTCGAGGTCGGAGAGGTGATCGCGGTCGACCAGCCGGTGGTGGAGGTGGAGACCGCGAAGGCGGTGGTCGAGGTGCCCTGCCCGTACGGCGGGGTGGTCACCTCGCTGTTCGGCGAGCCGGGCGAGGAGGTGGCGGTCGGCGCGCCGCTGGTCACGGTCGCGGTGTCGCCGGGCGAGGGCGTACGGCCGCTCGCGGCGGTACCGGCGGCGGCCGGGGCGGAGCTCGCCGCCGAGGTGGAGCGGCCGCTGGTCGGGTACGGGGTCGCGGAGCCGGCGCGGGCCGGCCGGCGGCGCCGGGTCGGCGGGGGCGGCCTGCCGGTCGGGCCCGTGGCCGGCCCGGTTGCTCAGGCCGGGCCGGTGCCCGTGGCGGCGTCGGCGGTGGTGCCGGTGCTCGCGCCGGTGGCGGTCGTGACGGCGGGTCCCGGAGTGCCGCCGGTCGTCTCGCCGCTGGTGCGGCGGCTGGCCCGGGAGCAGGGCGTCGACCTGTCGACGGTCGGCGGCAGTGGGCCGGACGGTCTGATCATGCGTGCGGACGTCGAACGGGCGGTCGCGGCGAAGGTGGCGGCTCCGGCGGTGCTCCCGGCGGCCGGCCGGGCGGCGGCTCCGGTGGTGTCGCCGGCGTCCGGTGAGGGGGTCGTCCCGCTGCGCGGTCTGCGGAAGGCGGTGGCCGAGAAGCTCAGCCGCAGCCACCGGGAGATTCCCGCGGCGACCTGCTGGGTGGATGCCGACGCGACCGAACTGATGGCACTGCGACGGCAGTTGAACGCCACGCCGGGGCCGAAGGTGAGCGTGCTGGCGCTGCTCGCCCGGATCTGCACGGTCGCGCTGGAGCGCTTCCCCGAGCTCAACTCCAGTGTGACCGAGGACGGTTCGGGCATCATCCGGCACCAGGCCGTGCACCTGGGCTTCGCCGCGCAGGGCGACCGCGGGCTGGTCGTGCCCGTGGTGCGGGATGCCCAGCGGCTCACGACCGAGCAACTCAGCTCCGAGTTGGGCAGGTTGACGGATTCGGCGCGGGCCGGGACGGCGGCCCCGGCCGAACTGTCCGGCGGCACGTTCACGTTGAACAACTACGGGGTCTTCGGGGTGGACGGCTCCACCCCGATCCTCAACCACCCGGAGGCGGCGATGCTCGGCGTCGGCCGGATCGTCGCCAAACCCTGGGTCCACCAGGGGGAGTTGGCGGTGCGCGAGGTGACCCAGCTGTCGTTCACCTTCGACCACCGGGTCTGCGACGGCGGTACGGCGGGTGGATTCCTGCGGTTCGTCGCCGACTGCGTCGAGCAGCCGGGGGTGTTGCTGCGGCAGCTCTGAGCAGGGAAGGGTTGCCCTGGGTGGTGGTCGCGCCACCCAGGGTGCCCGTAGATCGAGCGAGAGTAGCGCGTCCGGGGGGCGGGTGTCCGGGATTCGCGCGACTTGTCGGATGAGCAGTTCGGGCGTGCCACGCTGCCTAGGCGTCAGCAGAGACAAGCCAGGTGGTGGCGCAGGCCGGCCGGAGGCGAAACGATTCTCTTGGGTACTCGAAACGTTGCGGTGAAGTCCCGCAGAACACTCCTGGTCCGCACCGGACACGGGTCGGCGGCTGTCGCGGCCGTCCCGGGTCTGCCGGACGCGGCGCCGGCGTTGCCCCCGGCGCCGCTGGACCCGCCGGACCTTCCGCCGGCCCTCCCGGCGGTCCCTCCGCCCGCCCTCCCGCCCGCCCTCCCGTCGGCTCCACCGCCGACAGGCCCGCCCCTCCCCGGTCCCGCCGCCGCGCCGGCCGCGGCGGCGGAGGCCGGCGAACCGGCACAGGCCGTCCGCCCCGTGATCCCGGACCCGCCGTCCGCTCCGCCCACCGTCCCGCCGCCCCCTGCGGCGCCGCCGGTCGCCCCCGCGCCGTCCCGGCCCGATCCGACCGGTCCGGTGACGGGACCGGCGCTCGGGCCGGTCATCGAACCGCTGTTCACTCGCGCGCCCGGCCTCAACTGGGCCGGCCCGGGCGACCAGTGGTCCCGCGCCTGGGCGCTGCAGACCCTGGGCGACGCCGGTACCGCCCCCGCGGCCGGGCCGCCCGCGACCGCGTTCGGCCCCGTCGGCGCCCCGCCCCCGCCCGTGCCCGACCTGCGGACCGCGGCCGACCCGCGGACCGTGCCCGGACCGCACCAGGCGCCCGGACCGCGCGAAGCGGCCGAACAGCCGCCCACCGCACGGGACGTCGAGCTGATCAGGGCCAGCCTGGCGGTGGTCGAGCCGGTCGCCGACCGGGCCACCGCGCACTTCTACGCGCTGATCTTCCTGCACCACCCCGAGGTCCGCGCGCTCTTCCCGGCCGCGATGGACGTCCAGCGGGACCGGCTCTTCCGTGCCCTGCTGATGGCGGCCCGCAGCGCCGACGACCCGGACGGCCTGCGGACGCACCTGGGCGCGCTCGGCCGGGGGCACCGCCGGTACGGCACCCTGACCGGTCACTACGGCCCGGTCGGCGAGTGTCTGGTCGCGGCGCTGGCCCGGTACACGGGCACCCGGTGGACGGCCGAGACCGAGCTGGCCTGGCGCCGGGTCTACCGGCTGGTCTCGTCGATCATGATCGAGGCCGCCGAGTCGGACGCCCGTACCTCGCCGGCCTGGTGGCAGGGCGAGGTGGTCGCGCACGAGCGCCGCACCCCGGACGTGGCGGTCCTCACCGTCCGCCCGGACCAGGCGTACCCGTACCGGGCCGGGCAGTACACCAGTCTGGAGACGCCCTGGTGGCCGCGGGTCTGGCGGCACTTCTCGTTCGCCTCCGCGCCCCGGCCGGACGGCCTGCTGACCTTCCACGTCAAGGCGGTGCAGGCCGGTTGGGTGAGCAACGCGCTGGTGCACCGGGCGGCGCCCGGGGACGTCCTGCGGCTCGGTCCCGCGGCCGGCGGGATGACCCTCGACCACGGCGCCGGCGCGGACCTGCTGCTGCTGGGGGGCGGCACCGGCATCGCCCCGGTCCGGGCGCTGGTCGAGGAGGTGGCCGAACACGGCGCGGCGGGCCGTTCGGTGGAGGTCTTCTACGGTGCGCGGCAGGCCGCCGAGCTGTACGAGCTGGCGGCGCTGCGCGAGCTGGCCGGGCGGCACGGCTGGCTCTCGGTCCGCCCGGTGCTGTCCGGCCCCGGGCCGCGGACGCCCGTCGGTGGGTCCGGCGGGTCCGGCGGGTCCGGCGGGCACCTGTCTGATGCGGGGCTGCTCACGGGGGAACTCCCCGAGGTGGTGGGCCGGTTCGGTCCGTGGAGCGGACGCGAGGCGTACCTCAGCGGCCCGCCGGCGATGGTCCGGCGCGCGGTCGGCGTGCTGCTGCGCGCGGGCGTGCCGACCGAGCGGATCCGGCACGACCTGGTCGGTGACCGGGCCGCCGGTTAGGCCCGCCCGGTAGCGCGGGTGGCGCGGGCAGGACCGGTAGCGCGGGCAGGGCGGCCGGAGGGGTCAGGCCAGGTCGGGCGCGAGCAGGGCGCGGACGCCCTCGATGTTGGCGGCCAGGTACGCCCGAAGGCTCGGCGGCACCACGTTGACCGAGGTGACGCCCTCGCGGGTGAACGGCACCCGGACCACCTCGTACTTGCCGTTCGGCTCGTCCACCTCGGGCCCGTGGCGGCGGCTGAGGTCCATCGAGGCGAGCCGGCAGACGAAGAAGTGCTGCACCTTGACCCCGTGCGGGTGCGGGAGGGTGCCGTCGTCGGCGGCGGTCCCCGGGTCCGGAAGGTGGGGGAGGGTGTGGCTGACGGTGTCGACGAAGGCGGGCACGACGTCGACCACCTTGCCGCCGAGTTCCTCGTCGACCTCGCGGTGCAGGGCCTCCACCACGGTGCGGTCGTCGCGCTCGACGCCGCCGCCGGGGGTGATCCAGTACGGGTGCGGCGAGTCCGGCCGGGTGCGCTTGATCAGCACGATCGAGGCCGGACCGTACGGGTCGGCGGGGTCCACCTCCAGCAGGATCGCCCGGGCGGTGCGTTTGACGACGGGGCGAGGCGGGGTGCGCATGGCGGCCTCCGGGGCTGGAGCGTTGTGCGGGAGTCTCCCGCGGCTCGGGCGGGCCGAAACGCGGCCCGCCCGGGGTGCGTCCGTTCGGGGAGGGTTCGGACCCTGGATGGATCTTGGATAGCGAAGATGAAGCTTAAACTGATCTTTGAATCAAAGATTCAATCCATATTTAGCCATTGATTCGAAGGATTTTACCGAGCGAACGGTGCGAGAGTGATTGCAGGGATGTCGTGGCTGTGCTGCAATGAGCGACTATCGGGCAAATCGGAGCGATTCACTCCGCATGCCCTCCTGTGCAAGGACTCGGGCTGGGGGCTGGGTGTGGCCATGGATCGGATCACAGAGCGCACGTCACCGCCGGCGCGGCCTCCGGGGGCCACGAGTCTGACGGGCCCCGCGGGTCCCACGGGTCCGTCGAGCCCTTCCGGCCCCACCAGTCCTTCGCGCAAGGAGCGGCAGCCCACCCTGATCTCCTCGGTCCAGCGGGCGCTGCGCCTGCTGGAGGCGGTCGGAGGATTCCTCCAGGGGGCCACCGCCAAACAGCTCGCCCGCGCCGCCGGACTCCCGCTCGGCACCACCTACCACCTGCTGCGCACCCTGACCCACGAGGGCTATCTGCGGCGGGCCGACGGCCGCTTCTACTACGGCGAGGCGGTCGACGGGATAGGCCGGGCCGACGACCGCCAGTCCGAACGGTTCGACCTGCGCGCCCGGATGGAACGGTTACGGGACGACCTGGGCGCCGCCGTCTACTTCGCGCTCTACCGCGACGGCGAGGTCTCCGTCGTCGACGTCGCGGCCGGCCCGCACCAGCCCGCCGTCGAACCGTGGGCCGACTTCCGGGCCACCGCCCACGCCCACGCCATCGGCCAGTGCCTGCTGGGCCAGCTGCCGGAGGAGGCCCGGCGCGACCACCTCGCCCGCCACCCCCCGGTCGGTCTCACGCCCTCCACCCTCGCCGAGGAGTCGACCGTCCTGCGCCGGCTCGCCGGGCTCCGGCCCACCATGCCGGTGATCGAACGCCAGGAGTACGCGCTCGGGACCGTCTGTGCGGCCGTTCCCATCACGGTCGGCTCGGTGGTCGCCACGATGGCGCTCTCGCTGCCGGTCGCGCAGGCCGACCGGCTCACCGCCGCCGCCGGTCACCTGCGCCGCAGCGTCGGCGCGATGACGCCGTCGTTCGTCCTCTGACGGGCCGTGACCCGACCGGACCGGCCCCGGGGGCGCCCCTCGTTCACCATTTGAAAAAGCACGTCTTGTCCACTACGTCCCCAAACGTGGACGATGAGGACGGACGTACCGCACGCACTCCCTCCCCCTGTCAGCGAACTGCCTTGTCCGGCCACCCGCGGGACCCACACCCGCACGGCCGGGCAGAACGAGAGGTACTGGCGCCATGCAGCACAGCACAGTCCAGGGCCACCTGATGATGAACCTGGTGGTCTCGCACGAGCTCTCCTTCCGCATCGTGGTCGACCTCGCCTACGACCCCGTCGACCCGTACGCGGTCCGTTTCACGTTCCACCTGCCCGGCGACGAGCCGGTGACCTGGGTTTTCGCGCGCGAGCTGCTGCTCGACGGGATCGGCCGCCCGGCGGGCGAGGGCGACGTGCACATCCATCCGGCCGGCGGGGAGCTCGCCGAGGTCTGCATCGTGCTGCACTCCCCCGAGGGGGCCGCCGTGCTGCGGTCGCCGGCACCGCCGCTGGTCGCCTTCCTGACCCGCACCGACCGGCTGGTGCCGATGGGCCAGGAGGTCACCGCCGGCGAACTCGACGCCCAGCTCGCGCTCATCCTCCGAGGGCGTGAGAACGCCGGGTGACCGGGGAGGCGGGAACACGGAAGGGGCCCCTTCCCGGTGAACGACCGGGTCGGGGCCCCTTCGCACGGGCCGGCACGGTGACTCGCTCAGTCGTCGTCGAGGGCGAGGCTGAGGCCCCAGGAGACCAGGCTGATGATCAGCGCGCCGAACAGTGCGGCCCAGAAGCCGTCGACGTGGAAGCTGAGGTCGAGCTTGTCCGACGCCCACGAGGTCAGCCAGAGCATCAACGCGTTCACGATGAAGGTGAACAGACCCAGGGTGAGGATGAACAGGGGGAAGGAAAAGAACTTCACCACCGGCTTGATCAGCCAGTTCACCACCCCGAAGAGCAGTGCCACGGCGACCACCGTGAGCGTCTTGTGCTGCCAGTCGTCCCCGGCCAGCGTGATGCCGGAGACGATCCAGGCGGCGACCCAGATGGCCGCCGCGTTGATCAGTGTCTTGATGAGGAAACCCTTCATGGGGCCAGCGTCCCAGGTCGGTCAAGGGACGGGCGAGAGCCCCGGGCGTCGTGGTGGTGTTGAATGCCTCCTGGACCGACGCCCGGACGAGGAGGGGTGCCCCGATGAAGGTGTTCCGGCTGGACCGACTGGACGCCGAGCGTGCCGCCAACGACGGTGCGTACCTGAGGTTCCTGCGCGAGCCGCGGATGTCCGCCGGCCTCTACGCGCTCTCCCCCGGCGACACCGACACGCAGACCGCGCACACCCAGGACGAGATCTACCAGGTGATCAGCGGCCGGGCCGAGCTGACCGTCGGGGACGAGACCACCGCGGTGGGGCGGGGCACCGTGGTGTACGTGCCGGCCGGGGTGCCGCACCGGTTCCACCACATCACCGAGGAGCTGCGGGTCCTGGTGGTGTTCTCCCCGCCGGAGGACTGACGCCGGAACGTGGGGCCGGAGGAACGGGGCCGGACGTCCGGCCGCCGCGGACCGGGCCCCGACCGGCCCTCCGGAAGCCCGGACCCGCCGGTTAGGGTCGGAGCATGAGCCTGAGCCTGACGGAAGAACTCTGGGCGGCGATCGAGCCGGTCTACGCCGAGATACTCGACCACCCCTTCATCGCCGGCCTCACCGACGGCACCCTGCCGCGCGAGGCGTTCCGCCACTTCGTCGTGCAGGACTCGCACTACCTGCGCGACTACGCCCGCGCGCTCGCCGTCTGCGCCGCCAAGGCCCCCGGCGAGGAGGAGGTGCGGGCCTTCGCCGACGACGCGATCGGCGCGCTGGCGGCCGAGCAGGGGATGCACGCCGACTTCCTGGAGGCCTTCGGCGACAGCGCCGAGGAGGCCGCCGCCGAGCCGGTGCTCCCCACCACCCGCGCGTACACCAGCTACCTGCTCGCCACCGTCTACGGCGGCTCCTTCGCCGAGGCGGTCGGTGCGGTGCTGCCGTGCTACTGGATCTACGCCCGGGTCGGGGACCGGCTGCTGGCCCAGGGCTCCCCGGACCCGCTCTACGCGAAGTGGATCGCCACCTACGGCGACGAGGCGTTCCAGTCGGTGGTGCGGCGGGTGCTGGCGCTGACCGACCGGCTCGGTGAGGAGATGTCCGCGGCCGAACGGCGACGCGTGGTGGAGCACTTCGTCACCACCTCGCGGTACGAGTGGATGTTCTGGGACGCCGCGTGGCGGCGGGAGACCTGGCCGGTCTGACCCCCGTGCGGGCCGTCCCCGCAGGTCGCCGGTGTCGTCCGGGGCCCGTCCGGTGCTTGGCCGGGGCGCGGCCGGACGGCCGGCCCCGGGGCCGGCCCCGGGGGTTCACCCGGGGTTCGGGGTAGGGGTGATCTCCGGGTTCTCTCCGGGCCGTTGGCTCTCGTTCGGCCACTTGCGTCACCGTACGATCGAAGTACCGAGAACGAGCGGGATGCGGCACCGGACGGCAGCCGACCCCAAGGGGAGAGAAGGAACGGACATGGCTGAGCTCTGGAAGTCGCTGCCCTCGTGGGTGCGGAACATCGTCGTGCCGGTGCTGGTGCTGGTACTCGCCTGGAACATCCTCGGCCTGGTGTTCAGCGTCGTCGGTGCCCTGCTGAGCCTGGCGATCAAGCTGCTGGTGGTGGTGGGCATCGCCGCCGCGGTGGTGATCCTGGTGAAGAAGGCCGCCAGGAACTGACCCGGCCGGAACCGGTCTCCACCGGTCTCCACCGGCCTTGCGCGGACGCCCGCACCCCTCACCGGGGTGCGGGCGTCCGTCGTCGGGGGCCGGGTCGGCGGTCAGGCCGGGCCGGCGGTTCCGGGGGGTGCGGCCGCAGGCGCCGCGCGGTCGAGCATCAGGACGGTGTCGAGATCCCAGAGCGGGTGCCAGCCCTGGGTGCGCGCGCGGGCCAGGTCAAGGGTGACGCTGCGGGACAGCTGGTCGACCGCGTACGGGGTCAGACCCGGGACCCGGCCGGTGCGGGCGGCCAGCCGGGCCAGCGGCGCCGGGACGTGGTGGAGCCCGGCGTGCACGCCGTGGGCGGCGAGCACCGCGCGGACCGCCTCGTCGCGCCGGTAGTGGCGGGCGTCGGCGATGTTGTAGGCGCCCGGTGCCCACGGGCGGTTGCCGGGGCGGCCGGTCCCGGCGGCGGCCAGACAGGCGTCGGCGAGGTTCTGCACGGCGGTGAGGCTGAGCCGGACGTCCCCTCCGGGCAGCAGCAGTCGCCCGTGCCGGACCCGTTCCAGCAGCCGGGGCACGAGGTGGGGATCGCCCGGCCCGTAGACGGCGCGCGGACGCAGGACGACCGCCCCCGCCGCGAGCGCGAGCCGCTCACCGGCGGCCTTGGTGCGACCGTACGCGTTGAGGTGACCGCCCTCGGTGGGGTGGTGCTCCCGGACGGACTCGCGGGCGATCCGGGGGTCGTAGACGCTGGCGCTGGAGACCCAGACGACCGGGCGCCCGGCGGCGGCGCGCAGCAGGCGCTCGGTGCCGGTGACGTTGACGGCGAACTGCCCGGCCTCGGCGGCGGAGCCCGGGGGCAGGTCGGCGACGGCGGCGGCGCAGTGCACCACGGCGTCGACGCCGGTGAGGTCCGGGTCGGCGACGGCGGCGTCCCAGTGGACGTGGCGGCCGGCCGGACCGGGGCGGCGGCCGTAGCCGACCACGTCCAGACCGTGGGCGACGGCGGCGCGGACGACGTGGGAGCCGCAGAAACCGCTCGCCCCGGTGACGGCTATCCGCATCGGGGGTCTCCTCGGTGGAGGGCGGCGGCTGCGGCGTGGGGACAGGTGGGTGCGGGCGCCGGGGGCGCGGGACCGGGGGGAACCGTGACGGCGGGCCCGGTCGTGGCGGGGGTGACGGTGGCGGTCGGCGCGACCGCGTCGGCCCGGGCGGTGTCGGCTCGGGCGGTGGGGGTGCGGGTGCGGCGCACGGTGAGTTCCGCCCAGCCGGGGAGCGCGGCGCGGCGGTCGGCCCGGGCACGGGTGACCACCGGGCGGTACGGGGCGAGGGCGAGCAGGAGGTCGGCGAGCAGCACCCGGGCCAGGCCCGCGCCGGGGCAGGCGTGCGGTCCGGCGCCGAAGACGGCCTGGGTGGCGCCCGGACCGGGGGCGGCCTCCGGCCGGTGGGCCCGGGCGGCGTGCCGGGCGACCAGGATCAGCCGGTCGCCGGCCCGGACCCGGCGGCCGGCCAGGACGGCGTCCTCGGCGGCCACCCGGGGGAGCAGGGGCGAGGGCGCGGTGAGACGGAGGAGCTCGGCGGCGAGTGCGGGAGCGGTGGCGGCGTCGACCGACGGCCAGAGGCCGGCGTCCGCGCACCAGGCGGCGGCCCGGGGGAGGGCGGCGACGGTGGTGTTGACGGTGGCGACCGCGACCATCGTGTCCAGCGGGTCGGGCAGCAGCGCGGCCAGGTCGGCGGCGCGCGCGGCGGACGCCCGGGCGGTGCGGCGACGGGGCCGCGGTCCGGGCAGGTGGTCGCGGGCGGCGGCTTCGGCGGCCCGGGCGGCGGCCCCGGCCAGGGCGTGCGGGGCGGCCGGGGAGCCGGTCAGCGCGGCGGCCGTCACCCCGGACAGCTCCTGGGCCAGGCGGACCAGGTCGATCGGCCCGTCGGCGATCGCCGGCACCCGTCCGGCCAGCACGGCCAGCCAGTGCGGGCGCAGCCGCCGCACCGCCGCAGAGTCGAGTCCTCCTGCCAACACCCTTCGGGCGGAACGGTGTTCGGCGCCGTCCTGGTCGAACAGGAGCCCGCCGTCGGTCAGTCGGGCGGCGGCTCCGCCGGTGGTGCCGGGCGCGGTGCGGTCGAGCGGGATCCGGGTGAGCGCCTCGCGGTAGGCCTCGGTGTCGTGGACCAGGACGGTACGGCCGAGCCGGACCACCGGGCGTCGGCGGGTGGCGGCGAGCAGGGCGAAGAGCACCGGGTGGCTGTGCAGGTAGACCCGGCGGTCCCGCCGGCGGGCGGCGCGGTCGAGGGCGGCGCGGTCGGGGGCGCTGCGGTCGGGGTCCGTCCGGTCGGGGTCGGTGCGTTCGGGGTCGGTGCGGCCGGGCGTTGCTGCGCCGGTCGGGGCCGGCGAGGGTGCGGGTGCGGTCCGGCGGCCGGCGGGCGCGTCCGGGACGACGGTGTTCACGTGGACAACTCCCCTGCGCAGTAGACGGATGCGGCTGCCCGGTCGGGTTTGCGGGAACGGCCGGTCAGAGGTACCTCGCCGAACAGGACGGCGTCCGGGCGGGCCGTGCCCATCCGGTCCAGCGGGGCGTTCAGCGCGGCCCGAAGCCGGTCGGGATCGGTACCGGGCACGGGCTGGACGAGGGCGACCAGCCGTTCGTCGCCGTCCCCGGACGGGACTCCGACCAGCACCGCGAGGGCGACACCCGGCAGGTGCAGCGCCGGTTCGTAGAGGCCGGGATAGATGTTCTCGGCGCGGCGCAGGACCATGTCCTTGAGCCGGCCGCCGAGCACGATCCGGCCGTTCCCGTCGAGCGCGCCACGGTCGCCGGTGCGCACCCACGGGTCGGGTTCCTCGCCCAGGTAGCGGTGACGGGCGCCGGGGCCGGTGAGCAGCAGTTCGCCGTCCGGACCGAGGTCGGTGCGGACACCCGGCAGCGGGGCGCCGACCAGGTCGCCCGGGCCGGTGAAGGCGCTCTTCTCGACCTCCTCGACGGCCGCCGCCGGGAACAGCTCGGTGAGCGCGTACACGCCCCAGGCCTGGTCGGCGCCGGCCTGCTTGACCCGGCGGAGCAGGGCGGCGTCGGCGGGCGCCGAGCCGGTCCAGACCCGCCCGGTGAACCGGGCTCCGACGGCCAGGGCCGCACGCAGCTGCGGCGGGGTGAGATAGGTGTGGGCCGGCGCGAGCCGGGCGAGTTGGCGGGCGAGCGCGGTCGGTGTGCGGGCCGGCAGGGCGACGGCGGCACCGGCGGTGAGGGCGGGGACCAGGACGAAGAAGGTGCCGCCCACGACGGTCGTTCCGGGCCGCGGGTCGACCAGGTCGGTGACCGTGCGCAGCCCGGCGGCCAGGCCGTTCCGGGTGTGCACCACGGCGCGCGGGCGGGCGGTGGTGCCGGAGGTGAAGACGATGACGGCGTCGGCGTCCCGCTCGTGGGTGTCGCGGCCGGGGACGCGGGGCACGGAGGCGCCGAACCGGCCGAGCCGCAACCCCGGTGCGCAGCCGGGCAGTCGTCGGCCGAGGGTGGCGACCGGGCCGATCACGTCCAGCGGGGGCAGGGCGAGGCCGGCGCGCCGGGCCAGCGGCTCGGCCCAGCCGGCCACCGCCTGGGCGGCGGCGTCGGCGAGCACCAGGTCGGGTTGGGCGAGGGCGAGCCGGGCGGCCAGCACGTCGGGGCCGGCGGCCGGGTCCAGGACGGCGATCCGCAGGCCGAGCCGGTGCGCGGCGAGCATGACGGCGAGGGCCCGGGGGCCGGGGCGGACGGCGACGCCGAGGGTGGTGCCTTCGGTGAGGCCACGGGCGTGCAGGGCGGTGGCGTAGGTGTCGGCGAGGTCGGCGAGTTCGCCGCGACGGATCCGGACCCGGGTGGTGCCGAGCCGGGTGTGCCGCAGGACGGCCGGGCGGTCGGGGTGGACGGTGCGCAGCGCGTGGGCGAGCCGGTCGAGCATCGGGTGTCCTCGGCGAGGGAGTCTGGCGGGTGCTGGGTCAGGGTCAGGGTCAGGGCAGGGGCTCGGGGCAGGGACCCGGGTCGGCGCGGAGGGTGGGGCGGCGAGGAGTGGGACGGCGCCGGGACCGGGACGGTTGCCGGGGTCCGCCGTGCTCAGCGGACGTCGACGGAGCGTGGTCCGGCGCCGCGCTCCAGGTACCAGCGCGCCGTGCCGACCACCCCGTAGGCGCGGATCCGCCGGGTGGAGTTCTGCACCACCATGTCCCGGCGGTGCACGATCGCCGTGCTGTGCCGGCGGACCCGGTTGATGAACGTGCGGTCGGTGGGCGAGGGCCGGCGCGGCATGCCGCCGACGGCCTGGTACAGCTCGGCGGTGATCGCCATGTTGTTGCCGGCGTGCATCCGGTACGGGGTGAGGTAGCCGTGCCGGCGCCGGTGCGCGGGCCGGATCCGGCCGAAGAAGGCGCCCAGCGCGACCAGGAGCAGGAAGACGGCCCGCCCGGTCGGCCCGTGCTCGTCGCGGCGGGCGGTGACCCGGCCGCAGACCAGGCCGCCCCCGGCGCACATCCCGGCCCGGGCGGCGGCGCTCCAGCCGGGCTCGGGCAGGCAGTCGGCGTCGGTGCGGGCGAGCAGCGTCGCGCCGTGCGCGATGGCGTGCCGGAAGGCGGTGTCGACCGCCGAGCCGACGCCCTTCTCCGGCTCGACCAGCACCTCGACGGGGAAGGGCGCCCGGGCGGCGAAGGCGCGGACGGCGGCCACCGTGCCGTCGGTCGAGCCGTTGTCGGCGACCAGCAGGGTGAACTCCCTGTCCCGTTGGGCGGCGAGGGCGTCCAGGGCGCCGGTGATCCGGGCCTCCTCCTGGTAGGCGGGGACGACGACCCAGAGCCGGTGGCCGTCCGTCCGGGGGGTCGCCGGGGTGCTCACGACGCCTCCCAGACCATCGTCATCAGGCTGACGCCGCCGCCCAGGCCGAGCAGGAGCACCTTGTCTCCGGGATTCAACTCGTGTCTTATTCGGTCGAGTTGGATGCCGAGCGTAGCGCTGGCGACGTTGCCCAGCTCGGGCACGGTGACCACCAGCTTCTCCGCCGGCACCCCGGTGAGCTCGACGAACCGCTCCAGGTAGGGGACGGTCACCTGGTGCACCAGCACCCGGGCGTAGTCGTCCCAGCCGAGGCCGGTGCGGGCGGCCACCCGGGTCAGGATGTCCCCGCCGATCTTCTCGAAGACGCCGCGCAACTCCTTGCCGCCGCCCCGGAAGTAGCTGTACTCGTCGCCGCGCGGGTGCCGCGAGCCGCCGCCCGGGATCCCGCCGACCTCCCAGTGTTCGGAGGCGGTCTCGGTCTCGATGTCGAGGATGCCGCCGCGTTCCACCGCCTCGACCACGACGGCGGCGCCGGCGTCGCCGAAGGTGTAGCCGGCGAACCCGTCGCGGAAGTCGGCGAGGCCGTCCGGGTCGCGCCGCATGGCCCGGCTCGGCGTCTCGCCGGTGACCACCAGGGCGCGCCGGGCCCGGCCGGCGAGGATCATCGCGCGGGCCAGGTCGATGCCGTTGAGGAAGCTGTTGCAGGCGTTGCTGACGTCCAGCGCGTGTGCGCGGGAGCCGAGTTCGGCCTGGACGAGGTGGGCCGTGGCGGGCTCGCAGACGTCCCGGGTGGCCGAGGCGTACAGCAGCAGGTCGAGGTCGAGCGGGTCCAGTCCGCGGGCGGCGAGGGCGCGCCGGGCGGCGCCCACGGCCAGCGTGGAGGCGTACTCGCCCTCGGCCGCGAAGTGCCGGGTGACGATGCCGGTGGCCTTCTCGAACGTCCGCTCCGGCAGGCGGAGTCGGCCGCCGGCGGTGACCTCGTCCTGGAGCTGCTGGGAGGTCAGACGGCGGGCGGGCAGGTGGGCTCCGACGGCGGTGATGCCGATCCGCGCGGTGGCTGCAGGGTGCATGTCCCCATCGTCCGGCGGACGCACCCGCGCCCACCTGAGTACCCGTACTCAGGTGGGCGCGGGCGGCTACCCAGTCACGTCACTCCTCCGTGGTCCGGTCCGCGGGCACCCGGTCCGCCGGCGTGCGGTCGACCGGAATCTGCTGGACGGCCGCAGCCGGTGCCGCGGTGGGTGCCGCGGCCGGTGCGGCCTCCGGCCCGATGGTGGTCAGCAGCTGGCGGGCCAGGCCGAGCCCGGTGCCGCCCATGGTGAGCGCCTTGGCGAACAGCTCGCCCATTCCGTCGGCGCCGTTGAGCAGCACCATGTGCTCGACGTGGCCGAACGACTCGGCGGCGGCCAGCACGATGTCCGGCCACTTCTCCGCCAACTCCTGTGCGACCAGAGCCTCCTGGTTCTCGGCCAGCGCGTCGGCACGGGCCTTGAGGCCCTCGGCCTTGGCGAGACCGAGAGCCCGGACGGCCTGCGCGTCCGCCAGACCGCGTGCCTCGGCGGACGCCGCCTCCGCCTCTCCGGTGGCCCTGGTCGCCTCGGCGGCGGCCAGGCCGCGCAGCTTGGTGGCCTCCGCCTCGGCCTGGGCCGCGATGCGGACCCGGCCGGCCTCGGCCGCCGCCTTCAGCTCGGTCTCCTGGGCCTGGGCCTGGGCGGCGGAGATCCGGGCGTCACGGTCGGCGTCCGCCGTGGTCCGGGTGTCGTACGCCCGGGCGTCGGCCGGTTTGCGGACGTCGATCTGGAGCTGCTGCTCCTTCCGCTGGGCCTCCAGCTCGGCGACCCGGGTCTCCTGGACCACCACCTGCTGCCGGGCGCCGGCGTCGGCGAGCGGGCCGGCCTGTCGGGCCCTGGCGTTGGCGGTGTCCCGTTCGGCCTGGTAGGAGGCCTGCTGGATCTCGCTGTTGCGGGTCGCCTCGGCCTTGCGGGCGGCCGCCTCCTGCTCGGCCTCGGTGGCCAGCCGGTCGGCGTGCGCCTGCGCGATCCGGGCGTCCCGCTGGACGGCTGCGGCGTGCGGGATGGCGAGGTTCTTGATGTAGCCGGTCGGGTCGATGATCTCCTGGATCTGCAGGGTGTCGATGATCAGCCCGAGCTTCTCCATCTCCAGCCCCGAGGCGGCCCTGGTCTCCCCGGTGAGCCGCTCGCGGTCGCGGATCATGTCCTCGACGGTGAGCCCGCCGACGATCGACCGCAGGTGTCCGGCGAAGACGTTGTGGACGCGCTGGCTGATCAGCTTCTGCTGGTCGAGGAAACGGCGGGCGGCGTTGGCGATCGAGACGTCGTCGTCGCCGACCTTGAAGATCACCACGCCCTTCACCCGGACCGGGATTCCCTGCGTGGTGACGCACTCGACGTTCAGTTCGGCCTCGTTGAGGTCCAGCGAGAGCCGCCGGACGCCCTGCAGGCCGGGGGTGACGAGGGTCCCCCGGCCGGTGACGATCCGGAATCCCAGCCCGTCGCCGACCCCCTCGGTCCGGTGCCGGGAGCCGGAGATGATCAGAGCCTCGTTCGGCTCGGCCACCCGCCACATGAGTTTGAAGAGTGTGATTCCGAGGAGCAGTGTCGCGACCACCGCTCCGGGGATGAGGTACACCATGGTTCAACTCCCCCTTCCGGCGCAGGAGATGCGCCGTCTCGGATTCTCCGCCGGAGCCAAACCGATGGAAAGGGAAGTGACATGACGCTCTGTCGCAAGGTCGTCACGGGCCTATGGGCGCTACGTACACGGTGCGCGGCGGCTGGTACTCGATCACCAACACCGGTGTGCCGACCGGCAGTCGGTCCCCCGGTACGGCGAGGTAGGCGAGGAACGCCTCGGCGCCCTGCCGCTCCGGGACGTGCACCATCACCTCGCCGACCAGCCCCGTGCCGACCGTCCCGGTGACCCGCCCCGTGCTTCCGACCACGCCGGCCTCCCTCTCGTCGTCCCCGCCGTCGACCCCGCGACTGCCAGTCTGCCCGGCCGGGGCCCGATTGCCGGTCCGCTCGGCCGCGACCGTCCGATTTGCCGGATTCGACACCCGTCGGCCGGCCGTTCCGACCCCCTCTGGACCTCCGGCGTTCCGCTCGCTACGGTGTTGGACGTCATGCGCAGGCAACACGGCCTGCGGACACGGGAGCTCGGAGCACCGGGCTGAGAGGGCGCTGACCGGAACGTCGTCCGACGTGCCGACCGCTGCGTCGACCGCAGGAACCTGACCGGGTAATGCCGGCGTAGGGAGTAGAAGGTCTGATGACCACGTTCGACGCACAGCCGCAGTCTGCCCGGAACTCCGCCGTCTCCAGCGCGGGTACCGGCTACCCGACCCCGGCCTGGCGCAAGGCCTACCGCGACGGGTCCCGCCCCGACCTGCGCGTTCCGTACCGCGAGGTCGTGCTCACCAACGGGAAGACCGTCCCGCTGTACGACACCTCCGGGCCGTACACCGATCCGGCCTACGAACCCGACGTGCGGCGCGGCCTGCCGGCCCTGCGCGACTCCTGGATCCGTCAGCGCGGCGACGTCGAGGAGTACGACGGGCGCGAGGCGCGCCCCGAGGACGACGGCATCAAGCACACCTCGCCGCGCGGCGGAAACCTGCGCAACCTCGACGCGGTCTTCCCCGGCCGTCCGCGCCGCCCGCTGCGCGGACGCAGCGGTGAGGCCGTCACCCAGCTGGCCTACGCCAAGCGCGGCGTCGTGACGCCCGAGATGGAGTTCGTCGCCCTGCGCGAGGGCCTGGCGGCCGAGTTCGTGCGCGACGAGGTCGCCCGCGGGCGCGCCGTCATCCCGGTCAACGTGAACCACCCCGAGGTGGAGCCGGCCGTCATCGGCACCAACTTCCTGGTGAAGATCAACGCGAACATCGGCAACTCCGCCGTCACCTCCTCGATCGAGGAGGAGGTGGAGAAGATGACCTGGGCCACCCGCTGGGGCGCCGACACCGTCATGGACCTCTCCACCGGCCGCAACATCCACACCACCCGCGAGTGGATCCTGCGCAACTCCCCCGTGCCGATCGGGACCGTGCCGCTCTACCAGGCGCTGGAGAAGGTCGACGGCCGGGCGGAGGAGCTCAGCTGGGACGTCTACCGCGACACCGTCATCGAGCAGTGCGAGCAGGGCGTCGACTACATGACCGTCCACGCGGGCGTGCTGCTGCGGTACGTTCCGCTGACGGCCCGCCGCAAGACCGGCATCGTCTCGCGCGGCGGATCGATCATGGCTGCCTGGTGCCTGGCGCACCATCAGGAGAACTTCCTCTACACCAACTTCGCGGAGCTCTGCGACATCCTCGCGCGCTACGACGTCACCTTCTCGCTCGGTGACGGCCTGCGCCCCGGTTCGATCGCCGACGCCAACGACGAGGCGCAGTTCGCCGAGCTGGAGACGCTGGGCGAGCTGGGACGGATCGCCCGCGCGCGGGACGTCCAGGTGATGATCGAGGGTCCGGGCCACGTCCCGATGAACAAGATCAAGGAGAACATGGATCTCCAGAAGGAGATCTGCGACGAGGCCCCGTTCTACACCCTCGGCCCGCTCACCACGGACGTCGCGCCCGGCTACGACCACATCACCTCCGGCATCGGGGCGGCGATGATCGCCTGGTGGGGCACCGCGATGCTCTGCTACGTCACGCCCAAGGAACACCTGGGCCTGCCGAACCGGGACGACGTGAAGACCGGCGTCATCACCTACAAGATCGCCGCCCACGCCGCCGACCTCGCCAAGGGCCACCCGGGCGCCCAGGACTGGGACGACGCCCTCTCCGACGCCCGCTTCGAGTTCCGCTGGGAGGACCAGTTCAACCTGGCCCTCGACCCGGAGACGGCCCGCGAGTTCCACGACGAGACCCTCCCCGCCGAGCCCGCCAAGACGGCCCACTTCTGCTCCATGTGCGGACCGAAGTTCTGCTCGATGAAGATCTCCCAGCAGATCCGCGACCAGCACGGCGACGGCTCCACGGCCGTCAACGCCGGCTACGACGCCGACGCGGTCGCCGGCATGGCCGAGAAGTCCGCCGAGTTCGCGGCCCAGGGCAACCGCGTCTACCTCCCGCTGGCCGACTGACGGGCTCCGCCGTCGGCATCGGCCGGGAGTGGGGTCGCGCTCGCGCGCAGACCGGCAGCGGTGCTGGGAGGTGGAGGGGGCTTCCCAGCACTGCGTCCGAGCCGGCGGGCCGGTGCCCCGGCGGCGGGCGCCGGGGCACCGGGGCCGGGTCAGCCCTGGGACGCGGTGCGGCGGCGCTTCGCGTAGAGGACCGCGCCGGCGCCGAGCAGCACCAAGGCCGCGCCCGCGCCGAACAGGGCGCCGGAGTTGCCGGCCCCGGTGGCGGCGAGGTTGGTGCCGGCCGGGGCGGTGGTGTTGGCGGCGGCCGGGGCCGAGGGGGTGTTCGCGGCCGCCGGGACGACCTGGGCGTCGGGCGTCCTGGTCGTCGCGGTCGGGCTGGGCCGGGTGGTGGAGGTCGTCGGGGCGGCGGTCGTCGCGGTCGGGCTGGGCTTGGCCGTCGCGGTGGAGGGCGAGGCCGAGGGCGAGATGGACGGGGCACCGTTGCCGTCCAGCGTCACCGACGCCTTCAGGATGGTGTCGACCGGGCCCTGGTCGGTGTCGGGGTCGAGGCTGAGCGAGCCGGAGACGCCGGACCACTGTCCGGTGTAGCCGGTGAGCGACAGCCGTACCTTGTAGCGGTGGCTCGCGCCCTTGCCGAGGCCGCCGGTCACCGGCGGCAGCTTCCAGACGTTGTCCGAGCCCGGGACGGTGACCCACGCACCGCCCTGGGACACCTCCAGCTTGAGGACGGCGGAGATCGGGCGGGAACCGTCACTGAAGCGGAGCGTCGGGTTGATCGCGGCGCCGATGGCCGCGCCGTTGTTGGTCAGGTCGAGGTCGGTCTCGAAGGGCTTCTTGTACGAGACGGTGCCCAGGTTGTTCGTGAACTTCTGGACGAGGGCGCCGGTGGGGGAGGCGACCGGCAGGGTCACCGGCTCGACGGCGGTGCTGTTGCCGAGGTCGTTCACCAGCGCGACCTTCACGGCGGTGTCGTCCGCCGGGAGGGCGGCCCTCAGGGTGAAGGAGACCGCCCAGCTGTAGGTCGTGCGGGCCGGCACCGTGAAGGGCACGTGGGACATCCGGTTCTCGGGCACGACGTGGCCGGAGAAGTTGCTCCCGTTGAAGCTGGTCAGGCCGTAGGTGGCCGGCGCGGAGATCGCCTTGGCGCTGAAGTCGATCCAGTTCCATCCGGTCGGGGCGGCGCCCACCGGCGTGACGGTCACCGCCGGGTGGAACGGGCGCTCCTGGTCGGAGTTGTTGGTGACGGTCATCGTCAGGGTCGCGCCGACACCGCCGCGGGTCAGCGGCGCCTGTCCCGCGGCCGGCTCCAGGGTGGCCGTCAGGGGCTGGGCGGTGCTCGGGGCGGGGGTGTCCGAGGCGGCGGCGGTGGCGGAGGCGGAGGGCGCCGGGGTGTCGGCGAATGCGGTCGCCGGTGCGAGCGCGGAGGTGCCGGCGGCGACCACCAGCGTGGCGGTGGCGAGCAGGCGGGAACGGCGGGTGAGCGGGCGTGCGGACATGAGCGGATTCCCCCCGGGAAGAACCGAATACGGGTGTGCGCTGAAGGTCGGTCCGCCGCTCTCCTGCGGGTCCGGCGGCTGCGACGGGAGGATCTTCTCAGGAGAATCGTTTGCTTACCAAGAGACGGCCGTCACTGCCGTGCAACGGGGCGTCGGCCCGGACGGCAGCCGTGTGGTTCGCGTGCCGCTGACCCGCTTCGCCGGGGTTTGACGGGTCGCGGCGGACGTTGACCGCGGGCGGGTTCGGGTTCGGGTTCGGGGTCGTGTCGGGGCGGGGACTCGTAGGCCGGCAGCCGGGAAGGTCTCCGGCTGCCCGCCCGTCCGAACGGCGTGTCAGATCACGGCGAGCCGGTCCACCAGCAGCTCCACCCTCTGCTCGGCTTCGGCCGGCGGCAGCCGTCCCGCCCGGGTCAGGGTGGCCAGCCCGTGCAGGGCCGCCCAGAACACCTCGGTGAACAGCCCCGGGTGGACGCCCTCCCCGGCGACCTCGCCGAGGCTCTCCAGCAGGGCGGCGAAGGCGTCCTTGAGCGGCGCCGGGGTGTCCTCGGCCGCGAAGGCCAGACCGCCGTCGAGCTGGAACATGGCGTCGTAGACCGCCGGGTGGCGTTCGGCGAAGTCGAGGTAGGTGCGGGCGAGAGCGGTGACCCGGGTGCGGGGGCCGTCGGCGGCCGAGGTCGCGGCCCGCAGCGCCGCGGCCATCTCGGCGGCACCCTCCAGGGCGACGGCCCCGATGATCTCGCGCTTGCCGCGGAAGTGGCTGTAGAGGACGGGCTGGCTGTACTCGATGCGCTCGGCGAGCCGGCGGGTGGTGACCGCGTCCCAGCCCTGTTGCTCGGCGATTTCGCGGGCCGTCGCCACGATGAGGTGCTCGCGGGCCGCCCGTTCGCGTTCCTTGCGTTCCTGAACCGACATGACCTGATTCTAGCACCGCTAGACAAGGGAGCGGCAGTAGTACTAGCGTTGCTCTCATCACCTAGCGGCGCTAGATCTCAGGAGGGGTCATCATGCTCGACGCACTCAAGGTCGTCACCATCGTGGTTGTCGGAGTGATGGTGGGGGTGGAGTTCTCCGTCGCCTTCGTCGTCAACCGGATCCTCGGCGCACTGCCCGAGGACAGCTACCAGCTCGGCCGCGCCCACGGTGGCCGGATGCTCGGCGCCCTGATGCCGGTCTGGTACTTCACCTCCCTCGCCCTGAGCGCCGTGTGGGCCGTCGCCGGATGGCACCGCCCCGGCGTCGGCCTCGTCGTGACCGCCGCCGCACTGCTGGTCATCAGCGTGCTCATGTCGGTCCTGCTGCTCGTCCCGATCAACAACCGGAGCAAGACGTGGACCCCCGAGAACCGGCCCGCGGACTGGAGGGAGCAGAGCGACCGCTGGGACCGCTTCCACTACGCCCGCGTCGCCGTCATCGTCGCCGCCTTCACCCTGCTGGCCGCCGCCCTCGCCTGACCTCGCGGACCGGGACACCGGTCTCGACGAAGGTTGATCTGCCCCTGTGACCGGGGACCCTGACCGCTCAGGCCCGGGGGCGGGTGGCCCCGCGTTCGCCGAGGCGCATCGTCAGGGGCGCCGGGTGGATGACGGCGGAAGGCTTCGGGTCGGTGAGGTGTGCGCCTGTGCCCGGCACCGGTGTCAGCCGCCAGCGGCGCGCTATCACGGAGAGCGCGAGGGTGAGTTCGACGATGCCGTAGACCTCGCCGATGCACTTGCGGCTGCCGATGCCGTACGGGATGAACGTGTCCCGGGCCATCGCGTGCCGGCGCTCCGGGAGCCAGCGGTCCGGGTCGAAGAGGCCGGGGGCGGGGTGCAGGTCCGGGCGGTGGTGGAGGAGGTACGGGCTGAAGAGGATCACGGTGCCCTCGGGGATGCGCCGTCCGGCCAGGACGGTGTCGTGCATCGCGACCCGGGTCAGCAGCCAGCCGGGCGGGTAGTACCGCATGACCTCGGTGAGCGTGCGGGTGGTGAGGTCGAGCCGGCCCAGGTGCGCCCAGGTGGGCGGCCCGTCGTCCAGGACCAGGTCGACCTCGCTGTGCAGGCGGGCCTCCAACCCGGGGTCCTGGCCCAGGAAGTGCAGCGACCAGGCCAGCACCGCCGCAGAGGTGGGGATCCCGGCCACCAGGAAGGTGATCACATGCTCGTGGATCTCCTCGTCGGTCATCGCCGAGGCCCCGCCGTCCGCCCGGCCGTCTCCGGCGGCCATGAGCACGGACAGCAGGTTGTCGTGATCGGCGCCGTCCCGGCGGTGGTCGGCGATCAGTCGGTCCACCAACGAGTGCAGTCGGGCCTTCGCCGCTTCGTAGCGACGGTTGCCGGAGGTCGGCACCTTCTCCAGGAAGGCGAAGGGCGAGTTCATGCGCCGGCCGACGCCCTCGTGGAACACCGGCAGCGCCTCGGCGATCACGGTCGCGGCCTCGGCGCGGGCTTCGGCGGCGAACATCGTGCGCGTGAGGACTCTCGTGATGATCTTGTAGGTGTGCTCGGCGACGTCGATGACCTGGCCGTCCGACCATCCGGCGGTGGCGGCGACGACCTCGTCGCGGATGGCCGGGACGTACTCCCGGATCCGTTCCGCGTGGAAGACCGGCTGGATCATGCGGCGCTGCCTGCGGTGTGGTTCGCGGGCGCTGGTGCCCAGGCCGTTCCCCAGCAGCTGCCGGAGCTTGTCGTAGATCGGCCCGCCCTTGTCGAAGGTCCTCGCGTCGGTGAGCACCTGCCGCACCAGGTCCGGGTGGCACACCGCATAGGCTCTGCGCGGCCCGAGTCCGATCTCGACGAGGTCGCCGTGTCGTGGGAGCGATCGCAGGAACGCGAGCGGGCGGCGCTGGAGTTGCCACGCGTGTCCGAGGAGCGGCAGAGCCCCCGGGGCGCGTCGGCTGCCGGGCGTGAAGGTGGGGAGGGCGGGCGGTACCGTCATCGTCGAACTCCTCGCGCAGCGGCTGGTGTTCTGGGTTGGTCGGGCCCTTGCGTCGCCGATGGGCTGACGGGAAGTCAGTTGTCGACTTTTACGGTCAGCCATCGAAGAGGAGCTGTCAATGCGGAGATCGCACCGGGTCGGTGGGCTCCGTGTCGACTGCCGGTGCGGACCCCGCCGCACCGGCTGACGGAGGCCGCGCGGCGGAGCGCGACCCCCGCCGCGGACGGGCGGCGCCGGTGTGCGGCTCCCCCGGGGCTGGGTCGAGCGCGCCGGACCCCCGCGCCGCCGCGCCCTCGGCCCGTTCCGGGCGCCCCTGCCGGTGGGCGGGGTCAGGTCGGGGTCAGGCGGCGTCCTCGGGGTACCAGCGGAGTTCGACGGTGTTGCCGTCCGGGTCCTGCACGTACACGGACGTGGCGGTGCCGCGTGCGCCGTAGCGGGGGACGGGGCCTTCGAGGACGGTGAAGGTGCCGGCGTCGATGACCTCCTGCCAGTCCAGCGGTTCGACGGTCAGGCAGATGTGGTCGACGTTGGACTCGCCCCGGGGGCGGCTGATCAGGTCGATGATGGTCTCGGGGGTGATCCGGATCGACGGGAAGGGGGCCTCGCCGGCCCGCCACTCGTCGACGCGGACGGGCGCCAGGCCGAGCAGCCCGCCGTAGAACTCCAGCGAGCGCTCGATGTCGCGGACGTTGAGCACGAGGTGGTCGAAGGCCTTGACGCGGAGGGCGGTCACGGTGGCTCCAGTCGGGGAGAGGCGGTGGCGGTTCGTGTCCTCTACGATCCGCCGGGCGGCCGTCGCCATCAAGGCGGGATCGGCCAAGGATCGTTGAGCCGGGCTAAACGCCGGGGAGGGACGGGGCCGGTGCTGGAACGGTTGGAGGTCGAGATCTTCCTGGCGCTCGCCGAGGAACTGCACTTCGGGCGGACGGCGGAGCGGCTGCTGCTCACCACGGGGCGGGTCAGCCAGGTGGTGCGGCAGCTCGAACGGCGGCTCGGCGGGCCGCTGTTCGAGCGGACCAGCCGGACGGTGCGGATCACGCCGGTGGGGCGGCGGCTCGCGGACGACCTGGCGCCGCTGGTGGCGGGGATGGACGAGGCGGTCCGGCGGGCGGTGGACGCGAACCGGGGCGTCACCGGCGAGCTGCGGGTCGCCTTCCTCGGGGAGGGGACGGCGCCGGTGCTGCTGAAGGCGGTGGCGCTGTTCGCCGAGCGGCACCCGGACTGCCGGGTGGACGTCCGCGAGGCCCAGCTGGCGAACACCCGGTCCAGCCTGCTGGACGGCTCCGTGGACGTCCTGATCGCGTCCTACCCGTTCGACGGGATGGCCTGCGGGCCGGTGCTGATGACCGAGCGCCGGGTGCTGGCCGTGGCGGCCGGCCACCCGCTGGCGGAGCGGGAGTCGGTGTCGCTGGAGGTCCTCGCGGACCACCCGGTGGTGCAGTACCCGGCGGTGACCTCGGTGGCGTTCAAGCGGGACCGCACGCCGGACCGTACGCCGTCGGGGCGGCCGGTGCCGAAGGGGCCGGCCGGCGGGACCTTCTCCGAGATGCTCACCCTGGTCGCCCTCGGCCGGGGCGTGCTGCCGGTCGGCGAGCACTCCCGACGGTACTACCCGCGCCCGGATCTCGCCTACGTGCCGATCCACGACGCGCCGCCGATCGAACGCGGGCCGGTCTGGTCGGAGGGCAACACCACGGCGCGGGTGCGGGAGTTCGTCCGGGCGGCGGCGGACGCCGCGGCAGCGGGTGACTGACCGGGTGGCTCCGGCGGCCCGGGCGGTCCCGGCGGACCGGGCGGTGCAGGCGGTTCAGGCGGCGAGGGCGGTGGACGGCCGCCGGGCGGGGCCGGCGGCGCGGCGCCGGTAGTAGTGCACGGTCAGTACGGCGAGCAGCGGTCCCCAGAGGCCGAGCGGGAGGTAGGAGGCCCAGAAGAGGACGGTCTGGTAGCCGTGGGTGACGAGGCCGGTGGGCTCGCCGGTGAGTCCCCGCCCGAAGGCGCCCATCACCAGGGAGTACGGGAGGGCCATCAGCGCGGCGGCGCCGAGAGCGGCCGGGATCACCGCGGCGAGGGTCGGGACGGGGCGCCCGCCGAGGAACGGCATCCGGCGCGGCCACCGCTCGCCCCACTCGCTGACCAGCCCGAGGGCGAGGAACGCCAGCGCCTCGCTGACCGCGCTGAGCACGATCACGTACCACCACAGGGTCCCGGAGTCCGGGTCCGCCCCGGCGGACGGCTCCAGCAGCGGTGCGCCGAAGGTGAAGGCGGCGATCCGCCAGAGACCCGCGGGCAGCGCGGTCAGGCTGGTGACGTACGCGGTCCGCACGGCCCAGCGCGGTACTCCGGGCGCCGTCCGGCCGTGCAGCTTCTCCAGCATGGCGTGCGCGCTCATCGGTACCCCTCCGGTTCGGCGGGCGCTGGTCGGCCCGGCCGGTTCCGACGATTCCAGCGAGGGGTGGCCGGAGGCGTCGTCGCGGCGGGCGGACCGTCTCCCCCCGCCGGGGGAGGTCCGTCGCGGGCCCTCCTCCGGTCGGGCCGCACCGCACCGGGCCGCACCGCACCGGGCCGGCCGGGCCGGACCCCGGACGGACGCCGCCCCGGGAGCCGGCGGACCTCAGACCTCGTCGGGGCCGGTGAGGGCGCGCGAGGTGAGCCCGTTGCCTCCGGGGGCGCCGTCCGGCCCGCCGGCCCGGGCGGCGGCGGCCAGGTACGAGGGCAGGGCCCGTTCGCGCAGCGCGCGCTGCCAGTCGCGCCGGGCGTCGGCGAGTTCGGCGGCGAGGTCAGGGTCGGCGCCGGCCGGGACGGGTGCGGCGGAGCCGTCCCGCAGGGCGGTGAGGATCAGTCCGACGATGCCCACGGCCATCGCGGCCACCCCGGTGGCGAGCGCCAGCCACCCCGCGGTGAGCAGGGAGCGGCCCAGGGCGAGGTCCGGGTCGGCGGCCCGGAGGCCGTAGCCGAGCAGGAGCAGCACCAGCGCGGCGGCCCAGGCGAGGATCGGGGTGAGCACGGTGAGCACCGGGAGGAGTCCGGCACCGCCGTCGGACGAGCTCAGCTGGGCGAGCAGGCCGGGCGCGGTGGCTTCGCCGGACGGGCCGACCGGCCCGTCGGGGCGCGGTGTGCTGCGCAGGTTCTCGCGCAGCCGCAGGTAGTGCTCGTACTCGGTGGCCGCGGGCGCGGCGGCGGTGTCGGCGTCGTGCAGTGCGCGGTCGCGCAGTCGGTCGGTGGTGGGCGCGCCGGGCGCGCGGAGGACGGTGAGGACGGTGTCGTCGCGCAGTGCTTCGTCCAGGAGGCGCTCGAAGTCCGGGCGGTCCTCGGCGAGCAGGTGCGGGGCGTCGTTCATGGGGACCCCGTTCATGCAGAACCCCGTTCGCTCCGCCTCGTGGGCGTGGGGGCGGGGCACGGGAGACGGGCCGCCACACGGGCGGCCGGGCGTGGTGTGTCCCTGATGGTAGGGGCGGGTGGGGCCGGATCGACAGTGGCTTTCCGGAATTTCGCGCCCCGGCCGCGCGGGCGCGACCGCCCGGGCGCCGGGAACGCCTGTTCGGTTGACGCCGCGTCAAACGGCAGGGACCGGACCGTGAACGGTCCGGTCCCTGCTGCCGGGTGCCCGGCCGGACGTCAGATGGGCAGCCGTGCGACGAGCAGGCGGCCGTCCATGGTGACGCCGCCGTCCATGGCGACGGCGAGGTCGTCCGCGTAGACGTACGGGCCGGGGATGTGCGGCGGCATGCCGTCGTCCGAGTGGACCGCGCCGGTGAGGTACGGGATCGGGCTGTGCCCGTGCACGACGCGCGCGCCGCCGTAGGAGGCCAGCAGTTCGCGGACGGCCGTCGGGCCGGCGTCGCCGCGGAAGGCGAACCGCTTGGTGAACCGCCGGAAGCAGTCCCACCACTCGTCGACGCCCTCGTCGGCGAGCAGGTCGTGGACGGCGTCGTTGACCTCGGCGATGGACTCGCCGTACTCCAGGTACGCGGTGGTGTCGGAGTGCAGCAGCAGGTGGTCGTCCTCCAGCGCGATCGCGGGCAGCCGGGAGAGCCAGCTGATGTGGTGCGTCTCCAGCCGTTCCAGGTCGTGCTGCTGGCCGCCGTTGAGCCGCCAGGCGGCGAGGAAGGAGGCGGTGCCGGCGGTGGACTGGACGGGCTCGTCGCCGTACCTGGCCGCGCCGAGGAAGAGCAGCTCGTGATTGCCCATCAGCGCGCGGCAGTAGCCGCCGGCGGCGGCGGCCTCGGCGGCGAGCTGCATGACGAGGTCGATGACGCCGATGCCGTCCGGGCCGCGGTCGGTGAAGTCGCCGAGGAACCAGATCCGGGAGCGTCCGGCGGACCAGTGGCCGTCGGCGTCGACCAGTCCCTGGTGGCGCAGGGCGGCGAGGAGTTCGTCGAGGTAGCCGTGGACGTCACCGACGACGTAGAGCGGGCCGGGCGGCTCGCCGGGGCCGGGGGCCGGGTAGGGGTGGTAGGGCAGGCCGGGTTCGGCGAGCGGGGGGCCGAGTTCGATGGTCGGCGGGTCGTCGCTCTGCCGTTCCCGCTGCTCGGGGTGGCCCTGGTGGCCGCCGTTGCCGCCGTGGGCGGTCGCGGGGTGGTCGGACAGGGCCGGCGGCTCGTAGCCCTGGTGCCCGCCGTGGCCGCCGTGGCCGTCCCCGGCCCCGTGGCTGTCCCCGGCCCCGGGGCCGTGTTCGGTCCCGGGGACCGGCCAGTGTTGTTCGAGGTAGCGGGCGCCGCCGTAGCCGCTGTACGTCTCGGCCTCGTACGGGGCCTCGGAGTAGCCGCTGGCGGGCTCTGGTTCGTAATAGGTGCCGTATGGCAGCACGTCGAGGTCCGGCTGGTGGCGGGGGCCTGAGTCCGGGTGTTCAGGCCCGGGGAAGCGGTCCTCGGGTGTCATTCGCCCATCATAGGAAGACCACTCTCCCGGCGTCGTCACCTGGTGGGTATCCAATCCTCCGGAGCGTCAGCCGGGCGGTCCGTCAGGTCCGTTTTGTCCCGACTGGGCATGGTCTAGACCGCGACCCCGAGGGGGCGCCGTCCCGGGGTCACACCTCGCCCGGCAAGCGGGGCGGGCTGACCGTGGTGCGCGGGCTCCGTCGTTGCGAGGAGGCGCGGACGATGAGCTCGGTGGGCATCAGGGTGCCGGGCGGCGGGCCGGTGCCGGCGGTGCGGAAACGGGGCGGGAAGAGCCGGGCGATGTCGACGCCGGTGCCGGAGTCCACTCCTTCGATGGCGTCGATGAGCAGGTTCACCACGGTGGTGCCGATCCGGCGCGGCTTGAGCGAGAGCGTGGTGATCGGCGGCTCGGTGGTGGCGTAGACGTCGCTCTCGCTGCAGCAGACCAGGAGCAGGTCGTCCGGCACCCGCAGGCCGTACCGGCGGGCTGCGGCGAGCAGGTCGGTGCCGTTGGGGTCGAAGAGGCCGTAGACGGCGTCGGGGCGGTCGGGGCGGGCGAGCAGCCGGTCGGCGGCGACGGCGCCGGCGGCCGGGTCGTGCGCGGGGTAGGTCTCGTAGACCGGCTCCTGGCCGACCTTGGCGCACCAGCCGAGGTAGGCCTCGGTGGAGAGCCGGGTGTAGGTGTCGGTGCTGGTCCCGGTGAGCAGGCCGATCCGGCGGGCGCCGGCCTCGGAGAGGTGGTCGAGGATGCCGAGCACGGCGGCCTCGTGGTCGTTGTCGACCCAGGCGGTGACCGGGCAGTTGCCGGGCTTGCCGTCGCTGACCACCGGGACGCCGGACCGGTACAGCTCGCTGACCAGCGGGTCCTGGTCCGGCGGGTCGATCACCACGGTGCCGTCGAGCGCGATGTTGCCCCAGACGTCGTGCCGGGAGGACGCGGGCAGCACCACCAGCGCGTAGCCACGGCCGAGGGCCGCGCTGGTGGCGGCCCGGGCCATCTCGGCGAAGTAGGCGAATTCGGTGAAGGTGAACGGCTCTTCGCCGTAGGTGGTGACGGTCAGCCCGATCAGGCCGGACCGTCCGGTGCGCAGGGTTCGGGCGGCCGCCGAGGGGCGGTAGCCGAGGCGCTCGGCGACTTCGCGCACCCGGCTTCTGGTCTCGTCGGGCAGGCGGCCCTTCCCGTTCAGCGCGTCGGAGACGGTGGTGATCGACACTCCGGCGGCTGCTGCCACATCCCGGATGCCGGCCCGCTCAAGACGCCGTGAGGTGGTGGGCCGCCGACCGCTCTGGTTGGCTGCTGCTGTCATGGCGGACCGATCGTATGGCTCCTGACAAGGGTCTGTGACCGGCGCATCGGGAGCCCTCGGAGATACGTTTCTCCACGAGTGAGCCGGTGCGCGCCCCTTCGATACCCGCACGAAACCAGCCGTCTTACCTCTGACATGTGCCATAGGAACCCGACAGAATGGCTGATCTGCGCCGGTAACCCGACCGGGCATCTCACTCCTACGGGTGAGCGCTGTCGGTATCGTTCAAGGCACCCGACCGGGGTGGACCGGGTGCGTTCCGACTTCCCGGGCACGGCGGCGATCCCGACCGTGGCGGGCGAACGCAGCGGATACAACGAAGGAGAACGACCGTGACCGCAGCACAGGGCCCCCGCCTCAGGCCGACCCTGGACGGCATCCCCACCTACAAGCCCGGCAAGCCCGCCGGCGCCGACGCCTACAAGCTGTCCTCCAACGAGAACCCGTACGAGCCGCTGCCCGGCGTGCTGGAGGCCGCGGTCACCGCCGCCGGCAAGCTCAACCGGTACCCGGACATGGCCGTCACCGAGCTGACCGCCGAGCTGGCGAAGCACTTCGGCGTCCCGGCCGAGCACATCGCCACCGGCACCGGCTCGGTCGGCGTCGCCCAGTCGCTGATCCTCTCGACCGCCGGCCCCGGCGACGAGGTGATGTTCGCCTGGCGCTCCTTCGAGGCCTACCCGATCATCACCCAGGTCGCCGGCGCGACCCCGGTGCCGGTGCCGCTGACCGAGGGCGGTGACCACGACCTCGACGCGATGCTCGCCGCCGTCACCGAGCGGACCCGGCTGATCTTCGTCTGCAACCCGAACAACCCGACCGGCAACGTGATCCACCGCGCCGAGCTGGAGCGCTTCCTGGACGCGGTCCCGGCCGAGATACTGATCGTCATCGACGAGGCGTACATCGAGTTCATCCGCGACCCCGAGGTGCCCAACGGCATCGACCTCTACCGGGACCGCCCCAACGTCTGCGTGCTGCGCACCTTCTCCAAGGCGTACGGCCTGGCCGGCCTGCGGGTCGGCTTCGCCATCGCGCACGAGCCGGTCGCCAACGCGCTGCGCAAGACCGCGGTGCCGTTCGGCGTCACCCAGCTCTCCCAGGACGCGGCCGTCGCCTCGCTGCGCGCCGAGGACGCCCTGATGGTCCGGGTGGAGGCGCTGGTCGAGGAGCGGAACCGGGTGGTCGCCGGGCTGCGCGCCCAGGGCTGGGAGATCCCGGACTCGCAGGCCAACTTCGTCTGGCTGGCGCTCGGCGAGCGCTCGCAGGACTTCGCGGCCGCGTGCGCCGAGGCCGGCGTGATCGTCCGGCCGTTCCCGGAGGGCGTGCGGATCTCGATCGGCGAGGTCGAGGGCAACTCGATCTTCCTCGCGGTGGCGGAGGCGTTCCGCAAGGAGCTCTGACCGTCCGGTCCGCGGCGGTGGCCCCGGGAGCCGGGTCCGGCAGCAGCTGCCGGACCCGGCTCCTCCCGTTCCGGCCCCGCTCCGCCCTCCCGGCGCGCCGCGTCGGCCGGGAGGACCCCGGGAGGACCCCCGGGAGGATCGGGAGAGGCTGTGGATGGCTGGGAGGCTGCTGGGAGATCGGTCAACGACCGGTGCGACGGCGGCCAAGCCGGGTGCCCGGGCCGGGTGGGCCGTGCGGGATTGCCCCGGTTCGGCCGGTCAGCGTTCTCCCAGCCGGCGTACAGGACGACCCAAGAGCGCCCCGGGAAGCTGTCCGCCATGAAGGTGTTCCCGCGACGGCGAGGTGCCGTCCTCGTCAACTCCGCGCTCGGCGTGGCCCTGCTCGGTGCGGCCGCCCTGGCGTACACCACGTTGGACGACGGCGCCGCCCGGCAGACCGCCAAGGCCCCGGTCCGCACGGCGACCGTGACCAGGGGCACCGTCCTGGCCACGGTGTCCGGAACCGGCACCCTGGCGTCGCCGACCGACGCGGCCCAGGACTTCGCCACCGGTGGCCGGCTCACCGCCGTCAGCGTCGCGGTCGGCGACACGGTGACCAAGGGCCAGGTGTTGGCGACGGTCGACACCACCGCGGCCCAGCAGCAGGTGGACGCCGCGCAGTCGGCGCTGACCACGGCCGACGCCAACCTGACCAAGGCCCGGGCGGGCGTCACCACGACGACCGTCCAGCAGTTGCCGGTGAAGGCCGCCGCCGCGGGGTCCGGTTCGTCCGCGGGTTCGGCGGGCGGCGGTTCGGCGGGCGGCGGAGCGGGCGGCCGAGGGGCGGGCGGGAGCAGCGCGTCCGCCCCGCAGGCCGACCCGTCCGCGCAGGCCAGTCCGTCCGCGCAGGCCGCCGTCCAGGCGCCGCAGGCCGCCGTGCCGGAGCCGCAGACCACGACGATCAGCACCACCAAGGTCGACGCGGCGGCCGTCGCCCAGGCCGAGCAGCAGCTCGCCACCGCCCGGACCAACCTGGCCAACGCCCAGGCGGCCCTGGCCGGGACGACGCTCACCGCCTCGGTGGACGGCACGGTCGCCTCCGTCTCGGCGAAGGCCGGCGACACCGTCGGTGCGACCGGCAGCGGCTCCACCGCCGCCAAGTCCGCCTCCTCCGGCACCAGCGCGCCCAGCGGCTTCATCGTGCTGACCAACCCGACCGGGATGCAGGTCACCGCCAACTTCTCCGAGTTGGACTCGCTGAAGCTGAAGAAGGGCGAGGCGGCCACCGTCACGCTGAACGCGCAGTCCGACACCAAGCTCGGCGCCACCGTGCTGGCGGTCAGCCCGCTGCCGGTGAGCGGCAGCGGCGGGGGCTCGGCCGCCGTCCAGTACGCGGCGACGCTCGGGATCACCGGGGACACCAGCAAGCTGCGCACCGGTCTCAGCGCGACCGTCTCGGTGGTCACCGGCGAGGCGGCCGACGCGCTCTCGCTGCCCACGGCGGCCCTGTCCGGCACCGGCGCCGACCGGACGGCCACCCTGGTCCACCCCGACGGCGCCACCGAGCGGATCACCGTGGGCGTGGGCGTCGAGGGTGACACCACCGTGCAGGTGGTCTCCGGGCTGAGCGAGGGCGACCAGGTCGAGCTGGCCTCGACCAGCGGGTCGAACGGGTTCCCCAACGGCTCCTTCCCGGGCGCCGGCGGGGGTCAGGGCGGCCGGAACGGAGCCGGAGCCGGTGCGGGTGCGGGTGCGGGGGGCGCCGGTGCGGGTGTGGCCGGAGTCGGCGGCGCTGCGGGCGGCGCGGGCACCGGCCGGGGCGGTGGCCGCTGATGGCGCGCGGGACCCTCCCGGCCCGGACGGGCACGGCTCCGCCGGTCATCCGGATCCGCCGGCTCACCAAGTCCTACGGCCACGGCGACGCGACCGTGCACGCCCTGCGGGGCCCGGACGACCCGGCCACCGGCGCGCCCCAGGGCGTCGACCTCGACATCGAGCAGGGTGACTTCGTCGCGGTGATGGGCAGCTCGGGATCCGGCAAGTCCACGCTGATGAACATCCTCGGCTGCCTCGACGTGCCCACCTCCGGCCACTACCTGCTGGACGGCACCGACGTCGGTCACCTGGACGAGCGGCAGCTCTCGCTGGTCCGCAACCGCAAGATCGGCTTCATCTTCCAGTCCTTCAACCTCGTCCCCCGCACCACCGCCCTGGCCCAGGTCGAGCTCCCGCTCGCCTACGCGGGCGTCCGGGCCGCCGAGCGGCGCCGCCGGGCTCTCGCGGCGCTCTCACTGGTCGGCCTGGCCGAGCGCGCCGGGCACCGGCCCAACGAGCTCTCCGGCGGTCAGCAGCAGCGCGTGGCCGTGGCCCGGGCGCTGGTCACCGCACCCGCGATGCTGCTCGCCGACGAGCCCACCGGCAACCTGGACAGCCGCTCGACCGGCGAGGTGCTCGCGATCATCGACGGCCTCAACGCCACCGGCCGCACGATCGTCCTGATCACCCACGAGGACGAGGTCGCGCGGCACGCCAAGCGGGTGATCCGGCTGGTGGACGGCGCGGTCGTCGCCGACGTCCGGCAGGCCCCGGCGGACGGGCCGCCGCCCGCCCTGCGCCGGGCGGAGGTGTCCGCGTGATCGTCTGGCAGATGCTCCGCTTCGCCGTCGGCGGTCTCGCCGCCAACAAGGTGCGCTCCGCCCTCACCGTGCTGGGCGTGCTGATCGGCGTCGCCGCGGTGATCCTGCTGCTCGCCGTGGGCAACGGGTCCTCGGTCGCGGTCAAGGAGTCGATCACCTCGCTCGGCACCAACGCGCTGACCGTCACGTCCGGGGCGTCCTCCGGCGGGCAGCGGGCCGCCGCCGGGGCCAAGAAGCTCACGGTCGCCGACGCCAGGGCACTGGCGACCGACGCGGACGCGCAGGCGGTCAAGTCCGTCGCCCCCGTGGTGACGGCCTCCGGCACCGCCCTGTACGGCGACATCTCGTACAGCCCCGGGTCGATCGTCGGCACCTACCCCGCGTACTTCGAGACCGCCAACCAGAGGATCGCGCACGGCGAGTACTTCACCCCGGACGACGTCCTCAACTCCCGCAAGGTCGCGGTGCTCGGGTCGACCACCGCCCGGCAGCTCTTCGCCGCCGCCGACCCGGTCGGGAAGACGGTCACCGTCGGGGGAACGCCGCTCACGGTGGTCGGCGTGCTCCGGGCCAAGGGCGGCTCCGGCTTCACCGACCCGGACGACGTGCTGATCGCCCCGCTGCCGACGGTGCAGAACGCGTTCACCGGCTTCGGCGCCGTCAACCAGATCCTGGTGCAGGCGAGTTCGGCGGAGTCCACCACCGCGGCGCAGGCCGAGATCACCCGCGTCCTGCTCGGCACCCACGCGATCGCCGACCCGAGCAGGGCGGACTTCCGGATCAGCAGCCAGGCCTCGCTGCTCACCGCCCGCGAGTCCACCACCAGGACCTTCACGGTCCTGCTCGGCGCGGTCGCGGCGATCTCGCTGCTGGTCGGCGGCATCGGCATCACCAACATCATGCTGGTCACCGTCACCGAGCGGACCAGGGAGATCGGCATCCGCAAGGCGCTCGGCGCCCCGCGCGGGGTGATCCTCGGGCAGTTCCTCACCGAGGCGACCCTGCTGTCGGTGATCGGCGCCGGGCTCGGGGTGCTGGTCGGGATCGCCGGCTCGCACGTCAGGATCGTCGGCATCGAGCCGGTGGTGATCCCCGAGTCGGTGCTCGGAGCGTTCGGCATCGCCGTCGCCATCGGCCTGTTCTTCGGCAGCTACCCCGCCAACCGGGCCGCCTCGCTGCGCCCCATCGACGCCCTCCGCCACGAGTGACCAAGGACCGCTGACCATGAGCCACGAGATCGAGCCGCGCACCCCCGCCGAGCAGGTCACCCTGCTCGCCACCCCGCCGGACGCCCGGGACGTCTCCGCGGAGCTGGCCGCACCGCCACGCCGCCGGCTGCCCTGGGTGACGCTCGTCCTCGCCGGGGCGGTGATCGCCACGGCCGCGTTCGCCGGTGGCGCCTGGTACCAGCGGGACCACGGCTCCGAGGGCTCCGGGCGGACGGCCGCCTCCGGCGGGCAGCAGCCCCGGGCGGCGGCGAGCGGCTTCGGGGCCAACGGCAACCGCAGGAACGGCCAGGGCGGTCAGGGTGGTCAGGGCGGCCAGGGCGGCCAGGGAACGGGGGCCGGTCAGGGCGGTCAGGGCGGCTTCACCCGGGGCACCGTCAAGGCCGTGGACGGCACCACCGTCTACCTGACCGACGCCAACGGCAACACCGTGAAGGTGACCACGGGCGACACCACCAAGGTCCAGCTCAACAAGGAGGGCAAGGTCGCCGACCTCCAGCCCGGGCAGAGCGTCACCGTGGTCGGCACCCCGGCCGCCGACGGCGGCTACGCCGCGACCCAGCTGGTCCAGGGCGCCACCGGTTTCGGGGCGGGCGGCTTCGCCGGTGCCGGTGCCGTACCCGGTGCCGGAGCCGGAGCCGGCACCAGGAACCCGTCCGGGGGCTGAACCCGGCCCGGCAACCCCGGACGACGACCCCGCGCGGCCCGGCCGAAACCTCCCCGGGGGGCCGGGCCGCGCGGCTCCCGGACCGCCCGCCCCCGGGCCGTTCGCTCCCGGCCCGGGGGCCTCCCGGACCCGTGCGCACACCATCCAGGCCGACCCTGTGGGCCCGGCCGCCTAAAACCGCCCGATAAGGTGTTAATCCAACATTCATCGATGGCTCATACCCTCCCCGGGCTAGCCTCGATCCGAATGTCATCGTCCGACCGGGAGGCGGAACCCCCGTGCAAGGCACTGTGTCCACAGCAGGAACCCCGGCGGTGAACGGCGGCGGTCCTGGGGAGGCCTTCCTCCTGGTCGTCGACGACGAACCGAACATCCGCGAGCTGCTCTCCGCCTCGCTCCGCTTCTCGGGCTTCCGGGTCGCCTCCGCCGCCAGCGGCGCCGAGGCGCTCGAACTGATCGCGGCCGAGCGGCCCGACCTGGTCGTCCTCGACGTGATGCTCCCCGACCTCGACGGCTTCACCGTCGTCGAACGGCTCCGCGAGCAGACCAGCCGCGGCCTCATAGCCGGGCCCGTCCACGGCCATCCCGGCGACCACCTGCCGGTGCTGTTCCTCACGGCCAAGGACGGGGTCGGTGACAAGGTCCAGGGCCTGGCCGTCGGCGCCGACGACTACGTCACCAAGCCGTTCAGCCTGGAGGAGCTGATCGCCCGGATCCGCGCGATCCTGCGCCGCTCCGGCGGACCGGCCGAGGACGGCCGGCTGATCGTCGCCGACCTGACCCTCGACCCGGTCGCCCACGAGGTCACCCGCGGCGGCGCCCCCGTCGCGCTCTCCCCGACCGAGTTCAAGCTGCTGCACTACCTGATGGCCAACGTCGGCCGGGTGGTCTCCAAGGCTCAGATCCTCGACCACGTGTGGGCCTACGACTTCGGCGGCGACCTCTCCATCGTCGAGTCGTACATCTCCTACCTGCGCCGCAAGCTCGACTCGGGCCCGGCCCACGGCCCCAAGCTGATCCACACCGTGCGCGGCATCGGCTACGCGCTGCGCCGTCCGCCGCAGGCCTGATCGCCCCGCCCCCGTATGCGCCGCCTGCTGCTCTCGCTGCCCGCCCTGCTCCGCCGTCCGTCCCGGACGCTCGGCCGGCTGTCGCTGCGCGCCCGCCTGCTGGTCCTCGTGCTCGTCCTGGTCACCACCGGCCTGGTGGTCAGCGACGCCGTGGTCCTCGGCACGGTGCGGGTCCAGCTGGTCCAGCGGCTCGACGAGCAGCTGCAGCGGTTCGGCGAACCGCTCGCGCACCGCGCCCCGTCCCGGGTGAACTGGCAGGAGAACAAGCAGCAGTCGCCCTCCCCCGGCGCCAAGCGCGCCGCCCCGCAGTACCTGGCCGCGCTGCCCAGCCAGTACCTGGTCCAGTACCTCTCGGCGGACGGCAAGGTGCAGCTGGTCGTCCGCCAGCCCGTCTCCGAGAACGACCCGGCACCGCAGCTGGCCGGCCTCGAACCGGCCGCCACCGACCCCGACACCCCCTTCGACCTGCCCGACCAGCGCGGCCGGCGCACCTGGCGGGCACTGGTCCTGCCGCTCCAGCGCCCGCCGGCCCAGCCCAGCATGTTCGCCGCCCCCGCGCCCACCCCCGCCTACCTGATGGTCGCCGTCTCCCGCGAGGACATCGACGGCACCGTCGCCCGGCTGCACACCGCCTTCGTCGGCATCGGCGGCGCGGTGCTCGTCCTGATCGCCGCGCTCGGCTTCTTCGCCGTCCGGGCCGGGCTGCGTCCGCTGAGCCGGATCGAGGAGGGCGCCGAGCGGATCGCCGCCGGGGAGCTCTCCCACCGGATGCCCGAGTTCGACCCGCGGACGGAGGTCGGCCGGCTGTCCGTCGCGCTCAACGGCATGCTCACCCAGATCGAGGCCGCGTTCGCCGCCCGGGCCGAGTCCGAGGCCCGGATGCGGCGGTTCGTCGCCGACGCCTCGCACGAGCTGCGCACCCCGCTGGCCGGGATCCGCGGCTTCGCCGAGCTCTACCGGATGGGCGCGCTCCCCACCGAGGCCGACGTCAAGCGCACCATGGGGCGGATCGAGAACGAGGCCGTCCGGATGGGCACGCTGGTCGAGGACCTGCTGGTGCTGGCCCGGCTCGACGAGGAGCGCCCGCTCGACCTCGCCCCCATGGACCTGCGCACCCTCGCCGCGGACGCCCTGCACGACCTCACCGCCCTCGACCCGTCCCGCCCGGTCGCGCTCACCGGCCCCGCCGGCACCGGCGCGCCCGGACCCGCGCCCGTGCTCGGCGACGAGGCCCGGCTCCGCCAGGTGGTCACCAACCTGGTCGGCAACGCCGTCAAGCACACCCCGCCCGGCACCCCGGTACGGATCGGCGTCGGCACCGACGGCGGTCTCTGCCTGCTGGAGGTCGCCGACTCCGGGCCCGGTCTCACCGCGGACCAGGCGGCCCTGGTGTTCCACCGCTTCTACCGGGTGGACGCCTCCCGCAGCCGCCCCGACAAGCGCGGCGGGGCCGGTCTCGGCCTCGCCATCGCGACGGCCCTCACCCACGCCCACGGCGGCACCCTCACCCTCCACACCGCCCCGGGCGCCGGCGCCACCTTCCGCCTGGAACTTCCCCACCAGCGCTGAAACCCCCCGATCGGGTGAACCTCGATCGTCCACGCCGCCACCCCGCCGGTCGCGTGCGACCGTACGGCTGCGGCTTGTGCGGGATCGTGCGGGCTGATGACACTGGACGGGAATGAGGGGTGTCTCAATGTTCGCGCTCGTAGCCGAGGAGACCGTCGTGGACCTGGACCAGGCGTTGTGGCAGGTGTGGAGGGCCATGGATGTTCCCGAGGGCTTCCACGCGGAGATCATTGAGGGAGCCATCCAGATGTCACCCGCGGGCGGGGCCCGGCACATGACGGTCAACCGGCGGATCCTGCTCGCGTTGCACGACCATCTGCGGGGTACCGGGTGGGCTCCGGGGAACGACGGCAACGTCATCAGCGGTCTCAAGGTCACGATCCCCGATGTCTACGTCGCGCCCGACGACCTGGAGGAGATCGTGCACCCCGAGGGTCTGGGGATTCTGGCGTCGGGCGTCGCTCTGATGGTCGAGACCGTTTCGCCCGGTCACACGAATCGCCAGCGCGACCGGGTCCTCAAGCTTCGTGCCTACGCCACCGCCGGCATCCCGGTGTACGTGATCGTCGACGACTTCGACGACGGCGGCGCCGTCACCGTCCTCACCGGCCCCGATCCCGGGCGCGGCGCCTACGCCTGCTCGGTGCGGACCCCGTACGGGGAGGGCGCGGTGATCCCCGAGGGGCCGGCGAAGGGCTTCGTGATCGGGCCGGACGTCACCGGGGCGCGTCGGGGGTGAGCGGCTCGTCGAGGAGTCCCTGGGCGAGCAGGCCGGCCTGGAAGCGGGAGGTGGCGCCGAGGGACGTCATCAGGTCGGCGACCCGGCGGCGGTAAGTGCGCAGCGAGACGCCGAGCAGGCGGGCGCCGGTCTCGTCGGTGTGGCCGGCGGCGAGGGCGCGCAGGATGCGGCGGGCCTGTTCGGTCAGCGGGGGCGGGGCGGCGGTGCAGTCGGCGAGGTCGGTGGCCGTCTCCCAGGTGGCGCGGAAGAGGGAGCGCACGCCGTCGACGACCTCCGGGGTGTTCACCACGGTGTACGTGCGGACGCCGCGGACGGGGGCTCCGGCCAGGATCGCGGTGCGCCGGTCGATGATGATCGCCTCGCGGGTGAGCGGGCCGTCGGAGATCCGGACCTCGATGCCGGAGGCGGCGATCCGCAGCAGCCGCCGGTGCGACTCGGGATCGGCGAGGGCACGCCGGGTGTAGAGCTTGCGCATGGTGAGGCCGGGGACGACGTGCGGCCGCTTGCCCTCGCGGAAGGCCGCGTTGACGCCGGCCGACCAGGTCATCAGATCGGCGGCGGCGACCAGGAACTCCTCGTGCGAGGCGACGAAGAGGTGGCCGGCCCGTCGGACGAGTTCGCTCTCGCCGTGCAGGGTGATGATCCGATCGGTGCTCATGGCAGCAACCTGCCAGATCGGAGGGCGGCCCCGCGAGCCCGCCCGAGGCTTGGTGCCATGACGACCACACCCGATGTCTCCGCGGCCGGCACCTTCCACCTCGGCGGCGACCTGCCGGTGTCCCGGATGGGATTCGGCGCGATGAAGCTGCCCTCCCACGACTGGGACGGCCCCGCCTGCGACCCCGGGCAGAGCCGCGAGGTGCTGCGCCGGGCGGTCGAGCTCGGCATCGACCACATCGACACCGCCTGGTTCTACTTCCACCGGGACGTCTCCGCCAACGGTCTGATCCGGCAGGCCCTGCACCCGTACCGGGACGACCTGGTGATCGCCACCAAGGTCGGACCGGGCCGCGACCCGGAGGGGAACTGGCTCCTCCCGGCCGACCGGGAGGGCCTGCGCGCGGCCGTCCACCGCAACCTGCGGGAGCTCGGCGTGGACCGGCTGGACCTCGTCTACCTGCGCCGGATGCCCAGTCAGTCCTCGATCGCGGAGCCCTTCGCGGCCCTGGCCGAGCTGCGGGCGGAGGGCCTGATCCGGCACCTCGGCGTCAGCAACGTCGACGCCGCCCAGCTCGCCGAGGCGGAGGCGCTCGCGCCGGTGGTCGCCGTGCAGAACAAGTTCAGCGTGCTGGAGCACACCGAGGCGGGCGACCGGCTGTTGGCCGACTGCGAGGCGAAGGGCATCGCGTTCGTCCCCTTCTACCCGCTCGGTGGCACCGGGGTGCCCGACCACCCGGCCCTGCGCCGGGTCGCGGAGCGCCACGGCGCCACCCGGGCCCAGGTGATGGTGGCCTGGCTGCTCGCCCTCTCACCGGTGATCCTCGCGATCCCGGGCACCTCCTCGCCGGCCCACCTGGTGGAGAACATCGCCGCCGCGGGGCTGCACCTGGACGCCGCGGACCTCGCGGAGCTGGGGGCGCTCGCCGCGGAGCCCGTCGCGAGGACGTGAGCGGGGCCCGGGGCGAGGTCTCCCGGGGGCCGGCAGAGCGCCAGCCGGTAGGACGATCCGACTAATCCTGTGCGCGTTTCCCCGACGGACCGCCGGGAATGCCGCCCCCGGCACGGGAAGGCCCAGCAGCCCCTTGGAGAGTCCTGATGGCGTCGAAACCCCCCACCAGCCCGGCGGCCGGTCCAGCGGTCTCGTTCCGGCGCGACCTCGGCGAGTGGCGGATCGGGCTCGTCGCCTGGCGGCTGCTGGTGCTGCAGGCCTCCCACCCGGTCGTCGGGGCCGGGATGGCCGAGCACTCCACCTACCGGGGCCACCCGTGGCGCCGGATCGAACACACCCTCGGCAGCGGGCGCCGCCTGTTCCAGGCGGACGAGGAGCAGCTGTGGCGGGAGGTGCAGCGCCTCGACCGGGCGCACCGGCGGATCCGCGGGACGGGCGGGGACGGTCGCCCGTACGACGCCCACGACCCCGGCACCCGGGCCTGGGTGCTCCTCACCCTCTTCGAATCCGTCGTCACCATGCGGGAGTTGGGCGGAGACCCGTACAGCGGAGATGAACTCGAAGAGCTGTACCGGGAGTTCAGGGATGTCGTGGGCGTTTTCGGGCTGCCCGACGGCGCGTTGCCGCCGACCGCCGCCGACCTTCCGGCCTACCTGGTCCGGACGGCGGCCGAGGAGCTGGAGTTCACGGACGCGGCGCGGCACCTGCTGTACGAGATGCTGCACGAGGCCCCCTGCCCGCGCCGGCTGCGGTTCCTCGGGCCGGTCGGCTGGCGGCTGCTGCGGGCGGTGGTCGGGCGGCTGGTCACCGAGCTGACCGTCGCCGACCTCCCGCCGGTCTACCGGGAGCGGTTCGGGCTGGTCCGCACGCGCCGCGCGGCCCTCCTCTCCCGGCTGCTGCACCGCGGCGGGCGCGTCCTGATGACCGGGCTGCCCGACCGCTACCGCTACCGCTCCGCCGCCGGACGGCCGCCCGCCGCGCCCCGGCGGCCGTCCGGCCGGGACACCCGGCCGCCCCGGTTGGACCGCTTCTTCCGCGAGGTCCTCGACCAGACCGGCGACGGCCACCTCACCGTGCGCGACCTGCAGGCCATGGCGCACAACGTCTGCTGGCAGCTGGAACTCTCCGAGGACGGCGAGGCGCGCGTGTACACCGCCTTCGAGGTCTGGTGGGAGCAGCTGCGCGCGACCATGGACGCCGACGGCGACGGCCGGATCAGCCGGGCCGAGTTCGTCGCCGCGACCCTGGCCGGGTGCGACCGGGACCCGGCCTACCTGGAGGGCGGGCTGCTCCCCGCGCTGCGGGCCGTGCTGGCCGCCGCCGACACCGACCAGGACGGGCGGCTGGACTTCGCCGAGTACCGCGTGCTGTTCGGCAGCCGGCGCGTTCACCCGGCCGAACTGTCGCACGGGTTCCGCCAGTTGGACACCGACGGCGACGGTGTCATCACGGCGGACGAGTTCCTCCGTGCGTTCGTCGACTACTTCACCGCCCGGGCCCCCTCCGCCCCCGGCACCCAGCTGCTCGGCCGGGCCTAGCCGGTCCCGCCGCGCAGGCCCGGCGGCACGCCCCCGCGCGGAGCGGCGCCTCCCCGGGATTGCGTCGTTCCGTACGGTCCGGACGTTGTCAATGTGCCGGATCGTCCAGGAAGCCACCTCCACCCGCCCGGCCGCTCGTTGTGGCCGGGCGGTCGGCTTCGCAGACTGTGCGCACGGCATCGCCGCCGGTCAGTGGCGGGCCTCACGCACCCCGCCCACCAATCACTCGTAAGGATGATGGATACTGATGCTTGTGAACGTGTTCACGTTCACAAGCGGACAAGCATGCGCGGTTGGGCAGCGGTCTACAGCTATAGATGAAGTTTGTCCGAAATGTGACCTCGACAGGTCGGTTGGAGAGAGGGCGACGTGGAACTGGCAATCGCTCACGAAACCATTGCGCGATGGCAATTCGGCATCACCACCGTCTACCACTTCCTCTTCGTCCCGCTCACCATCAGCCTCGCCGCCATCGTGGCGGGGCTGGAGACCGCCTGGGTGCGGACGGACAAGGAGAAGTACTTCCACGCCACCAAGTTCTGGGGCAAGCTCTTCCTGATCAACATCGCGATGGGCGTGGTCACCGGCATCGTCCAGGAGTTCCAGTTCGGCATGAACTGGTCCGACTACTCCCGCTTCGTGGGTGACGTGTTCGGCGCCCCGCTCGCGATGGAGGCGCTGATCGCCTTCTTCTTCGAGTCGACCTTCATCGGGCTCTGGATCTTCGGCTGGGACAAGCTGCCGAGGAAGCTGCACTGCGCCTGCATGTGGATGGTGTCGCTCGGCACCGTGCTCTCCGCCTACTTCATCCTGGCGGCCAACTCCTGGATGCAGCACCCGGTGGGCTACACGGTCGACCCGGTCACCGGGAAGGCCCAGCTCACCGACATCGTCCGGGTGCTCTTCCAGGACACCACCGTCACCGTCGTGCTGCACACCCTGACCGCTGCCTTCCTCACCGGCGCGGCGTTCATGGTCGGCATCGCCTCGTTCCACCTCTGGAAGGCCAAGCGCAAGCCGGAGACCGCGGACGTCAAGAAGGTCGCGGTGATGCGGACCTCGCTGCGGCTCGGCCTCGTCCTCGCGGTGGTCTTCGGTCTGGGCACCGCACTCAGCGGCGACTCGCTCGCCAAGGTGATGTTCCGCCAGCAGCCGATGAAGATGGCCGCCGCCGAGGCGCTCTGGGACGCCCAGGCCCCCGCGCCGTTCTCGATCTTCGCGGTCGGCGACGTCGGCAAGGGCCACAACTCGGTGGAGCTGGAGATCCCCGGGATACTGTCCTTCCTCGCCAACAGCGACTTCAGCTCCTCCGTCCCCGGCATCAACGACACCGCCAACGCCGAGGCGGCCAAGTACGGCGGCGACCCGAAGGACTACATCCCGAGCATCTTCGTCACCTACTGGGGCTTCCGCCTCATGATCGGCTTCGGGATGACCTCCTTCGTGGCGGGGGTGATCGGGCTCTGGACCACCCGGCGGAAGTGGCTCCTGGCCCCGGAGTTCCGCACCGGGGACACCGAGGTGCCGCGGCTGATGCTCACCCCGAAGCGCGAGCTCGGTCCGTCCCTCACCAAGTGGAGCTGGCGGATCGGCATCCTCACCATGGGATTCCCGCTGATCGCCAACAGCTTCGGCTGGATCTTCACCGAGATGGGCCGTCAGCCCTGGGCGGTCTTCGGGCTGATGACGACCGCCAGCGCGGTCTCGCCGAACGTCGGCATCGGCACCCAGATCGGCGCGCTGGCCACCTTCACCACGCTCTACGCGATCCTCGCCGTCGTCGAGGTGCGGCTGCTCGTCAAGTACGCGAAGGCCGGCCCGGTGACCTCCGAGCAGCCGCCCACCGAGGACCCGTCGCTGCGGGGGCCGTCCTCGGACGACGACGCCGACAAGCCGCTCGCCTTCGCCTACTGACGCCCCGGCAGCTGCACCGGCCGGCCCCGGGCAGCACCGCGGGCCGACCGCGGGCCGACCGCGAGCCACCGCGGACCACCGAGGACCACTGAGGACTACTGAGGATCGATAGGACCGATTGACCATGGAACTCCACGACGTCTGGTTCGTCCTGATCGCCGTCCTCTGGGTCGGCTACTTCTTCCTGGAGGGCTTCGACTTCGGCATCGGCATCCTCACCAAGCCGCTCGCCCGCAACACCGCCGAGCGGCGGGTGCTGATCAACACCATCGGCCCGGTCTGGGACGGCAACGAGGTCTGGCTGCTGACCGCCGGCGGCGCGACCTTCGCGGCCTTCCCGGACTGGTACGCGACGCTGTTCAGCGGCTTCTACATCCCGCTGCTGCTGATCCTGGTCTGCCTGATCGTCCGCGGCGTGGCCTTCGAGTACCGGGCCAAGCGGCCGGAGCCGCGCTGGCAGCGGAACTGGGAGGAGGCGATCTTCTGGACCTCGCTGATCCCCGCCTTCCTGTGGGGCGTCGCCTTCGCCAACATCGTCCACGGCGTCGACATCGACGCGCAGAAGAACTACGTCGGCACCTTCTGGGACCTCCTCAACCCGTACGCGCTGCTCGGCGGGCTGGTCACGCTCAGCCTGTTCACCTTCCACGGCGCGGTGTTCGCCGCGCTGAAGACGGTCGGCGAGATCCGCGACCGGGCGCGGGCCATGGCGCTCGGGATCGGCCTGACGGCGGCGGCGCTCGCCGCGGTCTTCCTGATCTGGACCCAGGCCGACAGCGGCAACGGCTGGAGCCTCGCCGCCCTGGTGGTCGCCGTGCTCGCCCTGGTCGGTGCGCTGGTCGCCAACCAGCTGGGCCGCGAGGGCTGGGCCTTCGTCCTCTCCGGGGCGACCGTCGTGGCCGCGGTCGCGATGCTCTTCCTCTCGCTCTTCCCGGACGTCATGCCGTCCACCCTGAACGAGAGCTGGAGCCTGACCGTGACCAACGCCGCCTCCTCGGCCTACACGCTCAAGCTGATGACCGTGGTGGCCGCCGTCTTCACCCCGCTCGTGCTGCTCTACCAGGGCTGGACGTACTGGGTGTTCCGCAAGCGGATCGGCGTCCAGCACATCCCCGGGCACGACCCGGCCGCCGCGCTCGACCAGGTCTGACGCCGTGAAGCCCGTCGACCCCCGACTCCTCGGGTACGCCCGCACCACCCGGGCCTTCCTCGCCGGATCGGTCCTGCTCGGTGCGGCCGGCGCCGCCCTGGTGGTCGTCCAGGCGAGCCTGATCGCCGAGATCGTGGTCCGCGGCTTCCAGCAGGGGGCCGGGCTGGACGAGCTCGGCACGCCGCTGGCGCTGCTGGTGCTCACCGCGGTGGGCCGCGGGCTGGTCGGCTGGCTCACCGAACTGACCGCCCACCGGTCCGTCGCCCGGGTGAAGTCCACCCTGCGGCGCCGGCTGCTCGACCACGCCACCGCGCTCGGCCCGGCCTACCTGGCGGGCCGGCGCACCGGCGAGCTCACCGCCCTCGCCACCCGGGGCGTGGACGCGCTCGACGACTACTTCGCCCGCTACCTGCCGCAACTGGCGCTCGCCGTCGTCGTCCCGGTGATCGTGCTGCTGCGGATCGTCGGCGCCGACTTCGCCTCCGCCGCGATCATCGCGGGCACGCTGCCGCTGATCCCGCTCTTCATGGTGCTGATCGGTCTGGCCACCCAGTCGCGGATGGACCGGCAGTGGTCCGTCCTGTCACGGCTCTCGCACCACTTCCTGGACGTGGTCGCGGGGCTGCCCACGCTCAAGGTGTTCAACCGGGCCCGCGCCCAGGCCGCCACCATCGCCCGGATCACCGCCGACTACCGCCGGGCCACCCTGCGCACCCTGCGGATCGCCTTCATCTCCTCCTTCGCGCTGGAGCTGCTCTCCACCCTGTCGGTCGCGCTGGTCGCCGTCTCGATCGGCTTCCGGCTGGTCGACGGCACGCTCGACCTGGAGACCGGGCTGCTGATCCTGATCCTCGCCCCCGAGGTCTACGCCCCGATCCGGCAGGTCGGCGCGCTCTACCACTCCAGCGTCGAGGGGCTGACCGCCGCCGACGAGATCTTCCGGGTGCTGGAGACCGACCGGCCGGCCGTCGGCGTCACCCCGGCGCCCGCCCTGGCCGGGGCGACCGTCCGGCTGGAGGGGCTCACCGTCGCCTTCCCCGGCCGCACCGCGCCCGCCCTCGACGACGCCTCGCTCACCCTGCGCCCGGGCGAGACCGTCGCCCTCACCGGACCGAGCGGGGCCGGCAAGTCCACCCTGCTCGGCGTCCTGCTCGGCCTCACCGCCCCGGACGCCGGCACCGTCCGGATCACCGCCGCCGACGGGCGGACGTACGACCTCGCCGAGCTCGCCCCGGAGAGCTGGCGGCGGCAGATCGCCTGGGTGCCGCAGCACCCGCACCTCTTCGCCGGCACCGTCGCCGAGAACGTGGCGCTCTACCGGCCGGACGCCCCCGACGCGGAGCTGCGGGAGGCGCTGCGGGCCGCGCACGCCCTCGACTTCGTGGAGCGGCTGCCGCAGGGGCTCGCCACCGTGCTCGGCGAGGACGGCGCCGGACTCTCCGCCGGGCAGCGGCAGCGGCTCGCGCTCGCCCGGGTCCTGCTCGCCGGTGACCGGCCGCTCGTCCTGCTCGACGAGCCGACCGCCAACCTGGACGGCGCCTCCGAGGCGGCGGTCGTCGACGCCGTACGGGAGCTGTCCGCCGACCCGGCGCGCACCGTGCTGCTGGTGGCGCACCGGCCCGCGCTGCTCGCGGCGGCCGACCGGCGGGCCCACCTGGCCGGTCCGGCGGTCGCTCCCGGGGCCCCGGTCGCCGCTCCGGCGGACGTGCTCGCGCACAGCGGACGGCCGACCCCGGGCGGCCCGGCGGAGGACGACGCACCGGGGCCGGACGTGGTCCGACCCCGGCTGGCGCTCTCCGTCCTGCTCGGCGCGCTCGCCCTCGGGTGCGCCGTCGCCCTGATGGCCACCTCCGGCTACCTCATCTCCTACGCCTCCGAGATGCCGCCCGTCCTCTACCTGATGATGGCCGTCACCTCCGTGCGCGCCTTCGGCATCGGCCGCAGCGTCTTCCGCTACGCCGAGCGGCTGGTCTCGCACGACGCCGTGCTGCGCACCCTCGGCACCCTGCGCGCCGCCGTCTACCGCAGGCTCACCGTGCTCGCCCCGGCCGGGCTGCCCGCCTTCCGGCGCGGCGACCTGCTCTCCCGGCTGGTCGCCGACGTCGACGCCGTCCAGGACCACTACCTGCGCTGGCGGCTCCCGGCCGCCGTGGCCGCCGTGGTGTCGCTGGCCGCGGCGGCGGCGATGGGCGCCTTCCTGCCCGCCGCCGGGCTGGTCCTCGGACTCGGCCTGCTGCTGGCCGGCGCCGTCGTCCCGGCACTGGCCGCCCGCTGGTCGGCCGGCGCCGAGCGTCGCCAGGCGCCCGCCCGGGGCCGGCTCGCCACCACCGTGGTCGACGCCCTCAGCGGGACGGCCGAGCTCACCGTGGCCGGGGCCCTGCCCGGTCGGCTCGCCGCCGTCCGGGCCGCCGACGCCACGCTGACCGGTCTCGCCGCCCGCTCGGCGACCACGGCCGCGCTCGGCACCGGCCTGATCTCCCTGCTCACCGGCGTCACGGTGGCCGCCGCGGCGGCCGTCGGCCTGCGCGGGGTCCAGGCGGGCACACTGGCGCCGGTCTGCCTCGCGGTGGTCGTGCTCACCCCGCTGGCGGCCTTCGAGGCGGTCACCGGGATGCCGCTCGCCGTCCAGGCCCGCCGGCGAAGCCGGGCGGCCTCGGCGCGGCTGGCCGAGGTGCTGGACGCGCCGCCCGCCGTCGCCGAGCCGGCCGCCCCGGCGACGCTGCCGGAGCGGCCGCTCCCGATCGCGGTGCGCGGGCTGACCGCCCGGTACCCGGGGCAGCGGGTCGACGCGCTGGCCGGTCTCGACCTCGACCTCACCCCCGGCCGGCGGATCGCCGTGGTCGGGGCGTCCGGCTCCGGCAAGACGACGCTCGCCCAGGCGCTGCTCCGCTTCCTGGACCAGAGCGCCGGCAGCGTGGTCCTCGCCGCCGGCTGTCCACAGGCTGTGGACAGCCGGGAGCTCGCGGGGGACGACGTCCGCCGGGTGATCGGCCTCTGCGCCCAGGACGCGCACGTCTTCGACAGCTCGCTCCGGGAGAACCTGCGCCTCGCCCGGCCCTCGGCGGGCGAGGCGGAGCTGCGGGCCGCGCTCGCCGCGGCCCGGCTGCTGGACTGGACGCTGACCCTGCCGGACGGGCTGGACACCATGGTCGGCGAGCACGGCGCCCGTCTCTCCGGCGGTCAGCGGCAGCGGCTGGCGCTGGCCCGGGCGCTGCTCGCGGACTTCCCGGTGCTGGTCCTCGACGAGCCCGCCGAGCACCTGGACCTGCCCACCGCCGACGCGCTCACCGCGGACCTGCTGGCCGCCACCGCCGGGCGGACGACCGTCCTGATCACCCACCGGCTGGCCGGGCTGGACGACTCCACGGTGGACGAGGTGCTGGTGCTGGACGCCGGCCGGGTGGTCGAGCGGGGCCGGTGGTCGGAGCTGGTGGCCGAGCCGGGCGGGCGGCTGCGGGCGATGCGGGAGCGCGAGCGGGAGGCGGACGGCCTGCTGGTGCCGGTGGCGGCCTGACCGGCGACGGTCGCGTCGCTACTTCGGCGGAAAACCGTACAAACTACGCTCGTCACCATGGACCCCTCGCCATCCCTGCCGCCCGACCCCGCCGTTCCCGCCGACCCCGTCGTTCCCGCCGACCCCGTTGTGACACCGGGCCCGACCGGCCGTGCCGTGCCCGTCGTGCCTGCCGCGGTCGCCGGGCCGGAGCCGGCGCCCGAACCCGGCACCGACCCGGCCCCGCACCGGGTGCCCGAGATCGCCTCGCTCGGCCTGGACACCCTGGTCACCGAGGTCGCCGAGCGGCTGCAGTCCGCCGCCGCCGTCACCGACCGGATGCAGCGGCTGCTGGAGGCGGTGGTCTCGGTCGGAGCCGGGCTCGACCTGCACGCCACCCTGCACCGGATCGCCACCGGCGCCGCCGAACTCGTCGACGCCCGGTACGCGGCCCTCGGCGTGATCGCCCCGGGCGGGCACGGACTGTCCGACTTCATCCACGTGGGGATCGACGACGGCAACGCCGCCGAGATCGGCGAGCTGCCGGTCGGACGGGGCATCCTCGGCGTCCTGATCGACCGCCCCGAGCCCCTGCGGCTGAGCGACCTCGGCGCCGACCCGCGCTCGTACGGCTTCCCGCCGCACCACCCGGCGATGCGGACCTTCCTCGGCGAGCCGATCCGGATCCGGGACGAGGTGTTCGGCAACCTCTACCTCACCGAGAAGAAGGGCGGCGGGGCCTTCACCCCCGAGGACGAGCAGGTGGTGCACGCGCTCGCCGCCGCCGCCGGCGTCGCGATCGAGAACTCCCGCCTCTACGAGGAGGGGCGGCGCCGCGAGCGCTGGATCGCCGGCGCCGCCGCCGTCACCACCGCGCTGCTCTCCACCGAGGAGGCGGAGGTCGCGCTGACCGTCGCCGCCGAGCAGGTCCGCGAGCTGGCCGACGCGGCGCTCGGCATGATCCTGCTGCCGACCGCGGACGTGGACGCCGACGCAGGCGCCGAGGCCGCACAGATGCGGATCGCCCACGCCTCCGGCGAGGCCGCCGAGTTCGTCCGCGGCGAGCTGCTCCCGCCGGACAGTTTCGCGGCCCGGCTGCTCAAGGGGGAGAGCGTCCACCTCGACGACATGTCCACCGACCCGAGCGTGGTGATCCGGGCGGCCCGCAGCTTCGGCCCGTCGCTGGCGGTGCCGATGGTCGCCGCCGGCCGGGTGCTCGGCGGGCTCTGCGTCTGGCGCCCGCGCGGCGCACTGCCGTTCACCGAGGCCGAGAAGCAGCTCGCCGAGACCTTCGCCTCGCAGGCTGCGCTCGCCCTGCGGCTCGCCGAGGGCCAGCGGGACCAGCAGCGCCTCGCCGTCTTCCAGGACCGCGACCGGATCGCCCGCGACCTGCACGACCTGGTGATCCAGCGGCTGTTCGCCACCGGGATGATGCTGGAGGGCGCCGCCCGGCGGGCCGTGGTGCCGGAGGTGAGGGTCCGGATCGGCCAGGCGGTGGACGAGCTGGACGCCACCATCCAGGAGGTCCGCACCACGATCTACGCCCTCCAGCACGACAACCACGGCGACGCGCCCGACACCCTGCGCACCCGGGTGCTGCGCGAGTGCAGCCAGGCCGCGGCGGCGCTCGGCTTCAAGCCCTCGGTCTCCTTCATGGGGCCGGTGGAGAGCCTGGTCGGCGAGAAACCGGGTCGTCAACTCCTGGCGGCGCTGAGGGAGATGCTCTCCAATACGGCCCGTCACGCGCGGGCGTCCCGGGTCGGGGTGGAGGTCGAGGCGACCGTGCACCTGGACGACGCCGGGCACCCGGTGGGCGGGGACCCGGAGTCCCTCGACCGCGGCGGCCGGCCCGGCGTGCTGCTGACCGTCACCGACGACGGCGTCGGCATCCCCGAGGGCGGCCGGCGCAGCGGCCTGCGCAACCTGACCCGGCGCGCCGAGGCACTCGGCGGCGACGCCTGGCACGAGCCCGGGCCCTACGGGCGGGGCACCAGGGTGCGCTGGACGGCCCGGCTCTGAACACCCGTGCAGGTGATGGGCCCGGTTCGAACTGTTTGTGGACGGTGCGGAGCGGCTCCGGGAGTGGTTGGCGCGCGGTTGGTGTGCACCCGGTGAAAGTTTAACGAGAGAGAACTTCCCGGCCAACGGAGCAAGTTGTGCATTTCCTGGGCTTCCGGCGGTCTCGTGTGCACACATAGCTTTACTCCCGTCTCGGAGAGGTACCGGACTGTGGGGGAGCAGTGGACGCGTCTGGCCGCGGTCACACCGCAGCGGGGGCAAGTCGAGGGGGGTTTCGAGCAGAACGTGCACCGGACGGGCGGTACCGCTGGCAGTTGAAGGCGCCCAACGGCCGGGTGGTGGCCGTGACCGCGGCGGCGTACGACACGGCCGGGGAGGCGGAGCGCGGCTTCGACGGCTTACGGGCCGGGGCCGAGAGCCTCACCGCCCGGATCACGCACGTCCGGGACGGCATCGGGTGGGTCTGGGTCATCCCCGGCTCGCGCGCCCTCCCGGAGGTCCGGTCCAGCCGCGCGTACGAGCGGTACGCGACCTGTCAGAACGCCTTCCGTCGCTTCGTGGTGCTGCTGGCCAAGCAACCCGCTCTCGAACTCCCGGACCGTGGAGTGTTGTTGAGGTTCCCCGATGTCCGCTGAACGACGCGGACCGAAGCTGCTGACCGTCCCGGCCGGGGACCGCTGCCTCGGCTGGGCGCTGCGCGCCGCCAACGGGCGGCAACTCGGCGTCGGCGTGCGGACCTACCGGAGCGAGGCGGAACTCGCCGACGCCCTCCGGGAACTGATCATCGAACGGACCGTGCTGCGATGTACCGTCGGCCAGTCCGACGCGCGGCTCTGGGTCTGGACGGCCTACCTGCCGGTCCGCACCACCCGTCCGGGCGCCGCCGACGCGGCCGGCCCGGTGGCGCGCAGCGCGCGCGGCTACCTGAGACGGGACCAGTGCCAGGCCGGCGTGGAGGGCTTCCGCGCCGGGCTCCAGCACCTGGGCCAGGAGTTGCGCCGGCTCGGGCGAGACGGCACCTGGCCCTGGTAGTCCGGGCCTCCGGTCGCCCCTCCTCTCCCCGCCGCGCCCGCCGCGCCCGCCCCGGTGCCGCTGCGGAGCTGCGCCCGTGCTCCTCCCGGTGGCCCGTTCGCCGGTGCGGCCCGTTCTTCCTGCTCGTCGCGGTCCCGTGCCCGTTCCCGCTCGCCCCACCTCTCCCCTTCCCCCCTTTTCCGGTGAAGCGCAGGTTTCCGGCAAACCCCCGAGTCGCCACCTGGAGAAGAACGTAACCGGCCTCCCACCTGCGGATTTACCACCCTGCTCGACCATCCTGACCAGTCGCTAAACCTCTCCGAACCGAGATATCGACAATCCCCCCGGGTCACTGACCACCCTTCCGACGGAACCGCGCCGACCGACAGGATCGGCACTGCCGGAGAGGCCGCCGCGGACGCGGTCACCCGGCCCCGGGACTGACAACCAGTACCCGGGCAAGCGATGTACGTCTCTCCCACCGGAGGAACCGGAACATGCGCAAGACCGCTGCCAAGCTGCTCGCCGCCGCCGCCATCGCGACCTCGGTCGTCACCGTCGCGAGCGGCACCGCCGTCGCCGACCCGTCGACGCTGCCGACCCTGCCGCTCGCCCAGGACATCGTGGGCGTCGGCTCGGACACCACCCAGGCCGTCCTGAACGGCCTCTCGGTCGGCTACAACGCCTCCCTGCCGGCCGGCAGCACCCTGCCGCGCCTCTACAGCTGGGACGCGACCGGCTCCTCGCCGATCACCACCAAGACCGGTGCGACCTCGATCGCCCGCCCGAACGGCTCCGGCGCCGGCATCAACGCGCTGAACACCAACACCAGCACCACGGTCGACTTCGCCCGCTCCTCGCGTGGCCCGCAGCTCGGCGACCCGGCCACCGACATCTTCGTCACCCTGGGCAAGGACGCGGTCTCCTGGGCGGCCAAGTCGGGCGGCAACGCGCCGTCCAACCTGACCACCGCCCAGCTCAAGGGCATCTACGAGTGCACCATCACCAACTGGACGCAGATCAGCGCGACCCTGCCGAACGCCACCATCAAGCCCTTCCTGCCGCAGACCAACTCCGGCACCCGGTCCTTCTTCCTGAAGGCCATCGGCGGCGCCACCGCCGTCGTCCCGGGCGCCTGCGTCACGGCCAACCCGCTCGTCCAGGAGAACCAGGGCACCGACCCGGTCCTGAACGACGCCAACGCGGTCGTTCCCTACTCCGTCGCCCACTACATCGGCCAGGTCTTCAACGGCCACGCCTCGGGCAGCGACGCCCAGGGCCCGCTGACCATCCGTGACATCAACAGCATCGTGCCGGTCAGCACCGCCACCCCGAAGGTCATCAACTCCACCTTCGCCGCCACCGCCTACGGCCGCGTGATCTACAACGTGGTCCGCGAGGCCGAGTGGACCGCGACCGACGCCCACGGTGTCGCGCTGCGCGCCATCTTCGGTGTCGGCGGCTGGATCTGCACCAACGGTGGTGCCGGTTCCACGATCATCAAGGACTACGGCTTCCTGGCCCTCCCGAACGGCGCCTGCGGCTCCACCACCCACATCTGATCCACCGCGCCACCCGCACGATCCGCACCGAGTGCACCACCCGGCGGTCACGGGCCTCGCGCCCGTGGCCGCCGGCCCCACCGGACGACCGCCGCACAGGGAGCAGGGGAACGATGCGCACAGTCTTGGGCAAGCTGCTCGCCGTCACGGCGGTCACCGCCTCACTGGCGGGCCTGGGGAGCGGCTCCGCCGCCGCGGACCCGCCCGGGGGAGTCGTCCCCGCACCGAACTCCATCGTCGGCGTCGGCTCGCAGACCACCGCCCCGCTGCTCAACCAGCTGACCGCCGACTACAACGCCTACCTGGCGTCCCTGGGCAACGTGACCGCGCCGCGGGCGTACAGCTTCGACGCGGTCGGAACGCCGATCATCACGCTGAAGACGGGCCTCCCCGCCGCCTCCCGGCCCCTCGGACTCCAGAACGGTCTGGTCGCGCTCCAGGCGAACCCCAACGGGGTCGACTTCGTCAGGTCGGACCGGGGCCGGCTGCCCTCCGACCCCGCGACCAACAGCTTCGTGGCCCTGGCCAAGGACGCGGTCTCCTGGGCGGCCACGTCGGGCGGCAACGCGCCGGTCGGTCTGACCTCGACCGAGCTGAAGGGCATCTACGAGTGCACCTTCACCAACTGGCAGCAGATCAACCCGTTGCTGCCGAACGCCGTCATCAAGCCCTTCCTGCCGCCGGCCGACTCCGGCACCCGGCTGCGCTTCCTGAGGGCCGTCGGCGGAGGCACCTCGGTGATCCCGGGCGGGTGTGTCACGACCACCCCGGTCGAGAACCAGGGCCTCCACCCGCTGCTCAACGACCCGGACGCGGTGTTCCCCTACTCGGTCGGCCACTACATCGGCCAGGTGTACTTCGGCCGCAGCCTCCCGGGCGACGCGCCGGGCCCGCTGACCGTCCGCGCGGTGAACGGGATCCCGCCGGTCGACACCACGACCACCGCGATCAACGCGCCGTTCGCCGGGTCGCTCTACGGGGGGCTGGTGCACGACGTGGTCCGGCAGGCCGCCTACGTCGCGAACACCCCCCAGGGCACCGCCCTACGGAACTTCCTCGGGACCACCGGCTGGATCTGCGGGAACGCGACCGCGGTGACCGACATCAAGACCCACGGCTTCCTCCCGCTGCCCGCCGGCCTCTGCGGCACCCTCTCCTGACCGGCTTCCGGCCGCGCCGGGCGCACCGGCCGCCGGGCCCGCAGCCGGGCCGCGGCGCCGGTCCCGGGCCAGATCTTCGGCCGCCGACCCCGCCGGGCAGTGCGGGGCCGGCGCCGACGAGGCGACCTCCTGGTCGTCTGCTCCACCCAGCACAACCTTTCACCTCTCCTTAGGAGTCCAGCATGTCCCGTACCCGCGCCCGTCTCGCCGCCACTGGTACCGCCGTCGTCCTCGCCGTCACCGGCATGAGTGGTGCGGCCGTCGCCGACACGGCCCCGGCGAGCACGCCGTCCACCGGCAGCGCGGTGGTCAACTCCAGCACCACCTTCCTGAAGGACCAGGCGCTCAACGGCATCGTCGTCATCCCGCTGCCGACCGCCGCCCCGTCGTACGACAGCACCACGGGCATCTCCACCACCTTCCCGGTGACCGGCGGTTCGGCGAACCTCTCCGGCTACTACGGCGACATCGACCTCGGTGGCGGCCTGCTCTTCATCAACGTCTTCACCGGCAAGAGCGCCACCTTCAAGCAGCTCCACTTCAGTGTCGACTCCTGGCAGATCTCCGGCGTGCCGGTCGGCGGCACCGCGCCCGTCGCCCTGCTGGACCCGGCCGGCGACAGCCAGATCGGCCGCAACGGCGCCGTCCAGACGCTCAACACCACCGACCTCCAGCTGGACGCCGCCGGCGCGGAGTACCTGGACTCCAAGCTCAAGACCAGCTTCTTCAAGGCCGGCCAGTCGGTCGGCACCTTCGCCCTGACGTTCACTCAGGGCAGCTGAACCGCGGCCCGTCAGTGATCGCCGCACCATGACGGGCCCGCGCTCCGGCGCGGGCCCGCTCGTATGCGGAGTTCCCAACTCCGGTACGGAGTCGTCGCGTTGTGTTCTCGTACATCCGGTCGACCTGATCCGGCCATGTCCGGATGGCCGAATAGTAGGCAACCGGAGCCGTCACCCCTCAACGCGACCATTCCCTCGTGCCGCCCTCGTGTGCGGCTCGCGATTCCCGGAGGTACCCGCCATGAGAATCCGCGTACCCGACCCGAGAGAAAGAGGGCGGTGGCGCCGGCGACTACCCTCGCTCACACTCGTCCTCGCCGTGGTGGGTGCCCTGGTGACGGTGCCGATCGGGCTCGGCACCGCCCCGCAGGCCCTGGCGGCCTCGGCGAAGACGGTGACCGGGCCGAAGGTCTGGATACCGGGCGCGGAGCCGGGTACGGGAACGTACGGTTCCAACGGGAGCGTCACCGTCTCGCAGACGGAGAGCCTCACCGACCAGGTGATCCAGGTCTCCTGGAGCGGCTTCACGCCGAGCGTGCTGAGGACCGGGGAACAGGCCACGGCCGTGCAGCAGAACTCCGACCAGGTGATGTACCCGGTCCGGATCTACCAGTGCCGCGGGACCGACCCGAAGGTCATGGACTGCTACGGCAGCACCATGTTCGGTGCCGACCCGGCGGCCGGCTTCGAGCAGAAGTACCCCCCCCAGGGCACCACCGCCCCCGACCTGCCGAGCAACATGGCGATCGCGGTCACCGGGGCGGACGGCTCCGGTACGGCGCCGATCGAGGTGCGGTCCTCGCGGTTGAGCCCCTCGCTCGGCTGCGACGCCGCCCACCCCTGCTCGATCGTGGTCGAGGCCAACTACGGCGGCGATCCGCTGGACCTCTACGGGATGCGGAACGGCCAGCCGGACTGCGCCGACCACATGATCGACAACGACGGGGCGATCTTCTACACGGCCACCGACGTGATCATGACCGGGTACGAGAACCCGTTCACGGGGATGAACGGCAACGAGCAGTGCGCGTGGGCCAACCGGGTCGTCATCCCGCTCACCTTCAACGCCACTCCCGAGGACTGCGGCGTCCGGGCCAACGACTTCGTGGTGTCCGGCCTTGAGATGCTCAACCGCGCCATGCAGCAGTGGATCACGGGGCTGTGCCTCGGCAAGACCCCGCTGACCGTCCAGTACTCCTCCGGCGGCGGCGAGCCGCAGGCCCGGCAGTCGTTCCTGCGGGGGACCCGCGACGTCGGCCTCACCGCGCTCCCTGACCGGGATCCGCCGACGCGGCCGTACGTCTACGCGCCGCTGGCGACGACCGGGATCTCGGTGGCCTTCCTGGTCGACTCGCCGACCGGTCGGCAGATCCGGGACATGAAGCTCAACGCCCGGCTGGTCGCGAAGCTGCTGACCCAGAGCTACCGGGCCCCCGGGATCGAGATGCCCACGGTCGGCAACAACCCGAACTGCATCTTCGCCGACGAGGAGTTCCGCTCGCTGAACCCGCTGCCCCCGACGAGCGGCCTCGCCTGGCCCGAGTGCGGCGGCGGCCCGGAGAAGTCCCTGCCGATCGTGCTGGGCACCTCGACCGACCTGACCTACCAGCTGACCTCGTGGATCGCGAGCGACCCGGAGGCGGCGCGGTTCCTGGAGGGCGAGCAGGACCCCTGGGGCACCCGGGTCAACACGCGCTACATGCGGCCCGAGTTCGGCGGCTACCCGACCGACCAGCTGGTCCGGGAGGACGACAGCGGCGGGGTGGAGACGCCCGGAGGCACGCCGCTGCCGGACCACGTGAAGCACTGGAAGCAGTTCGAGTGGAACCCGCTGCAGACCAGCCTCAACCAGGTGCTGCGGTTCATCCAGCAGGGCCAGGTGACGGCCAAGCAGGCCAACCCGGACGCCCAGGGCAACCACCCGTCGTTCTACCCGCAGGTGATCGGCGAGCGGATGCTGTTCGCGATCCTGGACAGCGCCCAGGCGAAGGCCTACGCGATCCCCGAGGCCTCGCTCAAGAACGCGGCCGGTGCCTTCGTCTCGCCGTCCCGGGACACCCTGCAGTCCGCCGTCGCGGACATGCCGGTGGACCCCGCGACCGGGACGCAGCTGCTGCCCTACGGCGCCACGGACAGCGCCTACGCCCGTGACCAGCGGGCGTACCCGCTGACCACGGTGCAGTACGCGATGGTGCCGACCGGCGGTGTGCCGGCGGAGAAGGCGGCGGCGATCGGGACGTTCCTCAAGACCGTCACCGACACCGGCCAGCTGTACGGCGTCGAGCCGGGCCGGCTGCCCGAGGGCTTCCTCGCGCTGACCAAGGAGCAGCGGGCGCAGGCCCAGGACGCGGTCCAGCACGTGACCGCGCAGGACGGCAAGTGGCCGGGCAACCAGAAGCCGCCGACCACACCGGGCGGCGGGGAGAACCCCTCCGGGACCGGTGGCACGGACGGCGGGGCCGGGACGACCGGCGGCACGTCGACCGGTGGTGCCTCGACCGGCGGCAGCTCGGGCACGGGCGGCACCGGCACGACCGGGGGCACCGGCACGACGGGCAGTACCGGGACGACGGGTACGCCGGTGACCGACGGCAGCGCCTCGTCCTCCGGTTCGTCGGGCACGTCCGGCACCTCCGGCACGTCCGGCGGCTCCGGCACGTCGGGGAGCTCCGGCACGTCGGGAGGCGTCGGCGGCTCGGCCACCGGCGGTTCCGGCGCAACGGCGGGCGGCGCGCCCGCTCCGGCGGCGACCGCACCGGCCGCCGCCAAGCCGGCGCCGAGCGCCGCACCGAGCCAGAACGGCGGGCCGCTCGCGGCGGCGCCGGTGGCGGCCGGTTCGCCGTCGGCGGACCGCTCGGGCAGTGCCCGGCTGCTGCTGCCGATCGCCCTGATCGCCGGCCTGGTGCTGCTGGTCGGCGGCCCGGCGGCGCTCGTTCTGGGCGGTACCCCGGCCGGTGCGCGGCTGACCGCCGCCACCCGCGGGGTCTGGGCGCGGATCCGCCGCAGCCCCTGACGCCGCCCGGTCGGTGAGGACTCGGCGGGGCCGCCGTCCCGGCCCCGCCGAGTCCGCTTCCCGTCGCCGGGCGCCCTTCCCCGGGGAATCGCGCCCGGCGTCCTCCCCCGACCACCGTGATCCCTGGACCGAGCAGTTCCCACCGAGTGCGCCGGAGAGCAGACCATGACAGCCGCCGCCGAGCCCGCGGCACCGTTCGCCGAGGCTCCACGCCAGCCCGACCCCGACGTACCCCGCACCATCACCGCCCCCGCCACGCCCGGCGACCGGGTGTTCCGCGGCATGCTGCGGACCGCGGGCCTCTCGGTCTTCGTGATCATGGGGCTGATCGCGTTCTTCCTGATCCTGCGCGGCGCCGATGCCCTGCGCGTGGTCGGTTTCGACTTCTTCACGGAACAGAAGTGGCAGACCCAGGCCGGTAACTTCGGCATCGCGGCCGTTCTGCCGAACGGCATCCTGATCGCCGTGATCGCGCTGGCGATCGCCGTTCCGGTCGCCATCACCACGGCGGTCTTCATCTCCGAGTACGCACCGGTGCGGCTGCGCGCGACGCTGATCTCACTGGTCGACCTGATGGCGGCGATCCCCAGCATCGTCTACGGGCTCTGGGGGCTGTTCTTCCTCCAGCCGCAGATCATCGGGCTCGCGCGCTGGGCCTCCAACCACCTCGGTGACGTGATCCCCTTCCTCAAGGTGCGCACCGGGGACATCGCCACCTCCTACACCTCGTCGACCTTCGTCGCGGGCGTGGTGGTCTCCCTGATGATCATTCCGATCATCATCTCGCTCAGCCGTGAGGTGTTCTCGCAGGCCCCGCAGGGCGAACGCGAGGGCGCGTACGCGCTCGGCTCCACCCGCTGGGGGATGGTGCGCACGGTGGTCCTGCCGTTCGGGCGCGGGGGTGTGATCGGGGCCGTGATGCTCGGCTTCGGCCGCGCGATGGGCGAGACCATCGCCGTCGCGCTGATCATCTCGCCGAGCTTCAAGACCATGACCCACGTGCTGGAGAACGGCGGCAACTCGATCTCCGCGCTGATCGCGCTGCGGTTCGGCGAGTCGGACAGGCTGGCCCTCTCCGCGCTGATGCTGGCCGGCCTGGTCCTGTTCGGGATCACCCTGCTGGTCAACGTGGCGGCGAGCTTCGTGATCTCGCGCTCCCGTTCCGGCTCGGCGACGGTGGACTGAGCCGTGGCCGACCAGAGAAGCACGACCGACCGGGGGCGGCCGCCCCGAAAGGGCGCCGCGGCCGACCAGGACCCCGGGGCGGGCCGGAGCACCCGCCGCCGGGCCCGCCGACCGCTTCCGCTCCGCCGTGAAGGGACGCACCGATGACCACCCTCGACAGGCCGCCCGCCGTGGCACCCGCGACGCCCCTGCCGGACGAGCCGCACGCCGAACCGGACCGGAAGGACCCGCGTCCGGAGCGGAAACTGAAGCTCGGCGGGACCACCCGCGACGACTTCTTCACGATCGCCGGCGCGCTGGTCGGCGCGCTGGGACTGGACTGGGTGCTGTACGAGCGGGTGCTCCCGTTCAGCGGCGCCCTGGGCTTCCTGTTCTGCTGGTACGTGCTCTTCCTCGTCGGCTACTTCCTCCTCGGCCGGATGCAGTGGGGCCCGCTCCTGGTCCGTGAGCGACTGGTGGCCGTGGTCGCCTGGAGCTCCGGCCTGTTCGTCGTCGGGCTGATCGCCGACCAGATCGGCTACGTCGCCTCGAAGGGGTTCGAGGCGGCCCAGCACAGCAACTTCTTCACCGAGACGATGGTGAGCACGGCCTCGCTCTCCCCGATCACCTCCGGCGGCGCACTCCACGCGGTCGTCGGGTCGCTCGAACAGCTCGGCCTGGCCACGCTGTTCGCCGTCCCGCTGGGCATCGCCGCAGCCGTCTTCATGTCGGAGATCGGCGGCCGGCTGGCCCGTCCGGTCCGGACGCTGGTGGAGGCGATGACGGCGCTGCCGTCGATCGTCGCGGGCCTCTTCATCCTGGGCGTCGTCATCCTCACCTTCGGGTTCGAGAAGAGCGGTTTCGCGGCCTCCCTGGCGCTGATGGTGATGATGATGCCGATCGTCACCCGGGCCGCCGAGGTCGTCATCCGCCTGGTGCCGGGCACCCTGCGGGAGGCCTCGTACGCGCTCGGCGGCAGCCAGTGGCGGACCGTCTGGAACGTCGTGCTGCCGACCGCGCGGCGCGGTCTGGTGACCGCCGTCGTGCTGGGTATGGCGCGCGCGGTGGGCGAGACCTCGCCGGTCCTGCTGACGGCCGGTTTCACCTCGCGCCTCAACGCCAACCCCCTGGAGGGGCAGCAGATCTCGCTGCCGCTCTACATCTGGAGCTACGTCAAGCTGCCGGTCCCCGAGATGACCGCGCGCGCCTTCGCCGCCGGTCTGACCCTGATGGCGGTGGTGATGATCCTCTTCGTCACCGCGCGTCTGCTCGGCGGTCGAGGCCCCGGAGAGATGAGCCGGCGCCAGAAGCGCAAGCTCGCCCGCGCCGCCCAACCCGCTCGGGCCCCCCGGCCGGAGCAGCCCACCCCCGCCCACCTCGGCGGTCCCGTCGTCGCCACCGTGGAGCACTGATGTTCCGATCGACCACCCTCAGTACCGGAGGAGTTCCCATGTCGCGGGAGGCCGAACGCCGCCCCCTGGCACGCCCGTTGGCCGTGCTGATGTCCACCCTGCTCGCGGCCGGTTCGCTGCTGCTGGGGCAGGCCACCCCGGCGCACGCGGCCGTCGCGCTGACCGCCAGCGGCTCCAGCTGGGCGTACCCGGCGATCGACCAGTGGCGCCAGGACGTCGGGCCCCAGGGCATCCAGATCGACTTCAGCGCCGTCGGCTCGGCCCGTGGCCGCCAGGAGTGGTCCATCGGCCAGAACGACTTCACCGCCTCCGACGTGCCGTTCCGCACCAAGATCGACACCGGTGCGAGCGAGGAGGTCCTGCGCAGCGGCGGCGGCGGCGTGGAGAACCCGGTGTACGGCTACTCCTACGTCCCGATCACCGCCGGTGGCACGGCGCTGATGTACAACCTGAAGATCGGTGGCAAGCAGGTCCGCGACCTGCGGCTCTCGCCCCAGACCATCATGGACATCTTCACCAGCAAGATCACCAACTGGAACGACCCGAAGGTCACCGCCGACTACGGCCGGACGCTGCCCAACCTGCCGATCACCCCGGTGATCCGTTCGGACGGCTCCGGCGCGACGGCCCAGTTCACCCGGTGGATGAGCCACACCTTCCCCGCCCAGTGGGAGGAGTACTGCAAGTCCGTCAACAAGGTCTCCTGCGGTGAGTTCACCGAGTTCTTCCCGCCGTCCGGCCGGATGACGGCCCAGAACGGCTCGGACACGGTGGCCGGTTACATCAAGGCCAGCTCGGGCGACGGCACCATCGGCTACGACGAGTACGCGTTCGCCAAGCGCAGCGACTGGCCGGTGGTGAAGGTCCTCAACCCGGCCGGCTACTACGTCCTGCCGACCGCCCCCAACGTCGCCATCGCGCTCACCGCCGCGAAGATCCGCGGTGTCGACGACAACACCTCGCCGGACGACCCGAACTACCTCCAGCAGAACCTGGACGAGGTCTACACCAACTCGGACGCCCGCTCCTACCCGCTCTCCAGCTACAGCTACCTGGTGGTGCCGCGGGCCAACTCCCTCAAGGCGCTCCCGCGTTTCAGCAACGACAAGGGCGGCGCACTGAGCAAGTTCCTCTCCTACGTGCTCTGCCAGGGCCAGGGCGAGGCCGACGACCTCGGCTACTCGCCCATCCCGCGCGGCCTGGTCCGCGGCGGACTGCTCCAGGCTCAGCACATCCCCGGCAACGCCAGCCCGGTCGACCCCAACACCCTCTCCAACTGCAACAACCCGACCTTCAACGCCGCCGGCCGGCTGACCATCCTGGACAGCGCCCCGCAGCCCAGCGCCTGTGACGCCAAGGGCCAGCCGCTGGACTGCAAGATCGTGGACGGCAAGCCGTCGACGGGCGGCGCCGGCAGCTCGGGCGGCAGCTCCGGCGGGGCCGCGGCCACCGGCGGCGGCGCGGCAGCGGGTGGCACCGCCGCCTCGGGCGGCGCGGCGGCGACCGGCGGCGGCGCGGCGGCCACCGGCTCCACCGGGACCACCGGCAACAAGGCCGGCACCGGCAAGACCGGCAACACCCAGACGCCCGGCTCCACCGGCGCGGGCGGTGCGGCAGCGGGCGGTGCGGCAGCCGGCGGCGCCGCGGCCACCGGCGGTGCGGCGGCCACCGGCGGCACGGGCGAGGTCGCGCCCGGCGATCCCGCCGCGGCCGCCGACCCGAACGGCGCTCCGGCCGACGGCGAGGCCGCGGCCGAGGACGTCGTCGACCCGCAGACCGGTCAGGTGGTCGCGCGCGGCCGCGGCGGTGCCGCCACCGAGGTCGCGGCCAACGTCGTGGAGGTCGGCGGACGCCCCGAGGACTGGACGCTGAGCACCCTCACCGCGCTCGAACTGCTCGCCGTGGTGATCGTCCCGCCGCTGCTCGGACGGCGCCTGCTGCGCCGTCGCGCGAACAACGGCGGCCGGTCATGACGGCCCCGGCGCTGGAGAAGCCGACGGCCCCGGCGCAGCCCGCGCCGGCCCCGGCCGTCGAGCCGGACACCCCCGGGACCGCGCCCAAGCCGGACGGGCCGGACGGGCCGTCCGGCCCCGGGCGGACCGCAGGGCGGATCCGGTTCCTCCAGGGGGCCTGGGCGGTGAGCCTGCTGGCGGCGCTCACCCTGGGCTTCGTCGGCTACCTCTTCACCCTCTCGCACGTCCAGGAGAAGCACTTCCAGTCGACCGCCTACAAGTCCTTCCGGGACCAGCTGGCCAAGGCCACCGCCCCGACCGGCGCGGCCGGGAGCGGCGATCCGGTCGCGCTGCTGGACATCCCGGCGATCGGGCTGCACCACGTGGTCGTGGTGGAGGGCACCACCGGCCGGGACCTCATGCGCGGTCCCGGCCACCGGCGGGACACCGCGCTGCCCGGGCAGACCGGCGTCGCGGTGCTCTTCGGCCGCGGCGCGACCTTCGGGGCGCCGTTCGCCGAACTGACCAAGCTCCGGGTCGGGGACAAGATCGAAGCCACCACCGGGCAGGGCAAGTTCACCTACACCGTCAACGTGTACGGCGACGAGGACCACCCGATCGCGGACCCGGCCCGCAACCGGATGGTGCTGGTCACCGGGGACTCCGACTGGATCCCGCGTTCGACGGTGATGATCGGCGCCCGGCTGGACGGCGAGCCGCAGGCCAACCCGGGCGGCCGGCCCCGCACCGTGCCCTACGACAAGGCGCTGGCCGCCGACAAGGGCGCGCTGGCCACGCTGCAGCTGTGGACGCTCGGCCTGCTCGGCGCGGTGGTCGCCGCGATCGTGCTGGCCCGGTACTGGCACCGCTCGGCGGCCTACCTCAGCCTCGCGCCGGTGGTCGGCGCGCTGCTCTGGGCGGTCTACGAGAACGCCGCCGCCCTGCTGCCCAACCTCTACTGACGCGCGCCCGGAGGACCGTACCGATGACGGATGCACCGATGACCGACGTACCGCCCGGCCAGGCCACGGGGGCCGGACCGTCCGAGACCACGATCACCCTTCCCGCCGTCCCGCCCGGCCCCGGCGCGTACGCCGGGTACGAGGGGCAGCAGCTGCTGTACCCGCAGGACGCGCACTACGAGACCCACGGCGAGGAGCCGGTGCTGGCCGGGCTGGAGACCCGTGACGTCTCCGCCTGGTTCGGCTCCCACAAGGTGCTGGAGCGGGTCTCGCTCGCCATGCCGGCCGGTGAGGTGACCGCACTGATCGGCCCGTCCGGCTGCGGCAAGTCCACCTACCTGCGCATCCTCAACCGGATGCACGAGATGATCCGCGGCGCCGCGCTCTCCGGCGAGGTGCTGCTGGACGGCGACGACGTCTACCGGCCCGGCCGGCGCCCGACCGAGGTCCGCCGCCGGATCGGCATGGTGTTCCAGCGGCCGAACCCGTTCCCGGCGATGTCCATCCAGGACAACGTCTCCAGCGGGCTGAAGCTGGCCGGCATCAAGGTCGCCAGGGACGAGCGCGAGCACCTGGTGGAGACGAGCCTGCGCCGGGCCGGCCTCTGGGACGAGGTCGCCAGCCGGCTGCACACCCCCGGCGGTTCGCTCTCCGGCGGACAGCAGCAGCGCCTCTGCATCGCACGGTCGCTGGCCGTCTCGCCGGACATCCTGCTGATGGACGAGCCGTGCTCGGCGCTCGACCCGACCTCCACCCGGCGCGTCGAGGAGACCATCGCGGAGCTGCGCGGGCGGCTCACCATCGTGATCGTCACCCACAACATGCAGCAGGCGCAGCGGGTTTCGCAGTCCTGCGCGTTCTTCCTGGCCACCCACGACACGCCCGGCCGGATCGTGGAGGCCGGTCCGACCGAGCAGGTGTTCCAGAACCCGCGCGACCAGCGGACCTCGGACTACGTCAACGGGCGCTTCGGGTAGTCCCCCGGAGCCCTGCGGAAGTCCCCTGCGGGGGGCTTCCCGCGGGAGTCGCTCGTGCACCGGCCGGCGGGTCCCTTCCGCCGGCCGGTGCGGTCGTTCGGGGGCCCGGACGACCGCTCGGCGGGCCGGGGACGGTGGACCGGTGACGGTGACGGTGACGGTGGCCGGGGCCGGGGCCGGGGCCGGCGGTGGGGACGGTCGGGCCGGGGTCAGCGTCGGGGGTGGTCGAGCAGCTGCTCCAGCACCGCCGCCACACCGTCCTGCTCGTTGCTCACGGTGTGCAGCGGCACCGCCGCCAGCACCTGCGGATGGGCGTTGGCCACGGCGTACGCGGTGCCGGCCCAGGCGAGCATCTCCAGGTCGTTCGGCATGTCGCCGAAAGCCACCACCTCGCTCCGGTCGATCCCGCGCGCCGCGCACCAACGAGCCAGCGTGCTGGCCTTGGTGACGCCGGGCGCACTGATCTCCAGCAGCGGGATCGGCGCCGAGCGGGTGATCTCGGCCAGGTGGCCGGCCGCCTCCCGGGCCTCGCCGAGCAGCTTGTCCGGGTCCAGGTCCGGGTGCTTGGCGAGCAGCTTGAACAGCCCCTGCACCGCCCCGCCCGTGCCCAGCAGCTCCTCCGCCGGACCGATCGGGTGGTTCTCGTCCTGGCCCCACATCCGGACCTCGTACCCGGGCTCGCGGGCGAACCCGGCCGGGTACTCGAAGGCGAACGCGGTGCCCGGGAGCTTCTTGCGCAGCCGCTCGACCACGGCGAGCGCGGCCTCGGCCGCCAGCGGGAACGACTCCAGCAGCTCGCCGCGCCGCACGTCCACCACCGCGCCGCCGTTCGAGCAGATCGCCACCCCGTGGCCGCCGATGTGCGTGCTCACCTGCTTCATCCAGCGCGGCGGGCGGCCGGTCACGAACACCACCTGGACCCCGGCCGCCTCCGCGGCTGCCAGGGCGGCGGCGGTGCGCTCGGTGACGGTTCCGCCCGAGCAGAGCAGGGTGCCGTCCAGGTCGGTGGCTATCAGCCGGGGAGCGGTGCGCGGTGTGGTCACCGGTCCATCTTCGCCCACCGGTGCCGGGAGGTCACCGGCGCGGGGGCCGATGTGGCCCTCGTCGCGGTGACCTCCCGGCGTCCGGGTGTCCGGCCGTGCGGTGGGTGGCGCCGTGCTGCCGTGGCGCCGTGGTGCCGTGCGGTGCCGCGGCGGTGCTACGCCACGGTGAGGGTCAGGCCGGCGGTGTGCAGCTGCCCGCCGGTCCGGAACTGCAGGAAGAGCCGCCAGTCCCCGGCGGCCGGCATCTCGGCGTGGAACGTCAGCGTCGGGCCGCCGGTGCCGTTCGCCTCCGCCCTCGTCTCCGGGTGGAGGTGGGCGAAGGCCTGGTCACCGGCGCGGAACGCGGTCAGGTGGGCGAAGGTCTCCAGGTACGGCTGGAGGTCGGTGACCGGGGCGCCGTCCCTGGCGAAGGCCACCTTCAGCTCGCCCGCCCTGCCCGCGACCGGGGAGCCCTCGACCGTGACGGTGTACCCGTCCACCGTCGTGGTGCCGGTCGCGGCGGGCAGCCCGGCGGCGGCGTCGGCGCCCTCGCCGGGGACGGTCACCGTCCGGCTGAGCACCAGGCCGCTGCCGCTGCCGGGGCCGCTGTCCGGGACGAACGAGGCGTACGTCCGCCAGGTGCCGGGGGTGAGCGCGGCCAGCGGGGCGGTCCAGGTGCCGTCGGCGGCCATCTCGGGGTGGAGGTGCTGGAAGCCGGTCAGGTCCGACCGGACGGCGTAGAAGTGCATCCGCTCGGTCTGCTCGGTCCGGTAGGCGGTGAGCCGGGTGCCGTCCGGCGCGGTGACGGCGAACCGGTACGCGGCGGGGGTCCCCGCGGTGAGCGTCCCGGTGTCGGAGGTGAGGCGGTAGCCGTTCCGCTCGGCGGACGGGGCGGCCGTCGTGGGGGTGGAGGAGGCGGCCGGCTCCGGCACGGCGGGCACGCCGTGGCCCTGGTGGGCGCCGGTGGGGGCGGCGGCCGTGGTGGTGGTACCGGCGGTGGGGGCGGCGGCGGCCGTGGTGGTGCCGTGCGCCGCCCCGCCGTGGTCGGTCCCGCTCGTCGCGGCGGAGCCGCAGGCGGTCAGCGTGACCGCCAGGGCGGCGGCGCCTGCGGCGAGCGCCAGGGCGCGTGCGCGGGGGTGGGCGTGCGGACGGGAGTGGTGAGTCATCGTTCGAGGTGTCTTCCGGTGTGTGCGGGCAGGACGCGGCGCGCCCGGGCCCCGTCGACGGGGAGCCCGGCGCGGGCCCGGTCAGGTCCGGGAGACGCACACCTGGGAGAGCAGCCGCCGTCCGGCGGGCGGAGCACGCGGACCGTCGGCCCGCCGCCCGCGCGGCCCGTCCGGCGGGCGCAGCGCGATCAGCACGACGGCCGCCCCGGCCGACAGCGGGGCGGCGGGCAGCCCGGCGCCGTCCCGGTCGCGGGCGGTGACGCAGGACGCCGCCTGCGGCGCGTCCCCGTGAGCCGTTCGCGGCCCGGCCGCCCGGGGGTCGCTCCCGGGCGGCCCGTCGGGCGCGTCCGGCGCGTGGTGGTGCCCGGCGACCGCCGGCACCGAGGGCACGGCCGGCGCGTGGCAGCCCCCGGCCGCCGTCGGCGAGCCGTGCATCAGGAACAGCCCGGCGAGCAGCGCGCAGAGCAGCAGCGACCGGGCCACGGCCCCGTGCCGCACCCCCGCCCGCACCCGCGCCCGCCCACCGTCTGCCGTCACGCGCCCGAGAATACCCCCGGCCGGTATTCGGCCCCCGTAAGCACGCGCGGCGCGGCCACGTTTCGGTCCCCGCTGCGCCAGTTCCGGCCGATTCGCCTGTTCCCGGGGTGTCCCGCCCCCGCTGACCGGGCAGGACTCTCCTCGGCCACCCCGTCGGCAGGAAGAGCCATGCCAACTCGCCAGCTTCGAGACGAGCGCCCACCGACCACTCCCGAGGAGGACCCGTCGCCGTCCCGCGAACCGGTCCTGATCGGCGACATCCTCTTCGAGACCCTCACCGACCTCGCCCGCCGCGGCACCCCGACCACCCCCGTCCGCCTCCCCGCCCAGCGCCCCCACCCCTGACCCCGCAGGCCCGACTCGGCGGTGGCGACCACCTCACGTCGCACTGGCATCGGGCTCGCCGGCATTTCACCCCGACGAGGGCGTCGAGGGGCGCCGCGCCCTGGTGAACCTCTGCCGTCCGGTGCCGGCGGCGAGCTCGCCGAGGCGCTCGCCGATCACTGAGACGCCAGGACGGGGCTCCCGTTCGTAGTACCAGGGCTTGCGTCGGCGCAACAGGTCCTCACCGTGCTCGCTCCAGGTGAACCCGGGCTTTCGCAGCAGCTTCCGGAACACCGCGTCGACCGTCTCCGGGTGGGCAGCGGCCAAGCGGCGGATCGGCAGCGGCGCGATCGACTCCTCGCGCAGGTAGGCGCGCAGCACGTCCTGGTACTGACGGCGACCCGCGCGGGCCGGGTCGCCGAAGAGGCTCCGCAGCATCCCGTAGTCGGCGTAGAAATTGAGTCCGTCGACCTCGTCGTAGATGACGCCGACCGTGTCCGAGTCCGCGAGGGCTTGCGGCAGTGAGAAGGCCGGCAGATCGATTCCCGGCAACCGCCGTCCCCGGGCCCGCTCGGGCCGCTCGGCGACGGCGGCCTCCTGGCGGTGCCGGTAGTAGGCGTCGAGACGCTCTTCGACCTCGGCCGGCGGAAGGACCAGCTCGTCGCTGCCGCAGAACGAGATGAACGCGGCCCGGTCCTCCCGCATCGACGCCCATCCCTGCTCGATCTTCTCGGGGTTGCGGAAGACCAGTTCGGGGTGGCCGGTCGCCAACTGCAGGGCGGCCCGGGCGATGTCGGCGGCGCTGGACCTGGGGTAGTACGACATCGCCCCGGAGATCAGCCACGTCCCGTCTGCCGAGTGGACGGGCACGACGCACGCGAGGAGGAACCCGCCCTTCGACACTCCCCGGAACGCCGCCCGCCCGACGTTCGAGTACGTGCGGTACTCCAGGTCGTCGACCAGGTTCAGCAGGACGACGGCGTCCCCGTCCTTGCGCCGGACCTCGAAGACGCCCTCGACCGGGTCACGCCAGCCGAGCAGCATCGCCCGGTCGGCCTCGGTCAAGTCCCGCCGTGCGGCGACGAACCGGTCCACCACGGTCGAATCGCCCGGCAAGCGGTACCGGAGGATGAAGTGGTCGATGATCCGGATCGCCGCGCCCTCGTCCAACTGCCCTTCGGGGCCCGCCGCCTCCAGTAGGAGGGGGTTCAACCACCGCTCGAAGCGCGCGCTCTGGGCGAAGACGACGAGGTCGCCCTTGAGTTCGGAACTTCGCTCGATCAGACCTCGCAACGACGCCTCGTCCTCACTCCGTACGACAGCAGTCATGCGAGCCCTCCCGGTCTTGAGGTTCCGACCTACCTGCTCGTGCTCGTCGTAGGTGTCGACCGTCGCCTCGTCGACCAGTGCGGCGAGTTCTCGCCTGCTCAACGTGCCCATGGCGGCACGCTAGCCGATCTGCCCGGGCGCTCTCGCGCGCAGTCCGAAAGTGCGCCGATCCGCGCGCGTATCGTCATCCCATGCGCTCGAGTAGCGCTATCCTCCCCGTCCACCGGTGGGCCGAAGGGCAGATGGCCGCCCGGTCGGCGCTTCGGTCACAGAGCTCGTGAGACCGCGCCATCGGTAGGCCGAGCCAAGTCCCCAAGGGCGATGTCGGCGCCATGAGGTGATGGCACATCGAGACCGGCGTCCGGCCTCGCACGGTCGGAGTCGAACGACCGGGTGCGAAGACGTCAGATCGGCTCGATCGCGATGCGGCGGCGACACAGTCGGCGCAGGTCCTCGGGGTCACTGGTCACGATCGTCACATCGCCGTGTTCGAGGTGCGCGGTCGCTGCCAGCATCGCGTCGATGGCGTACTTGTGGCCGTGCAGCCCCTCGGACGCGAGCAGCTTGCTCGCCGCCCGTGCGATCTCTTCCGTGATCGGCCGCACCTTGGCCAGGGACACGGCGTGGTCGAACGCCGCCTGGGGCACCTTGGGGTCGCGTGCTTCGACCAGTGTGGCCGCGCTCGTCACGACCAGGAGGTCCAGCGTTCGCGCGACGTCCAGCCAAGCGGTCATGTCGCGCTCCCGGCGGGAGAGCTTGGACAGTGCCTCGCTGTCGAGCACGAGGGTGCCACTCACGCGGCGTCCGCCGGGGCGGTGTCTGCGCGGTGAGCGGCATGGTGCGCGCGGATGCGTTCGGCCTTGGCCGCCACGTCGGCCGCGTCGACCGGACCGTGCTCGGCCTCGGAGGCTGCGATGAACTCGTCGATGGCCTCGCGCTGGAGCTGCCGCTGCACAGCCTCCTCGATGTAGGAGGAGACGCCCTGCTTGCCGGCGCGCGCGCGAATCGCCTCCAAGGTCTCGGCTTGCAGGGAGACGCTGGTGACTCGGGTCTTGCCGGGGCGAGGCGTGTCCATAGCAGAAGTGTAGTACATGATGTGTGAGTGCGGCGGAGCGTCCGGCCCGCAGCCTTTCTCGCCCGCCACAGCCTGAACTGCGGGAGAACCCGTCGGGAGGGTCCGAAGTCCCGCCCGGCCTCAGATGGCGATGAGTCGCACGCGGGGGCCGCAGAGCCTGGCCATGTCGTCGACGTCGGAGGTGAGCATGGCTACCGGCCCCGGTTGCCGCAGCGCCATCTCTGCCACGGTCGCGTCGATCGCGTACTTGTGTCCGTGCAGTCCGGCCTGCTTCAGCAGCCTGGCCGAGGCCCGTGCGGCCTGATCGGTGACCGCCTCGACCTTGACCCGGGAGAGCGTCCAGTTCAGCCGGGCTTCGTTCACCCGGGCGTGCGTGACTTCGACGATCGTGTTCGCGCCGACCACGAAGTCGGCTCCCATGGTGTGGAAGACCTGAAGCATCGCCAACACGCCGCGGTCCTGGGTGATCCACGAGGACAGTCCCTCGGAGTCCAGCACGACCGTCTCGAAGCGTTCGGTCACGCGGCGCTCGCCGAGCCCGTCGACCCTGCGGAGCCGAAGATCCTGGCGTGCGCTTCGGACAGCTCCTCGTCGGTGAAGGCGCCCTGGTCGACCTGGTAGCGGCGGAGGTCGTCCGCGAGCAGTTGGTGGCGAATCCGGCGGGCGACTGCCTCCGCGACGTACCCGGAGACGTTGTCGGTGAGCCTTCTCAGCTCGTTCACCTGTTCTGTCGGGAGGGTGACGGTGATACGTGTGGTGGCAGCCATAAAGAGAGCATACTGCGATATGCGCCCGCGTGGGCGGTGCATCGGGCCGTAGGGTCGTTGCCATGCGCTTGAGCACGGTGATCCTGCCCATCCACCGGTGGGCCGAAGGACAGAAGATCTGGCGGCGGGCCGAGGACCTCGGGTTCCATGCCGCGTACACCTATGACCACCTGTCGTGGCGGTCGTTCCGGGACGAGCCGTGGTTCGGGGCGGTGCCGACGCTGACGGCGGCGGCCACGGCGACCGAGCGGATCCGCCTCGGCACGCTGGTCACCTCGCCGAACTTCCGGCATCCGGTGACGCTGGCGAAGGAGCTGATCACGGTCGACGACGTCTCGGGCGGGCGGCTGACCGTGGGGATCGGGGCCGGCGGGACCGGCTTCGACGCGACGGCGACCGGCCAGGAGGCGTGGTCGCCGCGGGAGCGGGCGGACCGGTTCGGGGAGTTCCTGCCGCTGCTGGACGAGCTGCTGCGCACCGATGCCACGACCCGCGAGGGTACGTACTACTCGGCGGTCGAGGCGCGGAACATCCCCGGCTGCGTGCAGACGCCGCGGGTGCCGTTCTACGTGGCGGCGACCGGACCGCGCGGGCTGAGGCTGGCGGCGGAGTACGGGCAGGGCTGGGTGACGTACGGGGACCCGCGCGGGCCGGCGGACGTGCCGGTGGAGCAGGCGCCGGCCGTGATCGCCGCGCAGATCGAGAAGCTCCGGGCGGCCTGCGGGGCGGCCGGGCGGGACGCCGGTGAGCTGGAGAAGGTGCTGCTCCAGGGGTCCACGGCGGAGAAGCCGCTGGCCTCGGTGGACGCCTTCGTCGACTGGGCGGGCAGGTACCGGGAGCTGGGGATCACCGAGCTGGTGATCCACTGGCCGGTGCCGGACTCGATCTTCGACAACGACCCGGCGGTGTTCGAGCGGATCGCCACCGAGGGCCTCGCCCAGCTGGGCTGACCGCGCGTCCGCAGGACCCGACGGCCACCGGCCGATCCCGCGCGCCGGGGGAGCCGGCCGGTGGCTCCGCGGGCGGGGTCCGCGCGGATCCCCTAGGGGACGACGGCCCGGGTGTCATACCGCAGCAGCAGACAGGCTCGTCATCGGAGCTCATGGCCCCGGTGGCGGGTGCGCACTACGTTGGGCCACGTGTCCACTGTCATCAAGACGGACGGCCTCACCAAGAGGTTCCCCCGGGTCACCGCCCTCGATCAGCTCACCGTAGAGGTTGAGCCCGGGGTGGTCGGTCTGGTGGGGGCGAACGGGGCGGGCAAGTCCACACTCATCAAGATCCTGCTCGGGCTGGCCCCGGCGACCTCGGGGACCGGGCAGGTGCTCGGTCTCGACATCGCCACCCAGGGCTCGGAGATCCGCGAGCAGGTCGGCTACATGCCGGAGCACGACTGCCTGCCGCCGGACGTGTCGGCCACCGAGTTCGTGGTGCACATGGCGCGGATGGCGGGGCTGCCCGCCGCCGCGGCGCGCGAGCGGACGGCGGACACGCTGCGGCACGTCGGGCTGTACGAGGAGCGCTACCGGCCCATGGGCGGGTACTCGACGGGCATGAAGCAGCGGGTCAAGCTGGCGCAGGCGCTGGTGCACGACCCGAAGCTGGTGCTGCTGGACGAGCCCACCAACGGGCTGGACCCGGTCGGCCGGGACGACATGCTGGCGCTGATCCGCCGCGTGCACACCGACTTCGGCATCTCGGTGCTGGTCACCACCCACCTGCTGGGTGAGCTGGAGCGGACCTGCGACCACCTGGTGATCATCGACGGCGGCAAGCTGCTGCGGTCCTCGTCGACGGCCTCCTTCACCGGTGCGACGGCCACCCTGGCGGTCGAGGTGACCGACCACCCGCAGGACGCGGGGCTGGACGCGAGCGCCGCCGTGCGCGCGCGGCTGGCCGCGGCCGGGCTCGCGGTGGAGACGGAGGGGCCGCGGATCCTGTTGGTCCGGCTGGCCGGCGACGACACGTACGACACCATCCGGGACGCGGTCGCGGGCCTCGGCCTGGGGCTGGTCCGGCTGGAGCAGCGCCGCCACCGGGTGGCCGAGCTGTTCACGGACGGCGGCGCGGGCAGTGGCGCCGACGGCGATGCGGACGGCGTCGCGGACAGGGCACCGGCCGGCGGCGACCGCCGGCAGAACGAGGGGGGTACCGCAGATGTCGCTGTCTCCTGACACCAGGCCGACCGACACCGGAGTCATCCACGACATCGGCTACCGGGGCTACGCAGGCCCCCGGCTGGGCCGGGCGTACGCCACGCGCTCGCTGTTCACCCAGAGCCTGCGCGCCGCGTACGGCCTCGGGCGGTCGGGCAAGTCCAAGGTGCTGCCGATGCTCGTGCTGGGCGCGGCCGCCGTGCCCGCCGTGATGATCGTCGTGATCACCGTCGTGGCCAGGCAGGACAAGCTGTCGATGGACTACGCGGAGTACCTGAGCGCGGTCGGGCTGGTCGTCTCGATCTTCCTCGCCTCGCAGGCGCCGGTGCTGTTCTCGCGGGACCTCCGGCACCACACCGTGCCGCTGTACTTCTCCCGCCCGATCACCCGCGCCGACTACGTCCGGGCCAAGTACGCCGCGATGGTCTGCGCCCAACTGCTCCTGATGCTGGTGCCGTTGCTGGTGCTGTACGTCGGTGCGCTGCTGAGCGGGCTGAGCTTCGGCCACGAGACCGAGCACTTCCTGTACGGCTTGACCGCGGCGGTCCTGTACGCGCTGGTGCCGACCTCGATCGCGGTGGTCATCGCCGCCGCCACGCCGCGGCGCGGCTTCGGGGTGGCCGCGATCATGGGCTACCTGGCGGTGAGCACGGTGGTCGTCGCGATCGTGATCGGGATCAGCGGCACCACCGCCGACGGAGGGGCCTCGGACTCCGCGCAGTGGGCCGCGCTGCTCTCGCCGGGAGCGCTCGTGGAGAGCCTGACCAACCAGGTGTTCGACCTCGGCAGCGGTCCCGAGCGGCTGCACGCGCCGGGCGGGCTGGGTGTGGTCGTCTTCGCCGCCGTCGCCGCCGTGATGGTCGCGGGTTCGTACCGGCTGCTGCTGCGCCGCTACCGCGGCATCTGATCAACCGAGTATCTGAGAGGGCGCCATGGCCACCATCACCATCGACAAGGTTTCCCGCTGGTTCGGGAACGTGGTCGCCGTCAACGACGTCAGCATGGCGATCGGTCCCGGTGTCACGGGTCTGCTCGGTCCCAACGGTGCCGGGAAGTCGACCCTCATCCACATGATGAGCGGATTCCTCGCTCCCTCCACCGGGGCGGTCACCCTGGACGGCGCGCCGATCTGGCGCAACCAGCAGGTGTACCGCCAGATCGGGCTCGTCCCCGAGCGGGAGTCGATGTACGACTACCTCACCGGTTGGGAGTTCGTGCTCGCCAACGCCGAACTGCACGGACTCCCCCACCCGGGTGCCGCCGCCCGCAAGGCGCTGGCCCTGGTCGAGATGGAGTACGCGCAGGAGCGGAAGACCGGCACCTACTCCAAGGGCATGAAACAGCGCGTCAAGATGGCGTCGGCCCTGGTCCACGACCCCGCCGTGCTGCTGCTCGACGAACCGTTCAACGGGATGGACCCGCGGCAGCGGCTCCAGCTGATGGAGCTGCTGCGCCGGTTCGGGGCGGACGGCCGCACGGTGCTGTTCTCCTCGCACATCCTGGAGGAGGTCGAGCAGCTGGCCCGGCACATCGAGGTCGTCGTGGCCGGGCGGCACGCCGCCTCCGGCGACTTCCGGAAGATCCGCCGGCTGATGACCGACCGCCCGCACCGCTACCTGGTCCGCTCCAGCGACGACCGCCGGCTGGCGTCGGCGCTCATCGCCGACCCGTCGACGGCCGGCATCGAGCTCGACCTCCAGGAGAAGGCGCTGCGCATCCAGGCGGTGAACTTCCAGGGGTTCACCACCCTGTTGCCGAAGGTCGCCCAGCAGGCGGGCATCCGGCTGTACACCGTGGCGCCCGCGGACGAGTCGCTGGAGAGCGTCTTCTCGTACCTCGTCTCCGCCTAGCCCCCGGCGTACCGGCCCGGAGCCGCACGCACAGCCGCACCCGGCTCCGCAGCCGGATCCGGACGCGTGAACCGGAACCGCACGCCGAACCGGACCCACACGGACCCCAGGAAGGCCGACCCACCATGAACCCGACCGTCGCCAGGCTGACGCTGCGCGGCCTGCTGGGCCGCCGCCGCGGCTTGCTGCTGCTGGTGGTCCCCGCCCTGCTGCTGCTCGTCTCGGCGATCGCCGCCGGCGCCAGCGGGGACAAGCACGACCTGACCGTCAAGATCCTCGGCCAGCTCGGCCTCGGCACCCTGCTGCCGATCCTCGGCCTGGTCGTCGGCACCGGCGCCATCGCCACCGAGATCGACGACGGTTCGATCGTCTACCTGCTGGCGAAGCCGCTGCCCCGCTGGAAGATCATCACCACCAAGCTGGTGGTGGCGATCGGTACCACCTGGGTCTTCGCGGCCGTCCCGACGCTGCTCGCCGGGCTGCTGCTGTACGGCACCCGGGACGGCCTGGCGGTCGGCTACACCGTGGCCACGCTGGTGGCCGGGGCCGCGTACAGCTCGCTGTTCCTGCTGCTCGGCGTGGTCACCCGGCACGCGGTGGTGGCCGGCCTGGCGTACGCGCTGGTCTGGGAGTCGCTGATCGGCAACTTCGTCGAGGGCGCCCGGACGCTCAGCGTCCAGCAGTGGGGGCTGTCGGTGGCCAAGGCGGTGGCCGAGGAGGGCGCGATCACCGCGGACGTGGCGCTCGGCGTGGCCGTGCCGCTGCTGCTGGTGGCCACCGTGGCGGCGGCGGTGTTCGCCTCGGTGCGGCTGGCCGGGCTGACCCTGGCGAGCGAGGAGTAGCCCCGGGAGGGCGACGCACGCCGGGCCCCGGGCCGGGCGGAGCGACGGAAGCGGAGCGAGGACGGGGTCGGCCCCGGCAGCTGCTGCCGGGGCCGACCCTCGTGCGGCCGCCGTCGCGGACCGTGCGGTCGCCTCAGAGCGTGCGGTTGCGTCCGGCGCCCCAGCCGGCGGCGGCGACCACGGTGACCAGCACCAGCATCAGCGCCAGCGGCACGGTCCAGCCGCCGGTCAGCTGGCGCAGGGCGCCGGCACCGACCGGACCGGCCGCGGCGACCAGGTAGCCGATCGCCTGCGACATCCCGCCCAGCTGGGCGGCTCCGGCGACACTGTCGGTCCGCAGCACGATGAAGGCGAGCCCGAGGCCGAGCGAACCGCCCTGGGCGACGCCCAGGATGGTGGCCGCCACCCACGCGCCCGGCACCGGCGCGATCAGCAGGACGGCGACGCCGACCCCGTTCAGCACGGCCATCACGAGGGCGAGCGCCCGCTGGCTGGTCATCCGGCCGGCCATCAGCGGGACGAGGAAGGCGCCGACCACCTGCACCAGGTTGGAGTAGGCGAAGACCAGGCCGGCCTCGCCGCGGTCCATCCCCTGGTCGGCCAGGATGGTCGGCATCCAGGCGACCAGGGTGTAGACCAGCAGCGACGAGATGCCCATGAAGAGGCTGATCTGCCAGGCCAGCGGCGAGCGCCAGATTCCCTCGATCGGCCGGTTCGCCGAAGCCGGGCCGGTCGCAGCCGTCGCGGTCGCGGTCGCGGTCGCCCTCGCGGTCGCCGTCACCGCCGAGGGACCCGTCGGGTCGGCGGCCGTCCGGCCGGCCCGCGCCCGCAGCACCTGCGGCAGCCAGGCCACCGCGGCGACCAGGGCGAGCAGCGACCAGGCGCCGAGCGAGGCCTGCCACCCGCCTCCGAGCACGTGCTCCAACGGCACCGACGTACCGGCCGCGAGCGTCGCGCCGACCAGCATGGTGGTCGAGTAGACGCCGGTCATCGCGGCGGCCCTGCCCGGGAACTCGCGCTTGACCAGGCCGGGCATGGAGACGTTCAGCACGGCGATGGCCACGCCGATCACCACGCACCCGGCGTACAGCGCGGACACCGAGGGCAGCACCCGCAGCAGCACGCCCGCGCCGAGCACGAGCACCGCGCCCAGCACCACCCGCTCGGTGCCGAACCGCCGGGTCAGCCGGGGGGTGAGCGGCGCGCCGACGCCCTGGAAGAGCACCGGCACGGTGGTGATCAGACCGCTCGCGGTGGCGGACAGCCCGAAGGTGCGCTGGATCTCCCCGACCATCGGGGACACCGCCGCCAGGCAGGCGCGCATGTTCAGGGCGACCAGCAGGATGCCGGTCAGCAGCAGCGCGGGGTGGGCCAGCCGGCTGCGGACGGGGAGCGCGGAGGAGGTGGTGACCACCGGCTGCTGGGCACGGGTGACGGCCATGGGGCGTGCTGCTCTTTCGGGAAACGGTTCCGGGAACGCCGAAGGGCGGGATGCCGAGGGGCGGGAACGCGGAGGGCGGAAGGGGCGGGCGCGGAGGGGCGGGCGCGGAGGGGCTCGGGGCCGCTTACTTCCGGGCCGCGATGGCGGCGAGGAGCTGCTCGACGGCCGCGGTCGGCTCGGCGAGCAGCGCGCGACAGGCCGCTTCGGCGCGGTCCGGGTCACCGCTCTCGATCGCGTCCACCAGCGCCTCGTGGGTGGCGACGACCACCTCGGGCATCTCGTGGTCGCCGAACGCCGTCCGCATCGACTCGCGCACCGAGGCGCCGAAGTAGCGGTACACCTCGGCCAGCGCCGGGTTGTGCGCGGCCTCGACGACGGCGGTGTGGAACTCCAGGTCGTGCTCGACGGTCGCCTCGCGGCCGGCCCGCTCGGGGTGCGCCGCGATCACCTCGACCTCACGGGCCAGCGCGGCCCGCATCCGGACGATGTCCTCGGGGGTGTGCCGCAGCGCGGCCAGCCGGGCGCCCTCGGCCTCCAGCGCGGCCCGGACCTCCAGGACGTCGCGGACGCCGGAGCGCTGGACGCCGCGCAGGACGGACGCCGGGTCACTGGTGGAGCGCACGAAGGTGCCCTCGCCCTGACGGGAGACCAGCATGCCCGCGTGCGCCAGCACCCGGATCGCCTCCCGGACGGTGTTCCGTCCGACGCCCAGCCGCTCGGCGAGTTCGTGTTCGGTCGGGATCTGCGACCCGACCGGCCAGACACCGGAGCTCAGCTGCTCGCGCAGCTGCTCGATCGCGGTGTCCACGAGGGAGCGCCGCCCGGCGGTCTGCAGCGTGTCGTTGCTGCTGTTCGCACTGGTCACGGCGGTTCCTCCCCGGTCTGCGGCTGCCCTGGAGGAGCCGGTCATCGGTCATCCTACAACTGCTTGCCCGGTCATCCTACAACTGGGGATGAACGCCGGGGGAACCGTTGCGTCCGAACCGGCACACCCGGTCGGCGAGGTCGGGCCCGGGCCGGTGACGGCGGCGGGGCCGGGAGCCGCCGGGCCGGGTCCCCGGTGCGGCCCCGGCCCGTCCGATCAGGTCGCGTCGCGCGGGGTCCGGTTCGAGATCCCGTTCCGGTAGGGGATCTCGAACCGCCCCCACACGTCGGAGGGCGAACCGTCGGCGTCCTCGAACCGGTTCTCGGCCCCCCTCCCGGTCGGAACGGCGAACCAGGTCGCGTCGTCGGGGTCGACCTCCAGGCCCAGTGCCGCGGAGATCTCCGCCAGGGCCGAGGCGAGGCGGGGGCCGTTCGCGGCGAACACCGCGTCCTGGCCGCGCCCGCGGAGGTCGAACGGCAGCCAGGCGTCGGAGTGCGTCGTGAGTCCCACGTTGAAGAACCCCTCGGACGCCTCCGCCCCCAGGGTGAACAGCCCCTCCGCCGCCCGGGCGCCGCGGCCGGTCTCCACGATGCCGTCGCAGGACGCGAACAGTTCGACGGTGCCGATCTCGCCGGGGGCGAGAGCCGCCTTGATCTGCGCCGTCAGCGACTCGGGAGCCCCCGAGTCCACCACGGCGAGTGCGCCGACCCGGAAGTCCGACCGGACCAGGAAGTTCCGGCGACCCGGCTGCGGAACGGACACGGCCACCCGCCCCAGGCACGGGGTGCCCAGCCGGTGCCGGTCGAGGGCCCGCAGGGCCAGGACGAACCGGCGCACGGCCTCGCCCACCAGGTCGGTCCGGTGTCCGGGTTCACCCCAGGACCATCGCGCTACGGGCGTGCTGGCGATCAAGGACGGCCTCCAGGCATGAAGTTGGCGCCGGGTGGATACGTGATCGTGCCGTCCTCGACGCGGGGTCCGCCAGGCTCCCCCTGGTGTCGACGACGAACGGGCGTGACGAAGATATGACGTACCCGGGCGCTCGGGTGGTTGCCCTCGTGGCGGTGGAACCGTGCGTCCGGCGTTCGGCCCCGGCCCGGCGGCCGGCTCCGACGACGAGCGGCCCCTGAGGCCGGCCCTACCGGTGGTCTGGTATGACGGAGCCGGTCCACACCCCTGATTCGAGGAGAGCGTCCGCATGGTGTTCAAGAAGCTGCTCGGTGCCCTGGGCGTCGGCGGTCCCGGCGTCGACACCGTTCTGACCACGCCGGTCGTGCAGCCCGGTGGGACCCTGCAAGGGACGGTCGAGCTGACCGGGGGGACGGTGGAGGCCGACATCCGGGGGATCACGCTGACGCTGGTCGCCCGGGTGGAGGTCGAGCACGAGGAGGGCGAGAGCACCGGGCTGTACCCGTTCGCCCGCTTCTCGGTGACCCAGCCGCTGAAGCTGGCCCCGGGCGAGAACCGGTCCGTCCCGTTCGCCGTCCAGGTGCCGTGGGAGACGCCGGTCACCACCATCGCGGGGCAGCGCCTCCACGGCATGCAGCTGGGCGTGCGGACCGAGGTCGACATCGCGGGCGCGCTGGACAAGGGCGACTCCGACCCGCTGGAGGTCGAGCCGCTGCCGGCCCAGCGCCGCATCCTGGAGTCGCTGCTCCAGCTCGGCTTCCGGTTCCGCTCGGCCGACCTGGAGGCCGGGCACATCCGCGGCACCGCTCAGACGCTGCCCTTCTACCAGGAGATCGAGTACTCCTCGGCGCCGCAGTACGCGCACGCCTGCAACTCGCTGGAGGTCAGCTTCGTCACCACCGCCCACCGGGTGGAGGTGGTCCTGGAGGCGGACAAGCGCGGCGGGCTGTTCGGGGGCGGCGGGGACGTGATCCGCACCCACGCGATCGACCACGGCCAGGCCGACCAGGACCTCACCGCGCTGGTCGACGGCTGGATCCGCTCGGCGCTCTGATTCGCTCGGCGCTCTGATCCCGTCGGTACGGCGGCCAGGCCAGGCCAGGCCAGGCCAGGCCATACCTGAGCCGCTGACCCGACCCGACCCGACCTGACCCCCGGCCCCGGACGGGCCGGGGGTCAGCCGTAGGAGACGTTGCCGCAGATGTCGTCGTCGCCGGACCGGGCCTCGTTGACCACCTCGGCGGGCAGCGGGACCGGGGCACCGGACGAACCGCCGGCGGATGCGGACGTGGACGCCGAGGCGGCCGAGGCGGCGGCACCGGCGGCGTAGTCCCGGCCGAGCAGCACGCTGATCCCGGCCGCCTGACCGGGCGTCACCGCCGCGCCGGGGAACAGGGCGGCGACCTTCTCCGCACCGGCCCGCTGTCCGGTCCCGTACTCGACCGTGGTGGTCGCCCGGGCGGTGTTGCTCGCGCTGCGCACCCCGGTGACGGTGACCCGGGCCGCCCGGAGCGTCTCGGCGGCCCGGGCGGCCAGGCCGGGGGCGGTGGTGCCGTTGAGGACCGCGACCCGGATCGGCGGGCCGTCGGTGGTGAGCGGCGAGGGCGAGGGCGACGCCGCGGGGGAGGGTGCCTCGGGGGGCGGCGAGCCGGGTGCGTCGTCCTGCCGGCCGGTGGCGTCCTGGCCGTCGATGGTCCGGTCGGCCTGGAGGGTGTTCCACAGGCTGTCGACCGCCGGGTGGACCAGGTCGATCCGCGCGCCGTTGTAACGCCACGGCGTGGTCAGGAACTTGACGTCGTGCAGGTCGATGTCCTGCAGCGAGAGGGCGAAGTCCACCAGCTTGGCCGCCGAGTCGAGCCCCGGATCCACGGTCATCGACCGGGTCGCCGCGTCGGCCAGCGGCAGCAGCGTTCCGGGGCTCAGGCCCTGGCTCTTGATCTTGGCCAGCAGTGAGGACAGGAAAGCCTGCTGACGCTTCATCCGGCCGATGTCGGAGTCGTCCCCGATGCCGTGCCGCAGCCGGACGTAGTCCAGGGCCTGCTGGCCGGAGACCCGCTGGCGGCCCTTGGCGAGCACCACTTTGCCCTTCCGGCCCAGGCCGGGGTTGATGTTCCCCTCGTGGATGTCGTTGGGCAGGCAGACGTCGACCCCGCCGACCGCCCCGGTCATCGCGGCGAAACCCTGGAAGTTGACCTCGATCGTGTGGTCGACGCGGATGCCGGTGAGCTTCTCCACGGTGTTCTGCGTGCAGGCCGGGTTGCCGGACTCCGTGTTGCCCACCGAGAAGGCCGAGTTGAACATCTGTCCGGGCTGTTCCTTGGTCCACTTCCCGTTCGGGAGCCGGCACCGGGGGACGGTCACGAGGGCGTCGCGCGGGATGGAGATGCCCACCGCGTGCCGGTGGTCGGCGTAGACGTGCAGCAGGATCGTGGTGTCGGAGCGGGCGCCGCCCTCGTTGCCGCCGCCGAGGTCGCTGTTCCGTCCGGCGCGCGAGTCGGAGCCGATCAGCAGCACGTTGACGGGCCGGTTGCCGTGGGCGTCGGGGGCTGGCGCGGGCGGACGGTCGGTGGCGATGGCGTCCGGGTCGAACGAGCGGATGTTGCCGTTCAGTTTGTAGTACACCGCGCCGCCTGCACCGGCCAGGACGACGAGCACCCCGGCCACCGACCAGGCGATGATCCGCCGGGCGCCGCGCCGCGCGTTCCGGGCGGGGTGCCGGCGGGTGTTCCGCGGTCCCTCCGGCCGGGCGTCCCGGCCCGGCCGGCCTCCGGCCCACCCGTCGGGGCCGACCCGCCCGGGCCGGCCCTGGACGCCGCCGCCCTGGACACCGATGCCCTGAACGGTGCCGCCCTGGACGCCGCTGCCCTGCGTGGTGCTGCGCTGGGCGGTCTTGCCCGGAGTGCCCCGGCTCTGGGCGGCCCGACGGGCCTCGGCCCGGCCGCCGGGGCGCGGTGCCGGCACGCGGCCGGGACCCTCCTCGGACCGGTCGGTCCGGACGCCTCCGTCGGCGCGCCGTCGCCCGCCCGGTTCCGGCAGGCTCTCGCTCCACTGGCCTGACATGGCGCGGACCTCTCAGCGGCGGAAGCGGCAACCCTGGGAGCATACAAACTTCTCCGGTGCCGCTCGGCCGCCGAACCCGGCCGCGCCGGTCCGACCCGCCGGTTCGCCGTCACGACTCACTCCAACGGCTGAACCGGGAGGCCCGCCGGCGGAGTTCACCCCAACGGGTAGAGACGCTCCAGCACGGCCGCGACGCCGTCCTCGTCATTGCTCACGGTGACCTCGTCGGCGACCGCCAGCAGCTCCTGGTGCGCGTTGGCCATGGCGACGCCGTGCGCGGCCCAGCCGAACATCGGCACGTCGTTGGGCATGTCGCCGAAGGCGATGGTGTCGGCGGCGGTCACGCCGAGCCGCCGGGCGGCGACGGCCAGCCCGGTGGCCTTGGAGAGACCGACCGGCAGCAGTTCGACGATGCCCGCACCGGCCATCACCACGCCGACCAGATCGCCCGCGGCGCGGCGGGCGGCCTCGGCGAGGGCGTCGTCGGTCAGGCTGCGGTGCTGGATGTACAGCTTGGAGATCGGGGCGGTGAGCAGCTCGTCCTTGGCGGCCCGGACGACCGGCAGGTCGGAGCCGATCTGCAGCTGGTACCCGGGGCCGGCCAGGACGGCGCCCTCCAGACCGTCCTGGTTGGCGGCGACGGCCAGCGGGCCGGTCTCCGCCTCGATCTTGGCGATGGCCAGCGCGGCCACCTGCCGGTCCAGGGTGAGCGAGGTGAGCAGCTTGTGCGCGCCCGCGTCGTAGACCTGGGCGCCCTGGCCGCAGACCGCTATGCCCCGGTAGCCGATCTCGTCGAAGACCGGGCGGGCCCAGGGGGCCGAGCGGCCGGTGACGATGATGTGGAGCGCCCCGGCACCGGTGGCGGTGGCCAGCGCGGCGCGGGTGCGCGCGGAGACCGTCTCCGCACTGCTCAGCAGGGTGCCGTCGAGGTCGGTCGCGACCAGCCGGAAGGGCAGGCCGCCGCCGCCGTCGGCGGGGGAGACGGGGCTGGGGCTGGTGGTGCTCATGGGCCGTACGTCTCCCGGGAGTTGCTTCGGGTGTCACCGCGGTGTTCCGCCGACCCGCGGTGCTGTGCTGCTGGTCCTGCCGTCCTGCGGGGCCGCTGCGCCTGAGGTGCCGCGCTCCTGCGGGACGACGGTCGTCCTGCGGTCCGCGGTGGCGGGGGGGTGTGGGCCCCCCCCCCCCCCCCCCGGGGGGGACTGTTAGGGGGCCCGGCCCAGTGGCTGTTAAACAAAAAA
>NZ_JBHXDN010000016.1:0-10833 GCF_042726075.1 Kitasatospora sp. NPDC127035 | reverse complement strand
GGGGGGGGGGGGCGGCGCGGCCTGGCGCGGGCGCCGGGGGGGGCGCGCGGGGCGCCGCGGGGGGGGGGGGGGGGGGGCGCCCCCCCCCCCCCCCCCCGCCGCGGGGTGCTACTTGACGGGCTCCAGGACGGTGCGCCCGCCGAGGTACGGCCGGAGCGCCTCCGGGACCACGACCGAGCCGTCGGCCTGCTGGTGGTTCTCCAGGATCGCCACGATGGTGCGCGGGACGGCGACCAGGGTGCCGTTCAGCGTGGCCAGCGGGCGGACCTTGCCCTCCTCGCGCATGCGGATGCTGAGGCGGCGGGACTGGTACTCGGTGGTGTTCGAGGTCGAGGTGACCTCGCGGTACTTGCCCTGGGTGGGGATCCACGCCTCGATGTCGAACTTGCGCGCGGCCGAGGAGCCGAGGTCGCCGGAGGCGACGTCGATGACCCGGTACGGCAGCTCCAGGGCGTTGAGGAAGTCCTTCTCCCACTGGAGGAGCCTGCGGTGCTCGCTCTCCGCGTCCTCGGGAGTGGTGTAGACGAACATCTCCACCTTCTCGAACTGGTGGACGCGGATGATGCCGCGGGTGTCCTTGCCGTAGGTGCCGGCCTCGCGGCGGAAGCAGGACGAGTACCCGGCGTAGCGCAGCGGCAGCTTGTCCGCGTCGATGATCTCGTCCATGTGGTACGCGGCGAGCGGGACCTCGCTGGTGCCGACGAGGTACCGGTCGTCGCCCTCCAGGAAGTACACGTTCTCGGCGGCCTGGCCGAGGAAGCCGGTGCCGTCCATGGCGGCCGGGCGGACCAGGGCCGGGGTGATCATCGGGGTGAAGCCGGCCGCGGTGGCCTGGGCGATCGCCATGTTGACCAGGGCGAGCTCCAGCAGCGCGCCGGGGCCGGTCAGGTAGTACGACCGGGCGCCGGCGACCTTGGCACCGCGCTCGGTGTCGATCGCGCCGAGGATCTGCCCCAGCTCGACGTGGTCGCGCGGTTCGAACCCCTCGGCGGCGAAGTCGCGCGGGGTGCCGATCTCCTCCAGGGTGACGAAGTCCTCCTCGCCGCCGACCGGGGCGGCCGGGTCGATGAGGTTCGCCAGCGAGCGGAGCAGGCGCTCGGCCTCGTCCTTGGCCCCGGCCTGTTCGGCGTCGGCGGCCTTGACCTCGGCGGCCAGCTCCTTGGTGCGCCGGAGCAGGGCGGCCTTCTCGTCGCCCTGGGCCTTGGCGACCAGCTTGCCGAGCGACTTCTGCTCACTGCGCAGTTCGTCGAAGCGCGTGCCCGAGGACCGGCGGCGCTCGTCGGCGGAGAGGAGGGCGTCGACCAGGTCGACGTCCTCGCCTCGGACGCGCTGCGAGGCGCGCACTCGGTCAGGGTCCTCACGGAGCAGGCGAAGGTCAATCACGGGCCCAAGCCTACCGGGCGGGGGCCCGTCCACCGGTACCGGTTTTCCCCTGGGGATAACTCGCGCCGACCTGTGGATAACTGCTGTGGGGAACCGTTCGGCGGAAAGTTATCCACAGGCTCGCGGGCCTGCCTGTGGATGGCGGAGTGGCCTCGGTGGGCGGTGAGTCGAACCTGGGAATTGAGGTTTCAAACCTCATTTGACCTTCCCGGGGGAGGGAATTGAACCGCTCGGACGGGTGATTTGCTGGCACCCGGGTGACTCTGGTCGGATTAGTCATCTCTGCGACGCAAACCGATGATCCGACCGATACCTGCAGTGGCTATACCGGTTTGTCGACTCATCCCCAGACCTGTGGATAACTTTCGGCTGTGGACAGCGCACACCCCTGTGGACAAGCGCGTTACCGCGACGGCCGGCCTGTGGACAAGCGGCGGGCGGTCGACGGACGGCCGGTGCGGTCACCCGCACCGGCCTCCGGACCCTGTCGAAAACGGTCGGAAAAGGACAGGGAGATAAAAGCCGACGTTCAGATGTCGCCGCGGCCGTCGAGGCAGCGGGAGAGCCAGTCGGACGCCGCGCTGAAATCCGCGTCCGTGGTGCCCGGCCGCTGGTGCCGGGAGACCTGCTGATCGGCGCGCGGATAGGAGCCGAGGAAGCGCACCTGCGGGCAGATCCGCTTGAGGCCCATCATCGCCTCGGCCACCCGGCGGTCGCTGAGGTGTCCCTCGCAGTCGATCAGGAAGCAGTAGTTGCCGAGCCCCTCACCGGTCGGCCGGGACTCGATCCGCATCAGGTTGACCCCGCGCACCGCGAACTCCTGGAGCAGCTCCAGCAGCGCGCCCGGGTGGTCGTCCGGCAGCCAGACCACCATCGAGGTCTTGTCCGCGCCGGTCGGCGAGGAGACCCGGCCGGGCCGGCCGACCAGGACGAAGCGGGTAGTCGCGCTCTGCGCGTCCACGATGTCCTTGACCAGCGGGTCCAGGCTGTAGATCGGCGCGGCGAACTCGCCCGCGAAGGCGCCGTCGTAGCGGCCCTCGGCGACCAGCCGGGCGCCGTCGGCGTTGGAGGCCGCCGCCTCCCAGTGCGCGTCCGGCAGGTTGGCGGCCAGCCAGCGGCGGACCTGGGCCTGGGCCACCGGGTGGCTGGTGACGGTCTTGATGTCGGACAGCCCGGTGCCGGGCCGGACCAGCAGCGCGAAGGTGATCGGCAGCAGCACCTCGCGGTAGATCATCAGCGGCGCGCCGGCGGCCAGCTCGTCGTTGGTCGCCGTCACGGCACCCTCGACCGAGTTCTCGATCGGCACGAACGCGCCCGACGCCTCGCCGCCGCGAACGGCGTCCAGGACCAGCTGCACCGAGTTCATCGGCACCAGTTCCCGGGTCGCCGCCTCGGGCAGGGTGCGCAGGGCCGCCTCGGTAAAGGTGCCCGCCGGCCCGAGGTACGTGTAGCGGGTTGCCGACATGACGCCTCCAAGGGGACAAGGGGACCGTGCGGGGAGAAGGGGCGGCCGTGCGCCGGGCGACCGGCGCGGTGGACTGCCGTGAACCGGCGGACCGCCGTCGAACGGCGGGCCTCCGGGGGCCGGCGGCCCGCCCTGCGGGGCGGACTGCCGAAAGGAGTCACCTTAGTCACTCCGCCCGCCGCCCACGATCGCGTTTCGCTCCGTGGGCGGCGCAGTGGTAGGCCGGGGGCCGGTCAGTCCACCAGGGACTGCCCGACGTAGCCGCCCTCCGGCGCCCCCGGCGGGACGGCGTACAGCCCGCTCGCCTCGTGCCGCAGGAAGCGGGAGAGACCGTCACCCCGGGCCAGCTTGCGCTGGACCGGGGTGAACCCCTTGCGGGGGTCGGCCTGGAAGGCGAGGAAGAGCAGCCCCGCGTCCGGCGCCCCGTCGGACGACAGGCCGTCGTGGTACGAGAAGCCGCGCCGCAGCATGGCGGCCCCGCCGTTGGCGGCCGGCGCCGCCACCCGGATGTGCGCGTCGGCCGGGACGGCCAGCGAACCGTCCGGTCCCTGCGCGCCGAGGTCCACGGGGGTGGACTCCACGGCGCCGGCGGGTGCGCCGAGCGGTGCGCCGTCCGTCTTGCGCCGTCCGATCACCCGCTCCTGCCGGTCGACCGGTAGCGCCTCCCAGTTGTCCAGCAGCATCCGGATCCGCCGGAAGACCAGGAACGATCCGCCGGCGAGCCAGGCCGGCTGGTCGCCGCCGGCGGCGCAGAACACCTTGGCGGCGAAGCCCTCCTCGCCGGGCTTGGGGTTGTTGGTGCCGTCGATCTGGCCCATCAGGTTGCGGCCGGTCATCGGGCGCGGGGTGGCCCCGGGCGTCCGGGCGAAGCCGGACGCCTGCCAGCGCAGCGCCGCGGTGCCGGCCGCCTGGCGCTGGAGCACCCGCAGGGCGTGGACGGCGACCAGCGCGTCGTCGGCGCCGATCTGGACGAACAGGTCGCCGTCGCCGCGGGCCGGGTCGAGGGCGTCGGCAGGGAAGGCGGGCAGCGGCTCCAGCCCGGCCGGGCGGCGGTCGACCAGCCCGGCCTTGTCGAACAGGCCGGCGCCGAAACCGAAGGTGACGGTGAGCGAGCAGGGCCCGGCGTCGAGGGCGACCTGGTTCTCGAACTCGTCGGCCGGTTCGCCGGCGGCGAGCCGGGCGGCCGTCCGGGACCAGCGCCGGAGCAGGGCGCGCAGCCCGTCCCGGCCGGCGCCGTCGGCCAGGTCGAAGGCGGCCAGCTGGACCCGTGCCTGCTGCGGTTCGAGGATGCCCGCCTGGCGCTCGCCGTGGAACGGCACCCGGGCCGGGCCGAGGGCGGGGGCCGCGCCCTCCGGTCCGGACGGCGCGGCGTCCCCCGGGCCGGAGCGGTCCAGGGCGACCGCCCCGGCGGCGCCCGCGCCCACCCCGACCACCAGGCCGGCCCCGGCCGTCCCCAGCAGCGTCCGCCGGGTGAGGCCGGCGCCGGCCTCGGGCGCGGCCCCGACGGTGTCGCTCCCGGCGGCACCCGCGTTCCCGCCGTTCCCGCCGTTCCCGGCGGCCCCGTTGTCCCTGGCGCTCTCGGCGCTCCTGGTGCTGTTGGTGCTGTTGGTGCTCTCCATGGCGATGGTCCGATCTAACCGATCTTCAGCTGCTTGATCTCGGTGGTCTGGTCGATGTCGGAGGATCTGACCAGCACCGACACCACCCAGTTCCCGGTCAGCGGCAGCTGCGCGGTGCCGGCCCAGCGCCCGGTGCCCTCGGCGGTCAGCGGGACGGTGAGCGGGCCGAGGTCGCGGTCCGGCAGGGTGAAGGCGAGCTCCACCTCCGGCACCTCGACCGGCTGCCCGTCGGCGCCGTCCAGCTTCAGGTGCACCTCGTTGGACCCGGTCCGCGCCGGGTTGAGGGTGACGGTCGCGGTGCCCCTGGCGTTCGGCGTCCGGCCCTTGGTGTCGTACGGGAGCTTGAGCTCCGTGGTCCGGCCGGGCACCGTCTGCGGTGCCGGCGCGCCGGTCGCGGGTGCCGCGCCGCCGGGCACCGGTGCGGTGCCGCCGCTCGCGGCCCCGGCCGCGATCTCGCCCGCCACCCGCCCGGGCGGCGAGTTGGTGAGCATCGTGGTGACCACCAGCACGGCCACCGCGACGCCGGCCTCGACCAGCACCGACCGGCGCAGCCCGGCCCGGTTCGGGGTGAGTCCGCGGTCCCGGCCGGCGTTCTCCCGGGCGGCCCGCTGCCGCGCCAGCTGGGCCTGCCGGACCGGGTCGTCGGCGGCCGACGCCCCGGCGGCGCCCTCCACGGCGCCGTCCGCAGCGCCCTCCGCCAGCCCGGCGGCCAGCCCGGCGGCCAGTCCGGCGGCCGGGACGGGGGCCGGGAGCAGGACGGCCGACGCCTCGGCGGGGGCGGCCCGCAGCCGGGCCAGCCAGGAGCGGGAGAACCAGGCGACGCCGAGCATGGCGACCACGAAGCCGCTCTTCACCAGCAGCAGCCGCCCGTACTCGGTACCGGTCAGCGCGCCCCAGGTGCCGAGGCCCCGCCAGGACTGGTAGACCCCGGTGCCGGCGAGCACGACGACCGAGCCGAGCGCGATCTTCGAGAACCGGTCGGCGACGTCCGCGCCGATTCCCTCGCGCAGGCCGACCAGCATCGCGGCCAGGCCGCCGAGCCACAGCGCCATGGCGATCAGGTGCAGCATGCCGAGCGGCAGCGCCAGCCAGACCTGGATGCCCACCGAGGCGTGGTCGGCGCCGACCCAGGTCGCCGAGAGGGCGACCGCGAGCACCAGTCCGGCCACGCCGAGGCCCAACCGGGCCTCGCGCTGCGGTCGTTCGGCGATCCGCTGCTCCAGCTCCCGCAGCTCGGCCTCCTCCAGGTCCTCGTCCGACCCGGCGGGCCCGCCGTCCGTCGGCTCCGCCGGTTGCGCCGTCCCGGCGCCCGCCGGGCGCGCGGCCGGCTGGCCGAGGTGGCCGACCAGCAGCGACAGGAAGACCCCGCTCGCCGCGAGCAGCAGCAACCGGGCCGCCAGCGCGGTGCCGATCCGCTCGTCCAGCGTGGCGCGGATCAGGGACAGGTCGAAGGCCTTCGCGAGCCCCGAGCCCCGCTCGTACGGGCCGCGCAGCATCAGCACCGCGACGGTGGAGACCAGCAGGGCCACCCAGCCGGTCATCAGCAGCCGCTGGACCGGGCGCCGGGCCACACCGGCGGGCCAGCAGGCCAGCACGAACCCGGCGGCGCCGACGAGCAGCGCGAACGCCCCGTACGCGACGGTCCGGCCGGTGCCGTAGAGCGCGGCGACCACGTCGTCCGCCTCGGCGCTCTGCAGCGCGGCGGTGGAGACGGTGGTGGCGGAGGGGGCGCCGATGGAGAAGGTGAACGCCCCGCCGATCGGGTGCGAGTCCTCCGAGACGGCCCGCCAGGCGACCGTGTAGGTGCCGTTCGCCAGCCCGCCGTTCAGCCCGACCCGGGCGGTGTTGTCCTTGCCGTCCGCGTGGACGGGGCCGCCCGCGTCGACGGTCCTGCCGGCGGGGTCGAGCACCCGCACCGAGTCCCCGGAGAGCGAGACGGCTTCGCTGAAGGTCAGCGTGACGGCCTGCGGCGCGGTGGGGAGCACCGCGTTCTGCACCGGGTCGGTGGTCTGGAGGGTGGCGTGCGCGGCGGCCGGTCCGGCGCCGGCGAGCATCAGCGCGAGCACCGCGCCGAGTACGCCGAGCAGTCCGGCGATCCGGCGTCCGAGGAGCGGTGGCAGCACGGCCTTCAGCATCTCGTGGATCCCTTACTGCTGGCCGGGGCGGTAGGTGAGTTCCTTGACCGGCACCTTGACCGAGATGGTGCCCGTCCGGGAGAAGGTCAGGTCGATTTCGAGCTCGTCGCCCAGGGCGGGTGACTTCTGCCAGTCCGTGATCATCAGGTGGGTGCCGCCCCGGGCGAGCTGCAGCGCGCCGTGCGCCGGGACGGGCAGCTTCTCGACCTGTTCCATGGTGGTGGCGGTGGAGCGGTGCATGGTGACCGAGCCGGCGCCGGGGCTGGAGACCTTGACCAGCTCGTCCTGCTCGCCGCCGTCGTTGCGCACCGTCAGGTAGCCCGCCGCCATCCCGCCGGCCGGCGGCAGCGGGATGTAGGAGTCGGCGACGCTCAGCCGGGCCGGTCCGCCGGACACCGCGCCGCCGTCGTCGCCCCGGTCGCCCGTCCCGCAGGCGACCAGGAAGGCGCCGCCGCCCAGTGCCGTCGCCAGCACCGCCCCGGCGAGCGCCGTCCGGCGGAAGCCGACGGCGGTGCGGGTCCCGGTGGCGCGGCGGACGGCGGGCCGGTCGGAGCCCTTCATGCGGCGACCCCCCTGGCGAGCAGCGGCAGGTCGTGCTCGAAGACCTTCTCCTCCGTGCCGCTGAGGTAGAGGACGTGCGCCTTGTCGTCGGAGGGCAGGAAGGCCAGCACCTGGGCGCCGTGGGTGGAGGTGACGGTGCCGTCGCCGTTGACCACCGGGTCCTCGATCATGATGCCGAGCGCCCTGGCGGCCGTCTTCACCTTGGCGAGGTCGCCGGTGAGGCCTATGAAGTCGCTGCCCATCGAGTCGAGCCAGGTGCGCAGCACCTGCGGGGTGTCGCGCTGCGGGTCGGTGGAGACGAAGACGACGTTGACCTTCTGCCGCTCCTCGGCGCCGAGCGCCTTCATCGCCACACCGATGTCGCCCATGGTGGTCGGGCAGACGTCCGGGCAGCTGGTGTAGCCGAAGAACAGCAGGGTGGCCTTGCCGCTGGTCTGCTTGCGCAGGTCGTACGGCTGGCCGGCGGTGTCGGTCAGCTGGAGGTCCGGCTTCTCGAAGTTCTTGCCGAGCACGGTGCCCTGGTAGGGCGAGTCGGCCTTCAGCTTGTTGACCTTGGCGGGGCCGGGGGAAGCGCCGTCGGATCCGCAGGCGGTCAGCGTGAGTGCGGCGGCCAGCGCGACGGCGACGGCGCCGGCCATCCGGGCGGTGCGGGCGGGACGGGCGGTGCGGTGGGTACGAGGCATGGGAGGGTCCGATCGTGCGCGGTGGATCACCGGCGGGGCCGTACCCGGGACGCGGGTCACGGGTACGGCCTGCGGCGGGCACGGCCCCGCCGGTGCTGGGGTCAGGAGGCCGGGCCGCTGCTCTTGCGGCGCAGGCCGAGGATGCCGAACGCGGTGCCGATCACGCCGACCACGATGCCGACGACGCCCAGCACCCGGGCGGTGGAGTCGCTCGACCCGGAGTCGGCGGCGGCCTCGTCCTTGGCGCCGGACTCGCCGTGCCCGTGGCCGTCGGCGGCGGCCGTCGGGGAGGCGGTGGCGGTCACGCCGTGGCTGTCGGCGGAGGCGGCCTTGGTGAGCTTCAGCACCGGCGCGGGCTTGGCCGGCTCCGGCTGGCCGTCCTTGGCCTCGTCGATCCAGCGGACGATGTCGCCGTTCTCGTAGCTCTGCAGCGCCTTGAAGACCAGCTTGTCGGCGTCGGTCGGCAGCGGGCCGAGCGAGACGCGGAACTCCTGGAACTGGCCGGGGGCGATCTTCACACCGGCGTCGGCGGTCCAGGTGATCTTGGAGACGGCCTCGTTGACGTCGTTGCCGTGCACCTTGATCGGCTTGTCGAGCTTGGCCTTCTCGACGGCGGTGGTCCAGCCGGGCAGCGGCTGGGTCCGGACGGAGGCCAGCGGGTGGTCCAGCGGGAGGTTGATCTCCAGCTTCACCGTGCCGGCCGCGTCGTTCTCGTTCGGCACCCGGAAGTCGACCGCGGTGTAACCGCCCTGCTCGGCGCTGCCGGGGTTCACGGTCACGTGGGCGAAGGCGGGGCCGGCCAGGACCACCACGGAGGTGGCGGCGGTGAGGGCGACGGCGGCGATACGGCGGGAGGGAAGGGAACGCATGGTGTTCGTGGTCTCCGATCGGAGGCTCGGCGGGCAGGCCCGCTCCCGGGCACGGGGCTTCCGTGCCACGGCGGGGCCGCGCGGCGTGGGGAGGAGTGGGGGGAGGGGCCGCAGGACCGCACGAGCGGGCGGGTACGGCTCGACTGCCGCGTACACCCGGATCCGGTACCGCTGGGGGAGGCACCGGGGACGGCGGGTCAGTACGCGAGCGCCCCGAGCGGCGGACCGCGCCGCACCACGCTGTGCCGCAGCGCGGCACCGGCCGGCACGCGGTCGTCCCCGTCACGGCCGCCGGACCGGCGGACCGGGCCGCCGGGCGTGCCGAGCAGGCCGCGCAGCAGGACCGAGGCCAGGACGAAGGCCGTCCGCAGCGGTGTCGCCCAGTGCTCCCGGGCCGCGGCGGCCGTGATCCGCACCAGCCGCCAGAGGGCCGCCTCGCCGCGCCGGAGCCACCAGCCGGCCACCAGGGCGGCGGCCAGGTGGCCCGCGAACATCGACGGCGTCATCCCGAGCACGCCGCTCTGCCACCACGGTGCGGTCGCGTACTCCTGCGGGTCCAGACCGGCGCCGGCGACCAGCTGCTCGGCGGTCGGACTGCCGGGCAGCCCGATCAGCGTGCCGGGCCGGGCCTCGTTGCAGATCAACCGGCCGGCCACCTGCGGCAGGGTCAGCGGGCCGGAGCCCGCCGCGCCACCGTGGTGCGAGCCGGACCCGGCACCGGCGCCCGCGTGGCCGCCGAGGGTGTGGAAGAGGACGTGCAGTCCGAACTGCGCCGCGCCGAGCGCACCGGCGATCGCGGTGAGCGAGCGCTCCCGCCCGCCGAACGCGACGGCCGCCACCAGGACGGCCGTGAAGCCGGTCGCGAGGGCGGCCGGAGCCACGTTCCCGCCGCCCGCCAGGGCGTGCCCGGCGGCCGCGATCAGCGTGCACACCAGGGCGAACGGGACCGCCCGGGCAAGCCGCAGGTCCCAGGCGGCGACCCCCACCGGAGCGTCCGGTACGGGGGCGCCCGGGTGGGGGGCGGCGGCTGGGGCAGTCATGGCCGGGCCATCATCTCATCGCCTACCGCTGCCGGATCGGCAGGGTGGGAAATCCCTACGAATGCCCCGTTCGGCCCCGGCGCACGGGCCCGGACGTGCGCCGCTCGGCACAGAGCCGGGCCCCAGTCCATCCGCCGAACGGGCGGTAGCGGACCTCCGGCACGGTTCACCCCGGCATCCCCCGGAGATACCTCGGTTATATGTGGAGCCGCAGCCAGGAGGGACCTCCCGTGGACATCTGGTGGACTCTGCACCTCAAGCGCGACCCGGCCAGCGTGCCGCTGGCCCGCCGCATACTGCTCGGTGCGATGGCGACCGCGGGCGTCGACCCGCAGATCGCCCACGACCTCGGTGTCGCCCTCAGCGAGGCCTGCGCCAACGCCGTCGAGCACGGGACCGGCGACGGGCCCGACGAGGGCTACCAGGTCACCGCCTCGATCAGCGGCGACCTGCTGCGGATCGAGGTGACGGACTCGGGGCCCGGCCTGCCCGCCCCCGCCCCCGGCGGCCACGCGTCGCGCCGCCCGTCCCCGGTCCAGGCCCCGCCGGCCCGGCCGGCACCGCGCCGCCGCAGCCGGCGCGGACGCGCCACCGTCCCCGGTCCGCTGCTCACGGCGCACCGCCCGCGCCGCGACGGCCGCCCGTACGACACCCACGTCCTGCCGGGCGGGTGCCCGGACGCCGACCCGATGCCGACGCTCCGGCCGGTCGACCTCGACATGCTGCCCGAGCTCACCGCGGAGTCGGGCCGCGGCCTCTTCCTGATCCACGCGCTCACCGATCACGTCCGGCTCCGCAACCATCCGCTCCGGGGGGCCATCGTGAGCTTCGACAAGATCCTCAAGTGGCAGGACGACGCCCTGCTGCGCGCCGCGTCCTGAGCAGGCTCGGCCGACTCCGCGGGTGCCGCTCGGGACGGTGCGGCTAGGGACGGTGCCGCCGTGAGGGGCCGACGGTGGGACGCGGGAAAGGGTGCGCACGGCCGTGCGCCCCCCCCCCCGCGCGCCCCCCAGGGCCACCACACCGCGCGCCCGGCCCGGGGGTCGCGGGGCGAGGGGGCCCCGCCCGCCGGCCCGGC
>NZ_JBHXDN010000015.1:53138-183784 GCF_042726075.1 Kitasatospora sp. NPDC127035 | reverse complement strand
GCACACGGAGGTGCGGGGCGGCTCTCGGCCCGCCGGGGCGGGCGGGGTCAGAACCGGGCGGTCTCCCGGTAGATGCCCCACTCGTCGCGCAGCGCGTTGCAGATCTCGCCCAGGGTCGCCTCGGCCCGCACCGCGTCCAGCATCGGCGGGATCATCGACGCACCGGACCGCGCGGCGGCCAGCATCGCGTCCAGCCCGGCCCGGACCGCGGCGTCGTCCCGGGCCGCCTTGCGTGCGCCCAGCACCCGCACCTGCTCGCGTTCCACCTCGTGGCTGACCCGCAGGATCTCCAGCTCGGGGGTGACGCTGCGCGGGTGGCAGTTGACGCCGACGACCCGCTTCTCCCCCTTCTCCACCCCCTGCTGGTACTGGAAGGCCGCCTCGGCGATCTCGCCGGTGAACCAGCCGTCCTCGATCCCGCGCAGGATGCCGGAGGTGATCGGGCCGATCTCGTGGTCGTCCCGGCCCTTGTCGAGGATCTTCCGGAAGATCTCCTCGGCCTGCTGCTCGATCCGGTCGGTGAGCGCCTCGACGTACCAGGAGCCGCCCAGCGGGTCGGCCACGTTGGTGATGCCGGTCTCCTCCATCAGCACCTGCTGGGTGCGCAGGGCGATCTCGGCGGCCTGCTCGGAGGGCAGCGCCAGGGTCTCGTCCAGCGCGTTGGTGTGCAGCGAGTTGGTGCCGCCGAGCACCGCCGAGAGCGCCTCGACGGCGGTGCGGACGACGTTGTTGTACGGCTGCTGGGCGGTGAGCGAGACGCCGGCGGTCTGGGTGTGGAACCGCAGCCACTGCGCCTTGTCGGTCTTCGCGCCGAACCGGTCGCGCATCCACCGGGCCCAGATCCGCCGGGCGGCGCGGAACTTGGCGATCTCCTCGAAGAAGTCCAGGTGCGCGTCGAAGAAGAAGGAGAGGCCGGACGCGAAGTCGTCCACGTCCATGCCCCGGGAGAGGCCCAGCTCGACGTAGCCGAAGCCGTCGGCCAGGGTGTACGCCAGCTCCTGCGCGGCCGTGGCCCCGGCCTCGCGGATGTGGTAGCCGGAGACCGAGAGCGGCTTGTACGCCGGGATGCCCTCGGCGCAGTACTGCATGAGGTCGCCGATCAGGCGCAGGTGCGGCTCCGGGGCGAAGAGCCACTCCTTCTGGGCGATGTACTCCTTGAAGATGTCGGTCTGCAGGGTGCCGTTGAGCACCGCCGGGTCGACGCCCTGGCGCTCGGCGGCGACCAGGTACATGCAGAAGACCGGGACGGCCGGGCCGCTGATCGTCATCGAGGTGGTGACCTCGCCCAGCGGGATGCCGCCGAACAGCACCTCCATGTCGGCGGCCGAGTCGATGGCCACGCCGCAGTGGCCGACCTCGCCGAGCGACTTGGGGTCGTCGGAGTCGTACCCCATCAGCGTGGGCATGTCGAAGGCGACCGAGAGGCCGCCGCCGCCGGCCTCCAGGATCATCCGGTACCGCTCGTTGGTCTGCTGGGCGTTGCCGAAGCCGGCGAACTGGCGGATGGTCCAGGTCCGGCCGCGGTAGCCGGTCGGGTGCAGGCCCCGGGTGTACGGGTACTCGCCCGGCCAGCCGATCCGCTCGAATCCCTCGTAGGCCTGCCCAGGGGCCGGCCCGTAGACGGGCTCGACCTCGTCCCCGGAGAGGGTGGTGAAGTCCGCGTCCCGCTTGCGGGCGCTGTCGTACCGCTGCTGCCAGCGCTGACGTCCGCGCTCGATCTCCTCGGCGTCCATGACCCCGAACTCCGCTCCGTACGGCCGCCGCACCAGCGGGCGACACTGCTGTTAGGACGTCCTACTAATTTACTCGGACGTCCTAGTAATTGTCGACGGACGTCCGGTACGACATGCGGGGAATTCGGCGGCCGACGGGCGGCCCCCGGGCGGAACGGGGTGCGCCACGGGGTGCGGCACGCACGAGGGCGCCCTCCCCGACGGGGGAGAGCGCCCTGCGGAACACCTGTGGTCAGACGCCCGCGGGCTGGCGGGCGGCGTCGCCGGACGGCAGCTTCGCGGCGGCCTCGGCGACCACCTTGCGCTCCGCGACGAAGGAGGCGAACGGGATGCAGCCGGCGGCCAGGGTCAGGATCATCCGGCCCAGCGGCCACTTGAGCTTCTGCCCGAGCATGAAGGTCACCACGAAGTACCCGATGTAGAGGTAGCCGTGCAGCATCGCCACGTACGTGGTCGCGTCCTCGGCCGCGTCGAAGCCGTACTTCGCCACCATGAAGCCGCAGAACACCAGCAGAGCCGCACCGGTCGCAATGGCCAGGGCCCGGTACCAGCCCAGCAGGGGGGTCGCCTTCATATCTTCAATCGCCTCGCTCGGCAGGATCGGGGGGCACGCCCGTTCCGCGCACCGCTCCCACGAGGGTAGCCGTCCTCACGCCCCGCCCCGCGCAGGCCCCTCGGCCTCCGACTCGTCGAAGTCGCCGGCCGCCACCCGCAGCGGACGCAGCAGGTCGAACACCTCGCGGCACTGGTCCGCGTCGTACTCCTCCAGGCCGAACTCCACCGACATCAGCCCGCGGGTGGCCTCCTCGACGACCTCGCGACCGCGCGCGGTGATCGTCGCGAGCACGCCGCGGCCGTCCAGCGGATTGGGGCGGCGGGCGACCAGGCCGGCCCGCTCCAGGCGGTCGACCGTGTTGGTGACGCTGGTCGGGTGGACCATCAACCGCTCGCCGACCTTGGAGAGCGAGAGCTCGCCGGTCCGGCTGAAGGTGAGCAGCACCAGCGCCTCGTAGCGGGCGAAGGTCAGTCCGTACGGCTTGAGGACCGCGTCCACGCGGGCGAGCAGGATCTGGTGGGCGCGCATGATCGAGGTGATCGCCGCCATCGAGGGGACGGCTCCCCAGCGGCGGGTCCACAGCTCGTCGGCGCGGGCGATCGGATCGAAGTCGAGTGCGAGGGGCTTGGCCACGCCCTTACCGTACCGGCGGGTGGGGCTGGTGCTACCAGGCGTCCTGATGGTGGACAAGTGCGACACGTGGCGGGATCACGCCAGCCGGTCCACCAGGTCCGGACCAGGACGTTGCGCGGATGTGAACCCCCGCCAACCCGCAGGCCGGGTCAGGTGGTTGACCGACGAACCGGCGTCCGGCCCGGGATCAGGCCTCGGTCCGGGCGGTGACCCGCCGCGCGAAGGGCGATCCGTCCCCCTTTGTCGCCCTGTTCACGATCCGCCGCATTGGCGAGACCTGGCCAATCGATGAAGCAGACCTGTCATTTCACTTGTTGGATTGTCATGCTTTCGCCCAGCCCCGTCCGGCGATCACCGCCCCCACTCACCGGTGACCGCCGGGGACCGCACGGAGCAGCACGTCAGCGCCCGTTCCGCCCCTCAGGTGCCAACCCCGGCACCCCGGAGCGAGGTGCGACCGCGCACACGCGGTTTTCCGGAAGGACCTGTACGTGAAGCGAAAGCTCGCAGCCGGCGCCGTACTCTCCGCCACCGCCCTCCTCACCGGCGTCATCCAGGTGAGCACCGCGGCCCAGGCCACCCCGCCCCCGTCCGCCCAGGCGCAGGCCGCGCAGCACCGCGCCGACCTGATCGCGCTGGCGGGCGGCCAGTCCGGCCCGCTGGCCGGGGCGCTCGCCCTGGGCGGCCAGGAGACGCTGGTCGCCAAGGACGCCGTCGTGGACGCCGACGGCACCCGACACCTCCGCTTCGAGCGCACCTTCGCCGGCCTCCCCGTGCTCGGCGGCGACCTGGTGGTGCACCAGGCGCCCGACGGCGCGGTGAAGGCGGTCGACAAGGCCGTCGCCGCGCAGATCTCGGTGCCCAGCCTGGCCCCCGGGATCCCCGCCGACCAGGCCGCCTCGCAGGCCACCGGCGCGGTGCAGTCCACCGTCGGCATAGCCGCCGACAAGGACGAGTCCCCGGTGACCGAGGTCCGCCGGGCGGGCGCCGCCCAGCTGGTCGTCTGGGCCGCCGACGGCAACCCGCGCCTGGCGTACCGGACCACCGTCGAGGGCCTCCGCGCCGACGGCACCCCGAGCAGCCAGCTGCTGGTCACCGACGCCGCCACCGGTCAGGTGCTCTCCAGCCACGAGCAGGTGCAGACCGCCTCCGGCACCGGCACGGGCGTCTTCGTCGGCAGCGTCCCGCTGACCACCTCCACCGCGAGCGGCGGCTACTCGCTGAAGGACGCCTCCCGCGGCGGACAGTCCACCAGCGACCTCAAGGGCAGGACCTCCGGGTCGGGCACGCTGCTCACCGACGCCGACAACACCTGGGGCGACGGCACTGCCGCCAACCGCCAGTCGGCCGCCGTGGACGCGCAGTTCGGCGCCGCGGCCACCTGGGACTACTACAAGAACAGCTTCGGCCGCAACGGCATCAAGAACAACGGCGTCGGCGCCACCAGCCGCGTCCACTACGGCAAGAACTACGTCAACGCGTTCTGGAACGACTCCTGCTTCTGCATGACCTACGGCGACGGCGACGGCAACACGCACCCGCTGACCGCACTGGACGTCGCGGGCCACGAGATGACCCACGGCGTCACCTCGGCCACCGCCGGCCTCAACTACTCGGGCGAGTCCGGCGGCCTCAACGAGGCCACCTCGGACATCTTCGGCACCATGGTCGAGTGGTCGGCCAACCTCCCCGTCGACAAGCCGGACTACCTGATCGGCGAGAAGATCGACATCAACGGTGACGGCACGCCGCTGCGCTACATGGACAAGCCCTCCAGGGACGGCGGATCGGCCGACTCCTGGTCCTCGGGCGTCGGCAGCCTGGACGTCCACTACTCCTCGGGCGTCGGCAACCACTTCTTCTACCTGCTGGCCGAGGGCAGCGGCGCCAAGGTGATCAACGGCGTCAGCTACAACAGCCCGACCTCCAACGGCTCGACCGTCACCGGGATCGGCCGCACCAAGGCCGCGGCGATCTGGTACCGCGCGCTGACCGTCTACTTCACCTCCACCACCAACTACAAGGCGGCCCGCACCGGCACCCTCAGCGCCGCCAAGGACCTCTACGGCGCCGGCAGCACCGAGTACAACACCGTGGCCGCCGCGTGGAGCGGCGTCAACGTCAACTGACGTCCGCGTGCCGGACGCCCGGGGTCCTCACTGGGAGGGGAGGCCCCGGGCGTCCGGCGTTCCCGGACCTCCGCCACCGGCGGGCACCGGGCGTCCACGCGCCGCCCGTACGCGCGAGCGCCGGGGGCGCGGGCATGGGCACGGGCGCGCGGTAGCAACGGCCGCCGGGCCCGGCAAGGCCCGTCGGCTGGCGGAATCCCGCCAGCCGGACGAACCGTCCCGAACCGGACACCCGGCGCTCCGTCACCTCCCGCACCTGCGCGTGGCGGGACCTGGCCAATCGCCGGCCGCACCCTGTTCTTTCACAACCTGCATTGTCATGCTTCTGACCACGCCCCGTCGGGCGGCCGTCGCCCCCACCCATCGACGGACCGCCAGGCCGCACGGGACAGCACGTCAACGCCCTACCGCCCCACGGCGCCAACCCCGGTGCCCCGGTATGCGGCGTGACCGCGCACCCGCGGTTTCGTGGAAGGAACCCCGTACGTGAAGCGAAAGCTGACAGCCGGCGCCGTACTCTCCGCCACCGCTCTGCTGGCCGGCGCCATCCAGGTCGCCGCCGCCCCCGCCCAGGCCGCGCCCCCCGCGCCGGTCCAGCAGCGGGAAGCCCTGATCGCCCTGGCCGGCCAGCAGGCCGCGCCGCTCGCCCAGGCCCTCGCGCTCGGCGGCCAGGAGACGCTGGTCGTCAAGGACGCCATCGTCGACGCCAACGGCACCCGGCACCTGCGCTACGACCGGACGTTCGCCGGCCTGCCGGTGCTCGGCGGCGACCTGATCGTGCACCAGAAGGCCAACGGGACGATCACCTCCGTCGACCGCGCCTTCGACGGCCGGCTCTCGCTGCCGAGCCTCACCCCCGCGCTCTCCGCCGGCACGGCCTCCACCCAGGCGGTCGACTCGGTCCGGGCCACCGTCGGCATCGCCGCCGACGCGGACGAGATCCCGGTCAGCCGGGTCGACGGCGCGAGCCCGCCCACCCTGGTCGTCTGGGCGGGCGACGGCAGCCCCCGCCTCGCCTACCAGACGGTGGTCCACGGCGAGCGGGCCGACGGCACCCCGAGCAGCCAGCGGCTGATCACCGACGCCGCCAGCGGCAAGGTGCTCTCCACCCACGAGGAGGTGCAGACCGCGACCGGCACCGGCAAGGGCGTCCACGTCGGCTCGGTCACCCTGACCACCACCCAGAGCGGCTCCACCTACCAGCTCAAGGACGCGTCCCGCGGCAACCAGTGGACCGGGAACGCGAAGAGCGGCAACGCGCTGTACACCGACGCGGACAACAACTGGGGCAACGGCCTCGCCTCCGACACCCAGTCGGCCGCGGTGGACGCGCAGTTCGGCGCCAGCGCCACCTGGGACTACTTCAAGAACACCTTCAACCGCAACGGCATCAAGAACAACGGCGTCGGCGCGAGCAGCCGGGTCCACTACGGCAACGCCTACGTCAACGCGTTCTGGCAGGACTCCTGCTTCTGCATGACCTACGGCGACGGCACCGGCAACTCGAACCCGCTGACCGCCATCGACGTGGCCGGCCACGAGATGGCCCACGGCGTCACCTCCGCCACCGCCAACCTCACCTACTCCGGCGAGTCCGGCGGCCTCAACGAGGCCACCTCGGACATCTTCGGCACCCTGGTCGAGTGGTACGCCAATCTGCCGGTGGACGTGCCGGACTACCTGATCGGCGAGAAGATCAACATCTTCGGCAACGGCCAGCCGCTGCGCTACCTGGACAAGCCCTCCAAGGACGGCTCGTCCAAGGACTCCTGGTACTCCGGCATCGGCGGCATCGACGTCCACTACTCCTCGGGCGTCGCGAACCACTTCTTCTACCTCCTCTCGGAGGGCAGCGGCGCCAAGGTGATCAACGGCGTCAGCTACAACAGCCCGACCTCCAACGGCTCCACGATCACCGGCATCGGCCGCGCCAAGGCCGGGGCGATCTGGTACCGCGCGCTGACCACCTACTTCACCTCCAGCACCAACTACAAGGCGGCCCGCACCGGCACGCTGAACGCCGCCAAGGACCTCTACGGCGCCGGCAGCACCGAGTACAACACCGTGGCCGCGGCCTGGAGCGCGGTGAACGTCAACTAGCGGTGAAGGTCAACTAGTCGCCACCGGACCACTCCCGGAAAAGCGACAGGCTGCCGGGGCCCACTGGGAGAGGGGGCCCCGGCAGCCTGTCGGCGTTCGCGGCGGGGTCGGACCGGTCGGCGGCTCAGGCCGTGACGGGCTTCCCGACCGGGCCGCCGGCGCGCTCCTCCCTGGCGAGCATCCGCTCGGCGACGAAGCCGCCGCCGGGGAGCACCGAAAGGATGAACAGCACGGCGCCGCGCTTGACGTCCCACTTCTGCGCCTGCCAGGCCATGATCCAGAAGACCACGTACAGGATGAAGAGGATCCCGTGGATCATGCCCATCACGGGCACGCCGTTGAAGCTGGTGGTGCGCTTCAGCACCGAGCACAGCAGCAGGAGGAGGAAGGAGACCCCTTCGGGGCCGGAGACCAGGCGCAGGCGGTGGACGGCGCTGCTGTTCACGATGGGTACCTCGATGCGGGGGTCGGAGATCACTTGTGAACCGGCTCACAAGCGTCCGGCCCATTATCACCGAGCACATGTCCGGGTCCTCGGCCGGGGTCCGGAGCAGGGGTGCGGTGCAGGGGTGCGGAGCCGGGTCCGGAGCGGAGTCCGGACCCCCGCTTTGTCCCAGATGCGTACCAGAACACCCCCACCCCCTCCCCCGGGCCGCCCGCGGCCCGCTAGATTGCGCCCGTGGCACAGTTTCGACTCCAGGGGTCCAAGGTGCTCGCCGTCGACATGACGGGCGACGCCGTGAAGGCCAGAAACGGCTCAATGGTCGCGTACACCGGCCAGATGGGCTTCAAGAAGCTCAGCGGCGGCGGCGACGGCCTACGGGGCATGGTGACCCGCCGGTTGACCGGCGAGCAGATGACGGTCATGGAGGTGAAGGGACAGGGCACCTGCTACTTCGCCGACCGCGCGACCGAGATCAACCTCGTGCGGTTGAACGGCGAGACGCTGTACGTCGAGTCCGACAACCTGCTCTGCACCGAGGCGACGCTGAAGACCGGTACCAGCTTCACCGGGCTGAACGGCGTCTCCTCCGGCAACGGCCTGTTCACCACCAAGGTCGAGGGCCACGGCTGGGCCGCGGTCACCTCCAAGGGTCCGGCGATCATCCTCCGGGTCACCCAGGGCATGCCCCTGCGGGTCGACCCGGGTGCGTACGTGGCGCACACCGGCAACCTCAACCGCTCCATCAAGTCGGGCGCCGGCTGGAGCACCTTCATCGGCGAGGGCGGCGGCGAGGCCGTGCAGGTCGAGTTCGCCGGCGAGGGCCTGGTCTACGTGCAGCCGTCCGAGAAGCTGACCGTCGGGGGCGACGTCTGATGGCGTTCACGAAGATCAACAGCAAGATGATCGAAGCCGTGGTCGTTCCCGGCCAGCGGCTGTTCAGCCAGCGCGGCGCGATGCTCGCGTACCGCGGCGAGGTCCGGTTCACGCCGAACATCACCGGCGGGCAGGGCGGGGTCATGTCGATGATCGGCCGCCGGGTGGCCAACGAGGACACCCCGCTGATGAGCGTCGAGGGCCACGGCAGCGTGATGTTCGGCCACGGCGGCCACCACGTGCAGGTCATCGACCTCACCGGCGACACCCTGTACGTCGAGGCGGACCGGCTGCTGGCCTTCGAGGGCTCGCTCCAGCAGTCCACCATGTTCATGGGCTCGCAGGGCGGTGTGATGGGCATGGTCCGCGGTCAGGTGACCGGACAGGGCCTGTTCACCACCAAGCTGGACGGCCACGGCGCGGTGGCGGTGATGGCGCACGGCGGCGTCTTCGAGCTGCCGATCACCCCGCACCAGCCGGTGTTCGTCGACCCGCAGGCCTACGTCGCGCACCGCGGCCAGGTCCAGAACAAGCTGTCCACCGCGCTGGGGTGGCGCGACATGATCGGGCGCGGCTCCGGCGAGGCGTTCCAGCTGGAGCTGTCCGGGAACGGCGCGGTGTACGTGCAGGCGAGCGAGGAGAAGCTCTGATGTCCTACCCGCCGCAGCCCCCGTACGGGCAGGACCCGTACGGGCAGCCCACCCAGCCCGGCTACCCGCAGCCCGGTTACCCCCAGCAGGGGCAGCCCTACCCGCCGCAGGGGTACCCGCAGCAGGGACAGCCCTACCCGCCGCAGCCCCCGCCGGGCTACCCGCAGCAGGGGTACCCGCCGCCCCCGCAGCAGGGCTACCCGGCCCAGCCGCCGCAGCAGTACGCCCAGGAGCAGTTCGGCGGCGCCCAGGCCCCGCTGCCCAAGGCCCAGGACGGCTCCGGCCCGGTGGTGCACGACGTGCACAGCCTGCCGGTCAACGACAACGTCAACCCGTACGCCTTCTCGGTGGACCTCAACGGGTCGTACTTCCTGCAGAAGGGCAAGATGATCGCCTACTACGGCGACATCTCCTTCAAGGGCGTCGGCGCCGGCGCGATCGACCGGATGCTCGGGCAGCACTTCAACTCGCCGATGCACGCGGCGGACTGGGTGGTCGCCGAGGGGCGGGGCAAGCTGCTGCTGGCCGACCGCGCCTTCGACCTCAACTCCTACGACCTGGAGGAGGGCAACCTGACGGTCCGCTCGGGCAACCTCCTCGCGTACGAGCCCACACTGCGGCTCAAGCAGTCGATCATCCCCGGGTTCCTCACCCTGATCGGCAGCGGCAAGTTCGTCGCCGCCTCCAACGGACCGGTGCACTTCGTCGAGCCGCCGATCCGGGTGGACCCGCAGGCACTGGTGGGCTGGGCGGACTGCCCGGCGCCGTGCCACCACTACGACCACGACTACATGCACGGGGTGATCGGCGGCATCCGCCGGCTGACCGGGCTGGGCGGGGCGTCCGGCGAGGAGCACCAGTTCGAGTTCATCGGCGCCGGACAGGTGCTGCTGCAGTCGACCGAGGTGCTGATGGCCGAGCGCGCGGTCGGCCAGGTGCACGCCGAGGCCGGCGTGCCGATGGGCGGGGTGCCGCCGCAGCACGCCCAGGGCCACGGGGGCCCGAACGTGCCGGGCCTCGGTAACCTGGGCGACCTCGGACGCCGCTTCGGACTCTGAGCCGCCCCGGCCGGATCCGTACGCCGGCGTTCGTGAACGCCGGTAAATTCGTACAACATTGAACTAATTGGGGTATGCTGTGTCCATGGACACGCACACGATCGCCCCGGCCGACGTCTCCTCCTCGCAGCCCGCGGGCCCCGAGGAGGAGACCCCCTGGCTGTCCTCCCGGGAGCAGCGGTTGTGGCGGGCCCACCTGGAGGTCGCCAAGCTGCTCGACTACCAGCTCGGCCGCGAACTCCAGCCGCACAGCCTGGCGATCAACGACTACGAGATCCTGGTCGTGCTCTCCGAAGCCCCCGAGCGCCGGATGCGGATGACCGACCTCGCCACCGCGACCCTCCAGTCCAAGAGCCGGCTCTCGCACCAGATCACCCGGATGGAGAACGCCGGCCTGGTGCTGCGGCAGGAGTGTCCGGGCGACCGCCGCGGCCTGTACGCCCACCTCACCGAACAGGGCTGGGAGACCATGCAGCGGGTCGCCCCGGACCACGTCCGCAGCGTCCGGGCGCACTTCATCGACCGTTTCACGCCCGAGCAGCTGGACGCGATGTACGAGGCGCTCGCCCCGGTGGCCGAGCACCTGCGCGGGCTCCGCGGCCGTTCCTGACCCGGCCCCCGAACCACCGCGCGACACGGAACCGCCGCACGACGGAACGAACCGCCGCGCGGGACGAAGGCCGGCGCCCCGCACGAGGGGTGCCGGCCTTCCGCACGGACCGGTCAGGCCGCCGTGAGCCCCGCGACCAGCCGGTCGGCCGCCCCGTACGGGTCCAGCTCCCCGGCCACCACCCGCTCGGCCAGGGTCGTCAGGTGCCGGTCGCCGCGCAGGTCGCCGATCCGGGCGCGGAGCGCGGCCAGCGCGATCGCCTCGATCTCGTCGGCCGCCCGGCGGCGGCGGCGGACGGCCAGCTCACCGTGCTCGTCCAGCCAGGCGCGGTGCTTCTCCAGCGCCTCGACCACCTCGTCCACGCCCTCGCCCCGGGCCGCGACGGTCTTCACGATCGGCGGCCGCCAGTCCCCCGGCTCGCGCGGCCCGCCGAGGCCGAGCATGTGGTTCAGCTCCCGGGCGGTGGCGTCGGCGCCGTCCCGGTCGGCCTTGTTGACCACGAAGAGGTCGCCGATCTCCAGGATCCCGGCCTTGGCGGCCTGGATGCCGTCGCCCATGCCGGGGGCGAGCAGCACCACGGTGGTGTCGGCCTGCGCGGCGATCTCCACCTCGGACTGGCCGACACCGACCGTCTCGACCAGGATGACGTCGCAGCCGGCCGCGTCGAGCACGCGCAGCGCCTGCGGGGCGGTCCAGGAGAGGCCGCCCAGGTGGCCCCGGGTGGCCATCGAGCGGATGAACACCTCGGGGTCGGTCGCGTGGTCCTGCATCCGGACCCGGTCCCCGAGCAGCGCGCCGCCGGAGAACGGCGAGGACGGGTCGACCGCCAGCACCCCCACCCGCTTGCCCAGCCGCCGGTAGGCGGAGACCAGCGCCGAGGTGGAGGTGGACTTGCCCACGCCCGGCGAGCCGGTCAGCCCGACGGTGTAGGCGCGCCCGGCGTACGGCGCCAGCGCGGCCATCACCTCGCGCAGCTCGGGTGCGGCGTTCTCGACCAGCGAGATCAGTCGGGCTACCGCCCGCGGACGGCCCTGCCGGGCCTGCTCGACCAGCGTCGGCACATCGATCATGGGTAGCTGCTCCTTGCGCCGAAGGGCTGCGGCCCGCCGGTGGCGGTCCGCAGCCCCTGAGTGGGTTTCCTGTGACGGGTCAGGCCTTGGGAACCCGGACGATCAGCGCGTCGCCCTGGCCGCCGCCACCGCAGAGCGCGGCCGCGCCGACACCGCCGCCGCGGCGCTGGAGCTCCAGCGCGAGGTGCAGCACCACCCGTGCGCCGGACATGCCGATCGGGTGCCCGAGCGCGATCGCGCCGCCGTTGACGTTGACGATCTCCGACGACACCCCCAGGTCCTTGGTCGACTGGTGGGCGACGGCGGCGAAGGCCTCGTTGATCTCGATCAGGTCGAGGTCCCCGACGGCGATGCCCTCCTTGGCGACCGCGTGCCGGATCGCGTTGGACGGCTGCGACTGCAGCGAGTTGTCCGGGCCCGCGACGTTGCCGTGCGCGCCGATCTCGGCGATCCAGCTCAGGCCCAGCTCCTCGGCCTTGGCCTTGCTCATCACGACCACGGCCGCGGCGCCGTCCGAGATCTGCGAGGAGGTGCCGGCGGTGATGGTGCCGTCCTTGGTGAAGGCCGGGCGCAGCCGGGCCAGGCCCTCGGCGGTGGTGTCGGCGCGGATGCCCTCGTCCTGGCTGAACAGGACCGGCTCGCCCTTGCGCTGGGGGACGGCCACCGGGACGATCTCGGCGTCGAAGACGCCGTCCGCCTGGGCCTTGGCGGCGCGCTGGTGCGAGGCGGCCGCGATCTCGTCCTGGACCTCGCGCGGGATGCCCAGCCGGGCGTTGTGCTTCTCGGTGGACTCGCCCATCGGGATGTTCTCGTAGGCGTCGGTCAGGCCGTCGTGGGCCATCGAGTCGAGCAGCTCGATCGCGCCGTACTTGTAGCCCTCGCGGGACTTCGGCAGCAGGTGCGGGGCGTTGGTCATGGACTCCTGGCCGCCCGCCACCACGATGTCGAACTCGCCGGCCCGGATCAGCTGGTCGGCCAGGGCGATGGCGTCCAGACCCGAGAGGCACACCTTGTTGATGGTGAGCGCGGGGACGCTCAGCGGGATACCGGCCCTGACGGCGGCCTGGCGGGCCGGGATCTGGCCGGCGCCGGCCTGCAGCACCTGGCCCATGATCACGTACTGGACCTGGTCGCCCGTGACACCGGCCCGCTCCAGCGCCGCCTTGATCGCGAAGCCGCCGAGTTCGGCGCCGGAAAAGCCCTTGAGCGAACCGAGCAGCCGACCCATCGGGGTCCGTGCACCGGCAACGATCACAGAGGTGGTGTTGGTCATAGGACGGGCCCCTTCGCACGTCGTGGCCAGGTGAGGATGCCGCTCAATGTACTGACCTGCTACCCGCCCGTCACCGGACCGACCGTGTGATCGAGCGCACTGGCACCCTCCAGTCAACACCGTGTCAACCCGGTCCGGGTGAACCCTTGCCGCCGGGCCTCCCGTGTGAGCAGGCTCGCACCGGGATCGCTGGCGCCGCGGACCCGCATGCGCTGCACTGTTGCCGACCTGTCACCCGCGCCGCATCCGGAGGCCACCGTGCTGACCCGTATCGACCACATCGGCATCGCCTGCCACGACCTCGACAAGACGGTCGAGTTCTACCGCTCCACCTACGGCTTCGAGGTGTTCCACAGCGAGGTCAACGAGGAGCAGGGCGTCCGCGAGGCCATGCTCAAGATCAACGACACCGGCGACGGCGGCGCCTCCTACCTCCAGCTGCTGGAGCCGATCCGCGAGGACTCCCCGGTCGGCAAGTGGCTGGCGAAGAACGGCGAGGGCGTCCACCACATCGCCTTCGGCACCGCCGACGTGGACACCGACTCCGAGGAGATCCGCTCCAAGGGCGTCCGGGTCCTCTACGAGGAGCCGCGGATCGGCTCGATGGGCTCCCGGATCACCTTCCTGCACCCGAAGGACTGCGGCGGCGTACTGACCGAGCTGGTCACCGCCGCGAAGCCGGGCGAGCACGAGGCCCACTGAGCGACGCCGGGTGCCGCCGGGCGGCGGCACCCGGCTCCTCCCCGCCGCTTCCCGGCCACTTCGGCGTCTCTCCCCGGCCCCGTTCCCGGCGACTCCTCCGGCACTCCTCGGGCCCCCCGGACGCCCGTCCGCCGCCGTGCCACCGCCCCTCCACGCCCATGACCCGCCGGTAACCTCGGGCGGCGAGCCGGAAAACCCCCACGCGGCCATTCCCCCGCAAGGCGCTCCCACTACAATGCCCAGGTGCGCGAAGACTCCGGGGGACGGGGACGACGGGCACGGCCGAAGACAGGCCCGTCCGCCCCGGTGGGAGGCCCGTCGCAGGGGAGTCCATTTCGCGGGCACGGCTGAACAGTCGCAAGACGGATCTGTCACCATTCTCCACAAGGCAAGAGTTCGCCCAGGAGTCCACCCGGACGGGGGAACGCGGATCGACCGCGCTCCCAAGCCCCGGACTCCCACGACCGCGGCGGGTGCCCCCAAGGACGGGGCCGCCCGCACGAGCGCGGATGCAAGGACCAGTCGGACCAGCGCCCGGACAACGGGAGCACCGGACCGGCCGGGTCGAGGACGCGACCAGGAGATGGATGGGACCGCGGAGTGCGGGGCTACGACCGCTACGAGGTTGACGACCACCTCTCCCAGTTCGAGGCCGACATGGATCGGACTCGGAAGGAACGGGAAAAGGCAGTCGAGCATGCCGAGGACCTCGCCTACCAGGTGGAGGTACTCCGGGCCAAGCTGCACGAGTCCCGTCGCATGCTGGCCCAGCCGCGCGCTTTCGACGCCGTTTCCGGCCAGGCCGAGCAGATGCTCCGCACTGCCGAGATGCAGGCGCAGCAGCTGCGCGCCGACGCGGAACGCCAGCTTCGCGACTCCCAGGCCGCCACCCAGCGCATCATGGCCGAGGCCGCCGAGCGCACGGCCCGGCTGGAGGCCGAGCTGGCCGCCCGCCGCCGCCAGCTGGAGGACGAGCTCGCCGAGCTGCGGCGCAGCGCCGAACAGCACGTCAACGAGAACGTCAACTGGGCCGAGCAGACCCGGGCCGGCACCGAGCAGGAGGCCCAGCGCCTCCTCCAGGACGCCCGCGCCGAGGCCGACCGGATGATGGCCGCTGCCCGCGCCGAGGCCACCGCCCTGGCCGACCAGGCCCGGGCGCAGACCGCCGCCGACGTCGACGCCGCCCGCGGCGAGGCCCACGCCGCCGCCGAGGCCGCCCTCCAGCGCGCCCACACCGACGCCGAGCGGATGCTGCGCGCCGCCTCCGAGCAGGCCCAGCAGGCCGGCGCCCAGGCCGCCGCCGACGTCGACGCCGCCCGCGGCGAAGCCCAGCAGCAGCTGGCCGCCGCGCACGTCGCCGCCGAACAGCAGCTGACCGTCGCCCACGCCGAGATCGGCCGGCTCAAGGAGGAGGCCGCCGCCGAGCAGGCCCGCGCCGAGCAGGCGCTCGCCCACGCCCAGGCGGAGATAGCGCGGCTGCGCGCCGAGGCGATCGCCGAGGCCGAGCGGGCCCGCCAGGAGGCCGCCGAACTGCGGGCCCGGGCCGAGGTCGCCGCCGAGCAGCTCCAGGCCGACGCCGAGGCCGCCGCCGAGCGGAAGGTCGCCGACGGCGAGGCCGCCAGCGAGCAGCGCTCGCAGACCGCCCGGGCCGAGGTCGCCCGGATGGTCGCCCAGGCCACCAAGGAGGCCGAGGCGATCCGCGCCGAAGCCTCCACCAAGCAGGCCCAGGCGGAAGCCGCCAAGGCCGCCGCCTCCGAGGAGAGCGAGCGGCTGCGCGCCACCGCCGAGTCGGTGGCCGGACAGCTGCGCGCCGAGGCCGAGGCCGCGATCGCCGAGCTGCGCGGCCAGGCCGAGCGGGACGTCGCCGAGCTTCGGGCGCACGCCGAGGCCACCGCCGCGCGGCTGCGCGGCGAGGCCGAGGAGGCCGGCCGGGCCGCCGGCGCCAAGGACGCCGCCGTCCACCTGGCCAAGGCCGCCAAGACCGCCGAGGAGATGCTGGCCCGGGCCGGCCGGGACGTCGAGACGACCCGCACCGAGGCCACCACCGAGGCCGACCGGATCCGCACCGAGGCCGCCGCCGAGGCCGAGCGGCTGCGCGAGCAGGCCCGCGCGGCCGTCGAGGCCGCCCAGAACGCCGCCCTGGACGACGCCGCCGCCATCCGCGAGCGGATCCAGGAGATGCAGGACGAGGCCGCGCGGCTGCGCGCCGAGGCCGAGGAGCTTCGCGCCCAGGCCGCCGCCGAGGCCGACCGGGTGCGCGGCGAGGCCCGCAGGCAGGCCGTCCTGCAGATCGAGGAGGCGGCGAAGAACGCCGAGGAGCTGCTCACCAAGGCCAAGTCCGACGCGGACGAGCTCCGCGCGGGCGCGGCCGGCGAGATCGAGCGCCTGCGCGCGCAGGCCAAGGAGCAGGCCACCGAGACCCAGGGGCGGGCCGAGCAGACCCTGGAGCGGGCCCGCACGGAGGCCGCGAAGATCACGGCCACGGCCGAGCAGCAGGGCCGGGGCGCGCTCGCCGCGGCCAAGGCCGCGGCTGCCGAGAACCGGGCCGCCGCCGAGCGCGAGACAGCCGAACTGCGCCGCGAGGCACACGAGTTCGACCAGCGGGTGCGTGCCGAGGCGGGCACCGCCGCAGAGGTCCTGCGGGCCGACGCGGAGGCCGAGGCGACCTCCGTCCGGGCCGCCGCCGTCGCCGACGCGGAGCGGCTGAGGACCGAGACCGACACCGAGGTCGCCCGGAGCCGGGCCGAGGCCGAGGCCGCCGCCGAGGCGCTGCGCGAGGAGAGCCGGCGCGAACGCGAGGAGGCGTCCGCCGGTCTGCAGCGGGAACGCGAGGAGACCGCCGAGCACCTGGCCGCCGCCACGGCGGCCCGTGAGCGGGCGGAGCAGGCCGCCACCGAACTCACCGACCGCACCACCGCCGAGACCACGGCACTGCGCGAAGCCGCCGAGGCACACGCCGCCCGCGTCCGCACCGAGGCCGAACAAGCCGCCACCGAACTCACCGACCGCACCACCGCCGAGACCACGGCACTGCGCGAAGCCGCCGACGCACACGCCGCCCGCGTCCGCACCGAGGCCGAACAAGCCGCCACCGAACTCACCGACCGCACCGCCACCGAGACCACGGCACTGCGCGAAGCCGCCGACGCACACGCCGCCCGCGTCCGCACCGAAGCCGAACAAGCCGCCACCGAACTCACCGACCGCACCACCGCCGAGACCGCCCGGCTGCGGGCCGAGGCCGAGCAGACGCTGGAGGCCGCCCGGGCCGCCGCCGAGCGGCGCCGGGCCGAGGCCGAGAAGGCCGCCAAGGAGATGCGCGAGCGGGCCGAGGCCGAGCTGGCGCTGGCCGACGAGCAGGCCGGGACGGTCCGCGCCGAGGCCGGCCGGGAGCTGTCCGAGGCCCGCGCCACCGCCGATTCGATCCGCGCCGAGGCGGGCGAGGTGCTGGAGCAGGCCCGTCTGGACGGCGAGGACCTGATCGCCGCCGCCGATCTGGAGGCCGCCGCGCTGATCGAGGCCGCCGAGGAGGAGGCCGCCGAGGTCCGCCAGTCGGTGGCCGGCCTGCACGCGACCGCCTCGCAGCAGATCGCCGATCTGCGGGCCGCCGCCGAGCGGGAGGCCGCCGAGGTCAGGGAGCGGGCCGAGCAGGCCGCCGCGGACCTGCGCGACACCGCCGACCGGGAGACCACCGAACAGCGGGCGCTCGCCGACCGCGAGACGACCGAGCTGCGCGAGCGCACCGACCGCGCGGTGGCCGAGCTGCACGACGCCGCCGACCGCGAGACCACCGAACAGCGGGCCCTGGCCGACCGCGAGACCGCCGAGCAGCGGGCGCTCGCCGAGCGCGAGACCGCCGACCTGCGCGCCCGGACCGCCGCCGAGACGGCAGCCCTGCGTGAGCAGACCGAGCTTGAGCTGACCGCCGAGCGGGAGGCCGCCGACGCCGAACTGTCCCGCCGCCACGCCGAGGCGCACGCCTACGACCAGCAGGTGCGGGCCGACGCCGAGGCCGAGCTGCACGCCGCCCAGGAGGCCGCCGAGCAGCAGCGCGCCGAGGCCGAGGCACTGGCCGCCCGGACGGTGGCCGCCGCCGGGGACCGGTCGGCCGCGCTGGTCGCCGAGGCGGAGGACTTCGCCGCCCAGCTGCGTGCCGAGGCCGAGGAGTACGCGTTCGCCACCCGCAGCCTCGCGGACGACTACGACACGGCGACCCACGCCCGTGCCGACGCCTTCGACGCCGAGATCCGCGAGGCCGCCGAGCACTTCGACAAGGCCACCCGCGACCAGGCGAAGTCGGTCCTGGAGAAGGCCTTCGCGGACGCCGAGTCGCTCGGTGAGGACGCCCAGACCACCGCGCTGGCCACCACGGCCGCCGCCGAGGAGCAGGCGGACGCGATGGTCGCGGCCGCCCGCAAGGAGGCCGACCGGCTGGTCGGGGCCGGCGAGGCGGCCGGTCAGGACGCGGTCGAGAAGGGCCGGGCCGACGCCGACGCGCTGCTCTCCGAGGCCCGCCGGGACGCCACGGCGATCCGTGAGCGTGCCGAGGAGCTCCGCGAGCGCACCGACGCCGAGGTCGAGGCCCTGCACGAGCGCGCCCGCAAGGAGAACGCGCAGGCCATGAAGTCGGCCGGCGAGCGGGTGGACGCGCTGGTGACGGCCGCCCAGGAGCAGCTGACCGAGGCCGAGGAGCAGGCGGTCGCCACCGTCGCCGAGGCCGAGGAGCGGGCGGCGGCGCTGGTCACGGGCGCCGAGGACCGCGCCAACGAGCTGACCTCGGTGGCGTCCGCGGAGGCCAGCAAGGTCCGGATCTCGGCCGTGCGCAAGGCCGAGGGCCTGCTCAAGGAGGCCGAGACCAAGCTCTCCGACTCGACCAGCCGCGCCGAGGCACTGATCATCAAGGCCGAGGCGAAGCTGAAGTCCTCCCAGGACGAGGCGGAGGAGCGGCTCGACTCGGCGGCGGCCGAGGTGGAGAAGCGGCTGCGGGCCGCCGACGAGGCCGCGGACGAGCAGGTCGAGCTGGCGAAGGCGGAGGCCGAGCGGCTGCTCGCCGAGGCACGGGCCGAGGCGAAGCGGGTCACCGACGAGGGCCGTCGCGAGTTGGACGAGCTGGTGCGCCGCCGCAAGGACATCAACACGGAGATCTCCCGCGTGCAGGACGTGCTGTCCGCGCTGGAGGCCTTCGAGGCGCCGTCGCCGGTCGCGCAGGCAAACGGGGGAAGCACCACCAAGAAGGACGGGGGTGCCAAGGCCGGTGCCGGAGTTGGCGCTCCCCGGTCGAGTGGCAATCGCTCCAAGAGCGCACCACCCGATTGAGCGGACATTGTCCGCGAGACAACGGCGTTTCGCCGTCGACACTCCGGTACCGTGTCAGGATTCCCTCAACCACCTCAGCGGTTTGACGACAGGAAGCCCAGAACCCCATGAGCGACAGTCACTCCCCTCACGGCTTCGACCTGGTGCGCCGTGGGTACGAGCGCGCCCAGGTCGACGAGCGGATCACCAAGCTGGTGGCCGACCGTGACAGTGCCTTGACCCGGATCAGCGCACTCGAGAAGCGCATCGAGGAGCTCCACCTGGAGACCCAGACCGCCCAGGCGGCGGTCGCCGAGGCGGAGCCCTCGTACGCGGGTCTCGGCGCCCGGGTCGAGAAGATCCTGCGGCTCGCCGAGGAGGAGGCCAAGGACCTGCGCGACGAGGCGCACCGCGCCGCCGAGCAGCACCGCGAGCTGGCCGAGGCGGCCGCCCAGCAGGTCCGCACGGAGGCCGAGAACTACGCCAAGGACCGCAAGGCCAAGGCGGAGGACGAGGGTCTGCGGATCGTCGACAAGGCCAAGAGCGACAGCGCCCAGCTGCGGGCCGAGGCCAACAAGGACGCCCAGAACAAGCGCGAGGAGGCGGACGCCCTCTTCGAGGAGACCCGCACCAAGGCCGCCCAGGCCGCGCTGGAGTTCGAGACCAACCTGGCCAAGCGCCGCGAGCAGTCCGAGCGCGACCTCGCCGCCCGTCAGGCCAAGGCCGAGAAGCGTCTGGCCGAGATCGAGCACCGGGCCGAGCAGCTCCGCCTGGAGGCCGAGAAGCTGCGGACCGACGCCGAGCGCCGTGCCCGTCAGACCGTCGAGACGGCCCAGCGCCAGTCCGAGGACATCGTGGCCGACGCGAACGCCAAGGCCGACCGGATCCGCAGCGAGTCCGAGCGCGAGCTGGCGGCGCTCACCAACCGCCGCGACAGCATCAACGCCCAGCTGACCAACGTCCGCGAGATGCTGGCGACGCTGACCGGCGCGGCCGTGGCCGCCGCCTCGCTGCCGGGCGACGACTCCCTGGGCGTGCCCGCCCAGCAGTCGCGCTGACGCCCTGACCGACGGGCCCCCACCCTCCGGGGTGGGGGCCCGTCGTGCTGTCCGGGACCGGCTCCCCCGTTTCCGGGGCCGCCTCCGGGGGCCGCCTCCGGGACCGGCGTGACCGCCGGCGTCACAGGGGCCCCGGAGGCCCCCAGGAAGCCCGGGAGACGGCCGGGGGCTTCCCGGGCCGCCCCGGGGCGCGTTCAGCGCGGGTACGCGCCGTCCGGCCGCTGGTGCCCGCAGCTCAGTTGGTTGCCGTCGTCGTCCGAGACGGTGCCGAACCACGAGGTGCACCAGACCGACACCGAATCGGGCCAGTACTGCACCTCGAACGGGTGACCCGAGCCGAAGTCCCCGTACGAGGAGACGATGAACGTCTCCCCCGGACGCATCCAGTAGTCCTCTCCCAGCGGCTCCAGGGTCAGTTCGAGCAGTCCCTCGCCCCGGTTGGTCACCGGCATCCGGCCGGTCACCTCCAGCGCCGAGAAGTCCCAGCGCTCCCGCTCGTCCTTCATCCGGCGGCCACCCGGACCAGCAGCCGGCGCACGGCCGCGTTGAACGCCTCCGGCGCCTCGATCGCGCTCAGGTGACCCACCCCGGGGAGCACCGTCAGCTCCGCGTCCGGCCGGGCCCGCGCCATCAGCTCCGCCTCGGCGAGCGGCACGAGGCCGTCCTCCGCACCCGCCACCACCGTGGTCGGCACCCGCAGCCCGGCCAGGACGTCCAGCGTCTCCGGCCGGGCCGCCATGGCCCGCTGCGCCCACGCGACGGCGGCCGGCGGCGCGGCGGCGATCAGCGTCTGCACCCGGTCGGCCAGGTGCTGCGAGTCCGGGCCGAGCTGGCCGGCCGCCATCCGTTCGTCGAGCAGCAGCCGGACGCTGTTGCGGGCCAGCACCGCGGAGGCGATCCGTTCCCGGTTGGCCCGGGCGGCCTCCGTGTCGGCGGTGGCCTTGGTGTTCGCCAGCAGCAGGCCCGCCAGCCGGTCGGGGTGGCGGCGGGCGAAGGCCAGCGCCACGTACCCGCCCATCGAGAGGCCCCCGAGCACCGCCCGGTCGACCCCGGCCGCGTCCAGCAGCAGGGCGACGTCGTCGGCGACCGCGTCCAGCGAGGGCTCGTCGGTGCCCAGCACGGTGCCTCCGAAGCCGCGCTGGTCGGGGGCGATCACCCGGGCCTCGTCCCCGGTCGGTCCGGGCAGCTCGTCCAGTTGGGAGGACCACATGGCGGCGTTGAGCGGAAAGGCGTGCAGCAGCACGAGGGGAGTTCCGGTACCGCTCTCGCGGACCGACACTGCGGAGGGGAGCTGGGTCATGGGCACACCGTATTCCGGTGCGCCCGGCGGGCCCACTCAGCGGGCCGCATTGTCCCCTTTGTCATAGCCTGACGGAGAGTAAGGGAGCGCGAATGATCGAGTTGCACGAGCTGACAAAACGTTACGGCAAGACCCTCGCCGTGGACCGGCTGAGCTTCAAGGTCCCCCAGGGCGTGGTCACCGGGTTCCTCGGCCCCAACGGCGCCGGCAAGTCCACCACCATGCGCATGATCCTCGACCTGGACCGGCCCACCGGCGGCCGCGTCACCATCGACGGCAGACGGTACGGGCAGCTCAGCGAACCGCTCAAGTACATCGGCGCGCTGCTGGAGGCCAAGGCCGTCCACCCGGGGCGCACGGCCCGGGACCACCTGCTCTGGCTCGCCCAGAGCAACCGCATCCCCACCCGCCGGGTCGACGAGGCGCTCGCCCTCGTCGGTCTCACCCCGGTCGCCCGCAAGCGCGCCCGGGGCTTCTCGCTCGGCATGGGCCAGCGGCTCGGCATCGCCTCCGCCCTGCTCGGCGACCCGGAGATCGTCATGTTCGACGAACCGGTCAACGGACTCGACCCGGAGGGCATCCTCTGGATCCGCAACCTGATGAAGCGCCTCGCCGCCGAGGGCCGGACCGTCTTCGTCTCCTCCCACCTGATGAGCGAGATGGCCGTCACCGCCGACCACCTGGTGGTCATCGGCAGGGGCCGGCTCCTCGCCGACCTGTCGATGGCCGAGTTCATCCGCCGCAACTCCCGCTCCGCCGTCCGGCTGCGCACCCCCCAGCCCGAACGGCTGCTCGACGTCCTGGCCGGCGCCGGAGTGCGGCACGAACCGGGCCCGGACGGCTCGTACGAGGTCGTCGACGGCAGCCTCGCCGCACTCGGCGAGCTGGCCGCCGCACAGGGCGTGGTGCTGCACGAACTCAGCCCGCAGCAGGCCTCCCTGGAGGAGGCCTTCATGCAGATGACGGCCGACTCGGTGGAGTACCACGCCGGGGACGGCCCGGGCCGCGACGCGGCCGGCGCACCCGGCGTCTGGGGCGCCGACTGGCAGGGAGGCAAGGCGGCGCAGCCGGCGGCCCCCCGTACCGAGGAGAACTGAGATGGCGTCCTTCCCCGCGATCCTGCAGTCCGAGTGGACCAAGATCCGCAGCGTCCGCTCGACGATCTGGACGCTCGCCCTGACCTTCGTGATCACGCTCGGCATCGGCGCCCTGCTGTCGCTGCTCACCCGCAACAACTTCGAGGAGTTCCGGAGCGACGACAGCCCCTTCGACGCCACCGGCACCGCCTTCTCCGGCATCATCCTCGGCGAGCTGGCCATCATCGTCTTCGGGGTGCTGGCGGTCGGCAACGAGTACAGCACCGGGATGATCCGGGTCACCCTGGCCGCCGTCCCCCAGCGCGGCACGCTCCTCACCGGCAAGGCGGTGGTGCTCGGCGGACTCGCCCTGGCGGTCTCGCTGGTGACGGCGTTCCTCACCTTCTTCGTCGGCCAGGCCCTGCTCGGCGACCACTCCACCGACCTCGGCGAACCGAACGTCCTGCGCGCGGTGTTCGGGGCCGCGCTCTACCTGACGATGCTCTGCCTCTTCTCGGCCGGCGTCACCGCGATGCTGCACAACCAGACGCTGGCGCTGGGCGTGCTGGTCCCGTTCTTCTTCCTGCTCTCGCCGATCCTGTCGGCGGTGCCGAAGGTCAAGACGCTGGCCCACTACTTCCCCGACTACGCGGGCTCCCGGATGATGCTGGTGTACGAGCAGAACGGCCAGCCGTACGGGCCGTGGACCGGCTTCCTCATCTGCCTGGCCTGGACGGTCGCCGCCCTGGCCGGCGGCGCGCTGGTGCTGAAGCGGCGGGACGCCTGACGGCGCGCGCCGCCTCCACCGCCGCCCCCGCACGGTCCACGCCCCTTCCCCCTCCCGAGCCGCGGCCGGCCGGGGGGAAGGGGCGTCGCCGTCAGTACCGGGGCGCGCCGCGGCCGCGGAGCAGGTTCGAGGCCCGGCGTTCCCTGGCGCCCCAGCACGCCCGGTGCCAGTGCCGGCGGTCGTCCACCCCCGCGCCGTGCATCGGCCAGGCCACCACATGGCCGACACCGGGCGGGATCTCCTGGTCGCACCCCGGGCAGCGGTAGTGCCGGCCCGCCGTACCCGCCACCGTCTGCACCACCCAGTCCTCGCCCTGGTAGTTGTCGGTGCGGCGCAGCGCACCCCCCGGCGGGGCGGCCTGCTCGGCCGGCTCGCGGTCGGCTGCGATCTTGATCCGGTTACGGCGGGGCGACACGGCGGGCTACCTCTCTACGGTGGTCGCGGAACCGTTCAAGCCTACGGCCGGGGGCCGCCCGCCGGGTCTCTATCACGGCATCGGACCGTGCTCCGGTGTTTCCCGTGATATCCACCCGTTCTTCTGGGAAATTGGTGGTTCGGCGTGCCATTGGCACATGACATGGGCTACTCACGAGGGGACAGGCGGGGCCCGCAGACCCTGCGCGCACCCGAGGAGGCTCTCAGTATGACCAGAACCAGCGCCCGCGCCGAGACCCGCCGACCCGTCGGGGTCCGCCCGCCGGCACCCGGCCCGGCGCTGACCACCACCGCCGCGACGGGCACCGCCGGCACTCCCCTGCCGACCGTCCAACGGGCCGGTGCCGCACCCGCGGACACCGCTCCCGTGCTCGTCGGCGCCTTCCTGCTCTCCGCACAGTTCCCGGGCCAGACCCACGGCGAGGCGCTGGACCGCACCGTCCGCGCCGCCGTCGAGGCCGAACGCGCGGGGCTGGACAGCGTCTGGCTCGCCGAACACCACTTCGTCCCGTACGGGGTCTGCCCGAACGCCGCCACCCTGGCCGCGCTGCTGCTCGGCCGCACCCGGCGGATCGGCATCGGGACGGCGGTCAGCGTGCTCTCCACCGCCCACCCGGTGGCCCTCGGCGAACAGGCCGCGCTGCTCCACCTCACGTCCGGCGGGCGGTTCACGCTCGGCGTGGGGCGCGGCGGGCCCTGGATCGACCTGGACGTGTTCGGTGGCGGCGTGGAGGCCTTCGAGCAGGGGTTCCCGGAACGGCTCGACCTGCTGCTGCGCTGGCTGCGCGGCTCCCGGGTGGGCGCGTCCGGACCGCAGTTCGAGTTCCCCGAAGTGGCCGTGGTGCCCCGGGCCACCGAGCCGCCCCGCCGCCCCGACCTTGGCGCCTGGCTCGGCGTCGACGAACGCAGCGGGCTGCTCCGGTTCCCCCGCCAGCGTCAGGACGCCGACGGCCCCGGCGAGGAGCTCACCGCCGTCGGCCGACCGGTCGCCGGCCCGCCGGTGGTGGTCGCCTGCACCTCGCCGGGCGGGGTGCGGAACGCCGCCGAACGCGGCCTGCCGATGCTGCTCGGCATGCACTCCGGCGACGACGACAAGCTGCACATGCTGGAGCTGTATCGTTCCGCCTGGCTGGCCGCCGGGCGCAGCGAGGAGCAGCTGCGGCGGGTCGGCCGCCAGCACGTCGCGGCCGGCGTGGCCCAGGTGGACGACCGGACCTCGGCGGCCCGGGCCACCCTGCTGCGCGCGATGCCCGGGTGGTTCGAGTACGGGCTCGGCGCCCACCGCACGGTGGACGGCCGGGAACGCAAGATGCGCGACCCCCGCGAGTACACCGAACTCCTCTGCGACCTGCACGCGGTGGGCACGCCGAGGCAGTGCGCGGACCGGCTGCTGGCCACCGCCGAAAGGACCGGCATCCGCCGCTTCGCGCTGCTCGCCGAGGGAAGCGGCGACCACGAGGCCACCCTGCACAACATCGCCCGGCTGGGCTCCGAGGTGCTGCCGCAACTGAGCTGAAGCCGGTCGGACCCGGCCGCGCGCACCGAACCGAAGCAACCCGGAGGCGAGCGGGCGACACCCGCCCCGAGCAGGCCCGAGGCGAGCGGGCGACACCCGCCCCGAGCAGGCCCGGAGGCGAGCGGGCGACACCCGCCCCGAGCAGGCCCGGAGGCAAGCGGGCGACAACACGGCCCGGGCCGCCCGTCCCCCTTCGTGGGGGCGGGCGGCCCGGTGGCGTATCCGGCGCGAGCCGACCGGTGCTCAGCAGTCCCGCAGTTCCTCGGACTGGTTGAGCAGCTGCGCCCGAACGGAGGTGAACCGCTCGTACCGCTTCTTGTTGGCGGACGACGGCACGAAGACCGCCACCCGGTGACAGTTCTGGAAGGCCAGCTGGACACCGAAATGCCGCTGCAGGGCACCCCGGATGGCGTCACTGGCGAGCGCCCGAAGGAGCTGGCCGCGGGCCTGCTCGCTGGGCGGAGGTACCTGGTTGTCGGCGAAGTCGGTGCCGTCGACCTTCGCCTGGGCGACCAGCGAGCTGATCAGGTCCCAGGCGTACGGCAGGGAGACGCGGACGCAGTCGACGAACTCCCGCTCGTCGACCTCGTCCCGCTCGGCCTTCTCCAGCAGGGCCGGTGAGACGTCGAGCGACATGGATTCTCCTCTCGCGGTCCACCCGCGCGGCGCACGGGTGGTGGTGCGTAGTCCAAGTCCGAGCTGAGGGTGAGGGTGAGGGTGAAGCGCGGGATGTCCGGAACACCGTCGGACGGGTGTGACGCCGTCGGACGGCCTTGTTTCCGGCACCGCGCCGAGGCGGGGGCGCCGAGGACCCGTTGAGGGACGTGGTCGGGGGCGCCAACCGCTCAGAACAGCGTGGCAGTCAACGGCGGACCGGACCGGTGGTTCCGGCTGATTGCTCCGGGAATGAGCCCCGGTGCACCAGATTGGCCGGATCCCGTCGGATCGTTCATCTGAAGTCTCCATCCCCGTTGACAGCGATCCCGCAAGCAAGCCGTCACACACCGTAGCTGCCAATGGTGGTGGCCGCCAGGGTGCCGACAGGCTTTCGAGGGATCGCAGGGCATCCATGTTCGCGGGGTTCGCGGATTCTTCACCCGGCCGTCGCGGAATCGCATCAACTGGCCCCGGTGGGCTAGCGTGGTCGACCGTGCGTCTCGTAATTGCCCGCTGCTCAGTCGACTATGCCGGTCGGCTCTCCGCCCATCTGCCCTCCGCCACCAGGCTCATCCTGGTCAAGGCCGACGGCAGCGTCAGCATCCACGCCGACGACCGCGCCTACAAGCCGCTCAACTGGATGTCCCCGCCGTGCGCCCTCAAGGTCGCCGACGGGGTCTGGACGGTGGAGAACAAGGCCGGCGAGAAGCTCATCATCACGCTGGAGGAGGTGCTGCACGACTCGTCCCACGAACTCGGAGTGGACCCGGGTCTGATCAAGGACGGTGTCGAGGCACACCTCCAGGAGCTGCTCGCGGACCGGATGGAGGTGCTCGGCGCCGGCTGGTCCCTGATCCGCCGCGAGTACCCCACCGCGATCGGACCGGTCGACATCCTCTGCCGCGACTCGGACGGCGCGACCGTCGCCATCGAGATCAAGCGGCGCGGCGAGATCGACGGTGTGGAACAGCTCACCCGCTATCTGGAACTGCTCAACCGGGACCCCCTGCTGGCCCCGGTGAAGGGCGTCTTCGCCGCGCAGGAGATCAAGCCGCAGGCCCGTGTGCTGGCCACCGACCGGGGCATCGGCTGCGTGGTCCTGGACTACGACGCGCTGCGCGGCATCGACGACGACAAGCTGAAGCTGTTCTGACCCGCACCTGACCTGACCCCACCCGCAGACCCGACCCGGCGTCGCCGACCGTCAGCCGGTCGGCGACGCGGACGTCGTGGACGCCGTCGGACTCCCCGAGTCCGGCGGCGTCGTCGTGGTCGAGGGGACCGTTGTCGTCGGGACGGTCGTCGGGGTCGCCGGGGGCTGGGTGGCCGGCGGCGTGCCGCCTCCGGGGGGCTGCGTGGACCCTCCGCCCGCCGTTCCCCCGTTCGTGGTGCCGTTCCCGCCGGTGCCGCCTCCGCCGCCCGTGCCGCCGCCCGGGGGCGGCGGGTTGCCGCCCGTTCCCCCCGCGCCGCCCGCCGGCTGCGACTGGCCCGGGGCCGTGGACTGCGGGGCGGTGCTCGTCGTCCCCGTGCTCGGCGACCGGCTCGGCCGCTTCGACGCCGACGGCGAGGCCGACCGTGACCGCGAGGCGACGGCGCCCGTCGAGGGCCCGTCCTCGGGCTCCTCGGCCGTGGGCGGGGCCGTCGGGGCGGAGGTCTCGGGCGCGGCCGTGGAGGAGGGTCCCGAGGCGGTCGGCCGGGGGCTGCCGGAGCGGGGCGACGGCCGGGTGCCGGTCGGCAGGGAGCCGTCGTCGCTGCTGCTGTGCGGATCCGTTCCCTTCGGCTCCCCGTCGGCCGTCATCGCGACCGCCGTACCGAGGACGCCCAGCGCGAGCACGGCCGCCGAGGCGGCGATCACCGTGCGCCTGGTGCGGCCGGGGCCCGTGGTGGTGGCCCTGAGCCGCAGGGGCACCTGGGCGATGGCCCGGATGACGGGCCGGCGGGCGGACCCGGAGCCGGCCGGCGCGGCGGGCGGCAGCTGCCGGCCGTCGGCGCGCAGCAGGTCGAGCATCCGCCGGGCGCCGGGCGCCCCGCGCTGCTCGCCGAGGGCGGCCCGCAGGGCGAGTGCGGCCTCCAACTCGGCCGTGGCCCGGCCGGGTTCCCGCACGCAGATCGCGTAGACGCCCAACTCGTGGTGGAACCACGCCTCGTCGACCCGCGCGCCGGTCTTCCGGGCGGCTTCCAGACCCAGTTGCAGGGCGCGTTCCCAGGCCCCCCAGCGCAGCGCCAGCGCCAGCGCCGGGGCGGCCGCCCGGGCCAGCCGCAGTACGGAGGCGTGCCGTCCCGCGGCCCGGTCGGCCAGGAGTACGCCGATCACCACCTCGGCCTCGGCGGCGATCTGCGCCAGCGAGACCGAGGAGTGGCCGACCCACCAGGCGAAGTGCTGCGCGGCGCCGTCGACGCTGCCGCGGGCGGGCCAGTGCGGGGCGAGCAGCTCCAGCGCCCCGGCGGTGAGCCGGTGGTGGCCGCCGATGGAGACGGCGAGCCCCGCGTCGGCGAGCTCGGCGAGCGCGTTCTCGCCCTGGCCGACGTCGATCAGCGCGGGCAGGTGCGGGGCGGTCGGGCACTCGCCGCCGAGCGCCACGGCGAGCCGCAGTACGGCCTGGGCGGTCTCCCCGAGGCCCTCGGCGAGCCGGACGGCGGGGAGCGTGGACTCGGCGACCGAGGGCAGTGGGACGTTCCCGCGCAGCGCGGCTTCACGGACCGCCGGGTCGGGGTCGTGGACCGGCTCCCGGACTGCTCCGAAGACGTCCATGCGGTCGTCCTCGGCGGCGACCAGGGCGTCCACCGCGACGTCCCGCTGCCGCAGCAGCGCGGCGGCCTGGACGAACCGCAGCGGCAGGCCCTCGGACTCGAACCAGAGGTCCACCGCCCAGGCCTTCTCGGCCGCGTCCAGGGGCCGCCCGGCCAGCCGGGCGGCGAGTGCCAGGCAGGCGGGCCGGGAGAGGCCGGCGACCAGGTGGTCGCGGAGCCGGGAGTCCGGCGTCAGCTGCGGGCTGTCGGGGGCGACGGAGATCAGGAAGGCGCAGTCGGGCGCGGCGGCGAGGAACTGCTCCAGTTCCGGCCCGGAGGGCTCCACCTCGTCGACGACGACGATCGCGCCGACCCGGGCGAGGTGCTCGGCGAGCTGGGCCGGGTCGGGGCGGAAGCCGGGGGCGTGGTGGGTGGCCGCGAAGAGGTCCTGGAGCAGGTCGGCGGCGGTGCGGCGGTGGCCGCAGAGCTGGACGACGCCGCCGGGGGCGAGGTCGCCGGCCGACTCGGCGACGGCCGACAGCAGGGCGCTGCGGCCGGATCCGGCCTGGCCGACCAGGCGTATGGAGCGGCCCTCGGCGAGCAGGCCGAGCAGCTGGGCGACGTCGGCCTCGCGGTCGAGCAGCGGCAGGTCGGCGGGCCCGGCGCCGAGGGCGAGCGGACCGACCTGGCGGCCGGCGTCACCGGACGGGCCGCGGGCGGGGCCGCTGCGCTCGGTCCGGCGGGGGCTGGGGCGCCACTCGTCGGGGCAGGGGCGCACCTCGGATCCCTCCGGGGTGCCGACGGTCACCAGCAGCCCGCCGGTGACCAGCTCACCGCTCCGGGCCCGTACGGCCTCCTGCCGGAACTCACCGGATGGCTGTCCCACGATCTGCTCCGCCCCACGCTCGCGCCGACGACTTCGTCCGGCCGCCCGCGGACCGGGGGCACCTCCCGGTCGAAGGCCGGGGGGGCCGGGCTCGGCCCCGGCGGCCGTTTCCTGACGCCAGACTCTCGCACATCCGCGCCCGCCCGCACAGCGGCCTCCCGGCACCGGGCGTCCGCGGCCGCGCGACCGCCGGTCAGAGCACCGGCAGGGTGGCACCGCGGGGTTCGGCGATCATGCCCTCGACGGCGAGGATCCGGTGCAGCCGGGTGGCCACCAGCAGCCGCTGGAGCTGGGCCGGGACGGAGCGGAGCACCAGGCGGCGGCCGATCCGGCCGGCCCGGCGGTGGGTGCCCATGATCACGCCGAGGCCGGTGGCGTCCCAGAACTCGAGCCGGGCGAGGTCGAGCACGAGGTCGCCCAGGCCGCCGTCGACGGCCTGGTGCAGCCGGGCCCGCGCGTCGGCGGCGGTGCGCACGTCGAGGCGGCCTTCGATGGCCAGCGCCACGTGGTTGCCGGTGATGCGCATGCTCTCCTCCTCCGCGTGGCGGACCTGCGTGGCGGATCTGGTCGGGGTCGTCCCGCTGCGTCCGCCCCGGCCGTGCCGGGTCAGGATGCGGGGGTGTCGGTGTCGGTCGGTGGTCGATGTCGGTATCGATGACGGTGTCGATTCGGGCGGGCCTTCGGCCCCACGCCCGGCCCCGGCCGGAATCCCGGGTTCCCCCTCATCTGACGGCGAACCAGCCCCGCGGGTTGCTGGTTCCGGCCAGATCTGAAGCAACTTCACTCGTCCGAGGGAATATACGCAGGAACTCTCCACACCTACGCTCGATTACCGCCCAAATCACCCGTCTGCGACACCGGCGTGAGGAAACTCACCCACCCCGGAGCGGGGCCGTGCGGTGCTCCGACCGCACGGCCCGCGGGCTCAGCGGCGCCGACCGGTCACTTGGCCGGGTACGGGTAGAAGCCGCGGCCGCTCTTGCGGCCCAGGTCGCCGGCGGTGACCATGCGGGCCATGATCTCGGGGGCGGCGAACTTCTCGTCCTGGGTCTCCTCGTAGATGTTCCGCGCGGCGTGCAGCAGGATGTCCACGCCGGTCAGGTCGGCGGTCTCCAGCGGGCCCATCGGGTGGCCGAAGCCGAGCCGGCAGGCGGCGTCGATGTCCTCGGCGCTGGCGACGCCCGACTCGTACAGCTTGGCGGCCTCGACGACCAGCGCGGTGATCAGACGGGTCGTGACGAAGCCGGCCACGTCGCGGTTGACCACCACGACGTCCTTGCCGACGCCCTCGGCGAAGGCCCGGGCGGTGGCCAGCGTCTCGTCGCTGGTCTTGTAGCCGCGGACCAGCTCGACCAGCTTCATCAGCGGCACGGGCGAGAAGAAGTGCACGCCGACGACCGACTCCGGGCGGCCGGTGGCGGCGGCGATGCGGGTGATCGGGATGGCGGAGGTGTTGGAGGCGAGCACCGCACCCGGCTTGGCGAGCTTGTCGAGCTCCTTGAAGACGCCTTCCTTGACGTCCAGCCGCTCGAAGACCGCCTCGACCACGATGTCGGCCTCGGAGACCGCGTCCAGGTCGGTGGTGGTGGTGATCCGGCCGAGCGCCGCCTCGGCGTCCTCGGCGGTCAGCCGACCCTTGGAGACGAACTTGTCGTACGAGGCGCGGATGCCCGCGAGGCCGCGCAGGAGCGCCTCCTCGGTGACGTCGCGCAGGACCACGGGGTGCCCTGCCTGCGCGGAGACCTGGGCGATGCCGGCGCCCATCAGGCCGGCACCGATCACGGCGATCCGCTTACTGGACACATTGCTCATGGCTTGGTCTCCCGATGCCGTCGCCGCCCTGGCGGGCGGGCCCTGAAGGCGGCTCAGGGCAGGGATCACCGGCGCCGAGCCGCGTCGCTCATGGGCCGGACTTTAGTGCCCGAACGGTCGGCATGGGGCGATCCGAAGGTGTGATCTGCGCCGGACCCGAGCGGGCGAGAAGGTCAGCTGATCAGATCGTCAGCCCAAGGTCCTGGGCGAGGATCGCCGCCTGCACCCGGCTGCGCAGACCCAGCTTCGCCAGGATCCGGCTGACGTGCGTTTTGGTGGTCGCCTCCGCCATCTCCAGCCGCCGGGCGATCTCACCGTTCGGCAGGCCCGCACCGATCAGGGTGAGCACCTCCCGCTCCCGCGGGGTCAGCCCCGTCACCGCCGCCCGGACCGCCGGCCCCACCTGACGCTCCGGACGGGCGAAGGTGCCGATCAGCCGCCGGGTCACCGAGGGGGCCAGCATGCCGTCCCCGCGCGCCACCGTCCGGATCCCCTCGACCAGGGTGTCCGCCTCCAGGTCCTTCAGCAGGAACCCGGCCGCCCCGGCCCGCAGCGCCCCGTAGACGTACTCGTCGAGGTCGAAGGTGGTCAGCACCAGCACCTGGGCCGCTCCGGCCGCCACCACCTCGCGGGTCGCCGACACGCCGTCCAGCCGGGGCATCTGGACGTCCATCAGGACCACGTCCGGCCGCAGCTCCAGCGCCAGCCGGACGGCCTCCTCGCCGTCCGCGGCCTGCCCGACCACCTCCAGGTCCGGCTCCGCCCGCAGGATCATCACCAGCGCCGCCCGCACGGCCGCCTGGTCCTCCGCCACCAGCACCCGGATCGTCATGCCCGCCCTCCCTCTCCCTCGGTCACCAGCGCCCGCGGCAGCACCGCCCGGACGGTCCAGCACTCGCCCTCCGGACCGGCCTCGAAGCCGCCTCCCAGCAGCGAGGCCCGCTCGGCCATGCCGACCAGCCCGGCCCGCGCACCCGGCAGCGACTGCCCCGCGCCGCGGCGGAACGGGCTCGACACCACGATCCGCAGCTCCTCCGGCAGGAACTCCAGCAGCACCCGGACCTCGCCCGGCCCCGCGTGCTTGAGCGCGTTGGTCAGCGACTCCTGGACGATCCGGTACGCGGCCAGACCCACCGGCACCGGCAGCGAGCCGCGGTCGCCACGCTCGGTGAGCTCGAAGCCCAGCCCGACGTCCTGCCCGGCCGCCCGGGCCTTCGCCAGCAGCGCGTCCACCGCGTCCAGGTCGGGCGCGGCGTACGACGCGTCGGCCTCTCCCCCGCCGCTGTCCCGCAACAGGCCGATGATGCGGCGCATTTCGGTCAATCCCTGGACGCTGTTCTCCCGGATCACACCCAGCACCTCCACCAGCGGATCGTCCTCCGGACGCCGCTGGCGCCGGGCGACCGACTGCGCGCCGGTGGCGTGGATCGCGATGGCCGACAGGTGGTTCGCCACCACGTCGTGCAACTCCCGTGCCATCCGGGCCCGTTCGACGACGACGGCCTCCCGCCGGTCCATCTCGGAGAGCAGCGCGGTCTGCTCGGCCCGCAGCCGCTGGGACTCCGCCTCCTCGCGGTGCTTGCGCACGATGTCGCCGGTCCAGACCGGCGCCAGGTAGACCAGCGTGGTCAGCACCACGACGGCCACGGCCGTCGGCGCGTCGCTGTAGATCAGCACCAGGGTGGACAGCACCAGCACCGAGGCCGCACCGGTCAGGTGCAGCACCCGCGACATCTTCGGGTTGCCGTAGAGCACCGCGGCGTACAGCAGGTCGGTGTACATCAGGGTGGTCGCCAGGAGCGCGCCGTTGAAGATGCTGACCGCGAAGACGATCCCGCCGACCGTCGCGATGAGGACCGGCCTGCTCCGGCGGACCAGCTCCAGCGAGGCCATCACCACCAGCGGCGGGACGACCGCCCAGCGGGCGACGTGCTCGGAGCCGTCGTAGACCTTGACGGAGATCAGGAACAGCCCGCCGAGCAGCCCGAAGACCGCGATCGCCCGGTCTTCCTGCCGCGGGGTGAGAGTGGGTCTGCGCACAGCCCCATCAGATCATCCCCGGCCGGACCGGCGGCTCGGGTCCGGGGAGGAGTGCGCGTACATCGAAAGGTGCAGCCCGGACTCGGCTCCGGCGACGACGACGCGCGGACCGGCGCGCGGAAGGCTGGTAGCACCACCGAACAGCCCGGAGGCCCGCCATGATCGTCACCCTCATCCTCGCCGCCGAGGTCGCCTTCTGGGTCGTCCTCGGGCTGGCCCTGACCGCCCGCTACGTGCTGCGGCTGCGCACGGTGAGCACGGCCCTGCTGATCGGCCTGCCGGTCCTGGACCTCACCCTGTTCACCCTCGCCGTGCTCGACCTGCGCGGCGGCGCCACCGCGAGCTGGACGCACGCGCTGGCGGCGAGCTACGCGGGCTTCTCCCTCGGGTTCGGGCCGTCCCTGGTCCGCTGGGCCGACCGGCACTTCCAGTACCGCTTCGCCGGCGGCCCCAAGCCCGCGCGCTCCCCCAAGTACGGCTCGGCGCGGACCCGCTACGAGTGGCAGGTCGCCGGCCGCACCACGGTCTCGGCGGGCGTCACGCTCGGCCTGATCACCCTCATGGTGCCGCTCTCCGCCGGCGCCGCCGCCTTCTCCACCTTCACCGCCTGGTACCTGCGGCTGAGCATGGTGGCCGGGATCAACCTGATCGTGGCCGCCTGCTACGCGATCTGGCCGAAGGAGCCGCCGGCCGGCGCGATCGTCGAGGACGGCCACGTGGTCGGCTGGGAGATCCCGCGGCAGCACCAGCAGCTGTAGCGGCAGCCGTACCGGCGGCCGCGGGTCAGCGGTTGTCGCCCGGCACCCAGAGCACGTCGCCGCGCTCCTTGTTGGCCGCCCGGGCCAGGATGAACAGCAGGTCGGAGAGGCGGTTCAGGTACTTGGCGGTCAGCGGGTTGACGCTCTCCCCGTGTGCCTCGATCGCCGCCCAGGTGGCCCGCTCGGCCCGGCGGACCACCGTGCAGGCCAGGTGCAGGTACGCGGCGCCCGCGGCGCCGCCGGGGAGGATGAAGCTGCGCAGCTTCTCCAGCGACTCCAGGTAGTGGTCGCAGTCCCCCTCCAGCTTGTCGATGTAGGACTGGAGCACCCGCAGCGGCGGGTACTTCGGGTCCTCCACCACCGGGGTCGCCAGGTCGGCGCCCACGTCGAAGAGGTCGTTCTGGATCCGGGTGAGCACCGTGACGACGTCCTCCGGCAGCGCACCCGCCGCGATCGCCACACCGATCGCGGCGTTGGCCTCGTTGGCGTCCGCGTACGCGACCAGGCGCGGATCGGTCTTGGTCGTACGGCTCATGTCGCCCAGCGCCGTGGTGCCGTCGTCGCCGGTCCTGGTGTAGATACGCGTCAGATTGACCATGGCGCCAAGACTAGCCGCGGGGTTAGGCGACGTTAACCCTCTGCCCGGGGGGTGCGGCTTCGAGCCAGGCGAGGAAGCCGGTCAGCGCGTCGTCGCTCATCGCGAGCTCCAGCGGCGCGCCGTTGTGGAGGCAGCGCAGCACGACCGAGCCGGAGAGCAGGGCCAGCTCCTCCTGCCCCTCGGGGTAGCGCCGGCCCAGCACCTCGATCTCCCGGCGCGGCAGGACCTTGCGGGGGCGCGGAGCGTACGAGAAGACCCGGAACCACTCGATGGAGTCGCCGCTGTACCGGCCGATACCAAAAACCCACCCCTTGCCGTCGGTCTGGGGGACCGGGGCTGAGGTGGGTTTGCCGTTCTCGTCGAGGTCGGGCTGAGTCGAGGCGTCGGCGGGCATTTTGAGCCGGTAACTGCAGTCGAACGTTCCGCCGACCCGCTGGATCACACGGCGGCGTACCGCGAACGCGACCAACCCGATCACACCGAGCGCCACGACCGCCGCACACACCACAAGGGCGAGGACCATGCTCACCTACCTCCTCGCTACCCGCGTTCCCCGTTTCGGTCGTACCAGGCGACCGCGTTGACCTACCAACTGAGACGACAGTCCCGGGGTCACGCTCAGGCGTCCCCGGGACCGTCGGTCGACCCCGCTCAGGCGGGGTCCGGCGCACTCAGGCGTGGGCCTTGAGGCCGCGCGCCGCGAACAGACGCACCTCGGCGCGACGCTCGGCGTGCGCGTCGAGGTCCGACTTGGCCTTGTCCAGTGCGCGCTCGGCACGCGCGACGTCGATCTCGTCCGCCAGCTCGGCGATCTCCGCGAGGAGGGACACCTTGTTGTCGGCGAAGGAGATGAAGCCGCCGTGCACCGCGGCGATCACGGTGCCGCCGTCCGTGGTCCGGATGGTGACCGGACCGGTCTCCAGCACGCTCAGCACCGGGGTGTGACCCGGCATGATGCCGGTGTCACCGGAGGCCGTACGGGCGACGACGATGGTGGCCGCACCGGACCACACCTTGCGGTCGGCTGCGACCAGCTCGACGTGCAGCTCAGCCAACGTGGGCTCCTAGGCTCATGCAACCCCCGATTACTCGGGAGTTTCGGTAAGAATAACGGGCCCGCGCCCCCGGCATGAAACCGGCGGCACGGATTTGACCGGAATCACAGCCGGTGCGACGTGAGGGGTGGGTCCCAGGGCTGGGGCCCACCCCTCACGATCACGCTCGACTGCTACCGGCCGCGATTACTTCTTCGCCAGCTGAGCGGCGTTGCGCTCCAGGTCCTCGATGCCACCGCACATGAAGAAGGCCTGCTCCGGGACGGAGTCGTACTTGCCGTCCGCGATCGAGTTGAAGGCCTCGATGGTCTCGGACAGCGGCACGGTCGAACCCTCGATGCCGGTGAACTGCTTCGCCACGTAGGTGTTCTGCGAGAGGAAGCGCTCGATGCGACGGGCACGGTGGACCGTGATCTTGTCCTCCTCCGACAGCTCGTCCATACCGAGGATGGCGATGATGTCCTGGAGGTCCTTGTACTTCTGCAGGATCCCCTTGATACGGATGGCCGTCTCGTAGTGGGTCTGCGCGATGTACCGCGGGTCGAGGATGCGGGACGTGGAGTCCAGCGGGTCGACGGCCGGGTAGATGCCCTTCTCCGAGATCGGGCGCGACAGAACGGTCGTCGCGTCCAGGTGGGCGAAGGTGGTGGCCGGGGCCGGGTCGGTCAGGTCGTCCGCGGGGACGTAGATCGCCTGCATCGAGGTGATCGAGTGACCGCGGGTCGAGGTGATGCGCTCCTGGAGGAGGCCCATCTCGTCGGCCAGGTTCGGCTGGTAACCCACCGCGGAGGGCATACGGCCGAGCAGGGTCGACACCTCGGAACCGGCCTGGGTGAACCGGAAGATGTTGTCGATGAAGAGGAGCACGTCCTGCTTCTCGACGTCACGGAAGTACTCCGCCATGGTCAGCGCGGAGAGCGCGACGCGCAGACGGGTGCCCGGCGGCTCGTCCATCTGGCCGAAGACCAGCGCGGTCTTGTCCAGAACGCCCGAGTCGACCATCTCGTCGATGAGGTCGTTGCCCTCACGGGTACGCTCGCCGACGCCGGCGAAGACCGACACACCACCGAAGTTCTCGGCGACGCGGTAGATCATCTCCTGGATCAGAACGGTCTTGCCGACACCGGCACCACCGAACAGACCGATCTTGCCACCGGTCACGTACGGGGTGAGGAGGTCGATGACCTTGATGCCGGTCTCGAACATCTCGGTCTTGGACTCGAGGTCCTTGAACTCCGGGGCCTTGCGGTGGATCGGCCACCGGACCTGGACCTGCGACTCGAACTCGTCCTTGTCGACGTTCAGCACCTCACCGAGGGCGTTGAACACCTTGCCCTTGGTGATCTGGCCGACCGGCACCGAGATCGCGGCACCGGTGTCGGTGACCTGCGAACCGCGGACCAGGCCGTCGGTCGGCTGCATCGAGATGCCGCGGATCAGGCCGTCGCCGAGGTGCTGGGCGACCTCGAGAGTGAGGACCTTCTTGCCCGTGCCGTCGGGGTTGTCCACCTCGACGCGCAGGGCGTTGAACATGTTCGGGATCGCGTCGACGGGGAACTCCACGTCGACGACCGGGCCGATGACCCGCGCGACGCGGCCCGTCGCCGTGGTCGGCTCAACAGTGGTAGTCATACTCATTCGCTCCCGCGGCTCGCGTCAGCGAGCGCGTTCGCGCCACCGACGATCTCGCTGATTTCCTGGGTGATCTCGGCCTGACGGGCCGAGTTGGCAAGCCGCGTGAGCGACTTGATGAGCTCGCCGGCGTTGTCCGTCGCGCTCTTCATCGCGCGGCGGCGGGCGGCGTGCTCGGAGGCAGCCGACTGCAGCAGCGCGTTGTAGATCCGGCTCTCCACGTACCGCGGCAGCAGGGCGTCCAGGACGCCCTCCGCCGACGGCTCGAAGTCGTAGAGCGGGAAGATCTCCGCCTTGGCGGACGACTCGTCGCTGAGCTGGACCTCGTCGAGCTTCAGCGGCAGCAGCCGGGCGTCGACCGCGGTCTGCGTCAGCATCGACTCGAACCGGGTCGAGATCACGTGGACCTCGTCCACGCCACCGGTCTCGGCCGTGAAGGCCTCGATCAGCGCGGCCGAGACGGCCTTGGCGTCCCCGTAGGTCGGCTTGTCCGAGAAGCCCGTCCAGGTCTCCGCGACGGCGAGGTCACGGAAGCCGTAGAACGAGACGCCCTTGCGGCCGACGACGTACGTCACCACGTCCTTGCCCTCGGACCGCAGACGCTCGGAGAGCGCCAGCGAGGCCTTGATGGCGTTGGACGAGTAGCCGCCCGCCAGACCGCGGTCCGCCGTGATCAGCAGGACTGCGGCACGCGTGGCGTTCGGGTTCTCGCTGGTGAGCGGGTGCTTGGCGTTGGACCGGGTGGCCACCGCCGTCACCGCCCGGGTGAGCTCGTCGGCGTACGGGGTGGAGGCGGCCACCGAGCGCTGCGCCTTGCCGATGCGCGCTGCGGAGATCATCTCCATCGCCTTGGTGATCTTCTTCGTCGCGGTGACAGAGCGGATCCGGCGCTTGTAGACCCGAAGCTGTGCTCCCATGGGTCGTTACGTCCTTTCCCTCGCTACCGGACTCAGGCCTGCTCGGAGAGCAGCTTGCCGTCAGCGGTCTGGTAGCCCTGCTTGAAGGCACCGATCGCGGTGGCCAGCGCGTCGACGGTGCCGTCGGCCAGCAGGCCGGTCTCGACGATGCCGGCGAGCAGGTCCTTGTGCTGCAGACGCACGTGGTCCAGGAACTCGCGCTCGAAGCGGCGGATCTCGGCGACCGGGACGTCGTCCAGCTGACCGGTGGTGCCGGCCCAGATGGAGACGACCTGCTCCTCGACCGGGAACGGCTGGTACTGGCCCTGCTTCAGCAGCTCGACCATGCGCGCACCGCGCTCCAGCTGGGCCTTGGAGGCCGCGTCCAGGTCGGAACCGAAGCCGGCGAAGGCCTCCAGCTCACGGTACTGGGCGAGGTCCAGGCGCAGACGGCCGGCGACCGAGCGCATGGCCTTGATCTGGGCGGAGCCACCGACGCGGGAGACCGAGATACCGACGTTCACGGCCGGGCGGATGCCGGCGTTGAACAGGTCGGACTCCAGGAAGCACTGGCCGTCGGTGATGGAGATGACGTTGGTCGGGATGTACGCCGACACGTCGTTGGCCTTGGTCTCGATGATCGGAAGACCGGTCATCGAGCCGCCGCCGAGCTCGTCGTTCAGCTTCGCGCAGCGCTCCAGCAGGCGGGAGTGCAGGTAGAAGACGTCGCCCGGGTACGCCTCGCGGCCCGGCGGGCGGCGCAGCAGCAGGGAAACGGAACGGTAGGCCTCGGCCTGCTTCGACAGGTCGTCGAAGATGATCAGGACGTGCTTGCCGTCGTACATCCACTCCTGGCCGATGGCGGAGCCGGTGTACGGAGCGAGGTACTTGAAGCCGGCCGGGTCGGAGGCGGGAGCGGCCACGATGGTGGTGTACTCCAGCGCGCCGGCCTCCTCCAGGGCGCCACGGACGGACGCGATGGTGGAGCCCTTCTGGCCCACGGCGACGTAGATGCAGCGGACCTGCTTCTCCGGGTCGCCCGAGCGCCAGTTGTCGCGCTGGTTGATGATCGTGTCGACGGCCACCGCGGTCTTGCCGGTCTGGCGGTCGCCGATGATCAGCTGACGCTGGCCGCGGCCGATCGGGGTCATCGCGTCGATGGCCTTGATGCCGGTCTGCAGCGGCTGCTTGACCGACTTGCGGGCCATGACGCCGGGGGCCTGCAGCTCCAGGGCACGGCGGCCGGTGGAAGCGATGTCGCCCAGACCGTCGATCGCGTTGCCCAGCGGGTCCACGACGCGGCCGAGGTAGCCGTCGCCGACCGGAACCGAGAGGACCTCGCCGGTGCGGCGCACCGTCTGACCCTCCTCGATGCCGCCGAACTCACCGAGGATGACGACACCGATCTCGCGGGTGTCGAGGTTCAGCGCGAGGCCGAGCGTGCCGTCCTCGAACTTCAGCAGCTCGTTGGCCATGACCGAGGGCAGGCCCTCGACATGGGCGATACCGTCCGCTGCGTCAGTGACCGTGCCGACCTCTTCCACAGAGGCGGCGTCCGGCTGGTACGACTGGACAAAGTCGGCCAGCGCGTCCCGGATCTCCTCCGGACGGATCGTAAGCTCCGCCATCAGGCTTCCCTGCTCTCCTAGTTTGCGATCCTCGGCCCGCCATTGAGGGCCGCAAGTACTCGACTCTCGGCCGGGTCGTATGAACCGGCCGTACGATTTGCCGACTCCGGTGGAGCCGGTTCCCGACCGAGGGTCGGATGTGCTGCTTGGGTGTGTTCAGCCTTCGAGCGACTGGCGAGCGCCCTCAAGGCGGCTCGACACGGTGCCCTCGATGATCTCGTCACCGATCTGCACCCGGACACCGCCGACGACCTCGGGGTCGACGTCGATGTTCAGGTGGACCTGGCGGCCGTACAGCCGGCCGAGAGCACCCGACAGGCGCTCCTTCTGGCTGTCCGACAGCGGCACCGCGGTGGTGACCAGGGCCACCACTCGGCCGCGCCGCGCGGCGGCGAGCTTCGAGTAGGACTCGAGGCCCTGCTCCAGGCTACGGCCACGCGGGTTGTTGACCAGGCTGGTGACCAGCCGGACGGTGCCCGCGTTGGCGCGGCCGCCGAGCAGCTTCCTGATCAGCGCAGCCTTGGCGGCGGCGCCGGCCTTCGGCTCGGTCAGCGCGGAGCGCAGCTCGTTGGAGCCGCTCACCACCCGGCCGAACCGGAACAGCTCGTCCTCGACGTCGTCCAGGGCACCGGCCTTCTCGGCGGCGATGACCTCGGCGTACGAGGACAGCTCCTCGACCGCGTCGACCAGGTCACGCGCGCCCGACCAGCGGGAGCGGACCAGGCCGGAGACCAGGTCGACAGCCTCGCCGGAAACCTGGCCGGACAGCAGCGAGGTGACCAGCTGCGCCTTGTCCTGACCCGACCGGGACGGGTCGGTCAGCACGCGGCGGAACGACACCTCACGGTCCAGCAGGGCCGTGACGGCGGTGAGCTCCTCGGCGAGCTTGGCCGCGTCCACCGAGGTGGAATCGGTCAGGCTCTCCAGGTTCTGCCGCCCGGCGACGAGGGCCTCGCGGCTGGCGCCGATCACTTGGCCGCGCCCTGAGCAACGGCGGCCTTGGACTCCAGCTCGTCCAGGAAGCGGTCGATGACACCGCTCTGCCGGGCGGAGTCCTCAAGGGACTCGCCCACGATGCGGGACGCCAGCTGGGAGGCCAGCGAGCCCACGTCCTGGCGCAGGGCGGCGGACGCCTGCTTCTTGTCGGCCTCGATCTGGGCGTGGCCGGCGGCGACGATGGCCTCGCGCTGACGCTGGCCCTCCTCGCGCATCTCGGTGAGCTGGGCTGCGCCCTGCTCGCGAGCCTGCTCGACGATGCGGGCAGCCTCGTGACGCGCGTCGGCGAGCTCGGCGCGGTACTGCTCAAGCAGGGCCTGGGCCTCGGCCTGGGCGGCCTCGGCGCGCTCCATGCCGCCCTCGATGGCGTCCCGGCGCTCCGACAGCACCTTCTCGATGCTGGGGAGGAGCTTCTTGCCGAGCAGACCGAAGACGATGAAGAAGCAGATCAGGCCGATGATGATCTCGGGCCACGCGGGGAGGAGAGGATTCATCTTCTCCTCGGCCGCGAGCTGCGCCGCGATGCTCATATCTGGACCTTCCTCGAAAGGGTCTTCGGCGGGATTACTTGTTGCCGAAGACGAACGGCATGACGATGCCGATCAGAGCGAGGGCCTCGGTGAGCGCGAAGCCGATGAACATGTTGGCGCGGATGAGACCGGCCGCCTCGGGCTGGCGGGCCATGGCCTGGACACCGTTACCGAAGATCAGACCGACGCCGATGCCGGGGCCGATGGCGGCGAGGCCGTAGCCGATCGAGGCGACGGAACCGTAGACAGTGCCCTCAGCGAGGAAGCTCATTGCAGTTGTCCTTTGCAGGGGTGGTGAACCGGTGGTGATTGGCCACCGGGCATTCCGGGAGGTGTGGTTCGGGGGTGGGGCCGGGGGCCCCAGGCTCAGTGCGCCTCTTCGAGGGCACCGGCGATGTAGCTGCTGGCCAGCATCACGAAGATGTAGGCCTGCAGGAACTGGACCAGCAGCTCGAAGGCGGTCAGCGCGATGGTCACGACGAAGGAGGCCGTGCCGTACAGCGCGCCCAGGGTCGGGCTGAGCAGGTACCAGGAGGCGATGGAGAACATCACGATCAGCAGGTGGCCGGCGAACATGTTCGCGAAGGCTCGGACCGCGAGCGTGAAGGGGCGCACGAAGATGTTCGAGAAGAACTCGATCGGCACCAGGATGAACATGACCCAGCCGGGGATGCCCGACGGCCAGCAGAGGTTCTTGAAGCCGCCGACGAAGCCGTGCTTCTTGAAGGTCAGCGTCATGTAGGTGAGCCACACGACGGCTGCGAGGCCGGCCGGGAAGGCGATCGCCGCGGTCACCGGGAACTGGGCGAACGGGATGATCGACATGATGTTCATCAACCAGATGAAGAAGAACATCGAGACGAGCATCGGGACGTACTTCTCGCCCTTCTTGCCGATCGTCTCCAGAACGATGGAGCGCTTGACGAAGTCGTAGCCGATCTCACCGACCAGCTGCAGCTTGCCGGGGACGAGCCGCGGCTTCGCGAAGGCGGCCCAGAAGAACAGAACGACCAGTACCGCAACGATCATCGACAGCAGCATCGGCTTGTTGAACTCGAAGCTGCCGATCGTGAAAATCGGCTCGAACTGGAACTCGTTCAGACCCGGGGCCGGGAAGCCGCAGCCAGCGTCCCCGAAGTGGCAACTGCCTGAGGCGAGGGACGTGAGTTCAGCACTCACCACGGACTCCTTCGTCGTGACGCATGGTTACGGCAACCTCGGTGTGTCGGCGTGGCCTGCGACCACGGAGCGGCACTGGAACTTGATGGGTTTCTCGCCGACCCCGCCCGGCAGTGCGCTGCACCGCCGCGGGATCATCGAAGACTGCGCGGATCCGGGGGGCGATCGGTCCGCCGTGCGGACAGACCTGGCCTCTTCCCGTACTCCGTTGTTGCGACGGACGATAGCAGCCCGTCAGCGCGGCATAAACACCGCCCCCCTCGTTGGGGGGACAGAGGGGCGCCGTCACTGTTGACGCCCCTTGTCGGACGGCTTGTTGCCCTTGTTTTCAGAGGCGTTGGGGTCGACGTAGAACATCTTCGCCTTCAGTGCGCCGCGCACCTGGAAACCCGTCCAGATGAGTGCGCAGCCGAGCAGCGTGAAGGCGAAGGCCTGCCGGTTGAAGAGCTCGGTGTCCTTGAACACGGCCAGCACGATGCCGACCAGCAGGATCTGCGTCGTGTACACGAGCAGCGCCGCGGCCATCATGATGTGCGGGTTCGACCTGGTCAGCCGGTCGAGCGCGACCTGACCCGAGGTGAAGAAGGCCATCACCAGCAGCGTTCCGAAGAGGGCGCCGAGCAAGCCCTTGCCACCCGCGACTGCAAAGGAGATCGCCATGGCGAGGACTCCGGCGACCGCAGTGGGGATCGCGGCGCCTCGGAGGATCCGGGCGTCGTTGGACGGCATGTCGGCAACTCCGGCGGCATGTCGATGGCGGGGGGACGGGCACAGAACGTGATGGTGACACCGGACCGGAACCGCCGCGGACCGGCCGCTCTGCGGCGAGTCCGTCGAGGGAGACCGGCCAGGGACGGAAGTCATCCACCTGTGAGGTCTTTCGGCGTGTTCTCGGTACTCGTGAACGGTATCACAAACTATTTGATGAGAGCTTTACCATGAATGTGTGGTACCTGTCACACTGATGGCCCAACAGTGCCGCCGAACGGGTGAGGCGGCTTGACAGGACGTCACTTCGCCCTACCGGCCGCGCCCGTGGCCGTGGCCACGGCTTCCGGTCGCGGAGGAGCCCTTCGGCAGCCCCCCGAGCAGACGCTTGTCCTCGGCGGACAGCTCGGCCATCGGTTCGGTGGCGGACTCCGAGGCGGACTCGGCGGTCAGGGCCGTGCCCTCCTCCTCGCGCACCGCCGCCGGGGCGGGCTTCCGGCCCGCCGGACGGCGGCGGTAGCGCGGCGGGACGAAGGCCTGCACCGCGCGCGGGGCCCGCGGCCGGAACCGCGGGGTCAGCAGCACCACCAGGCCGACCAGGCAGAGCCCGGCCAGCATCAGCACCAGGGTGCGGCCGGTGTTGGTGACCGAGAAGGCGACGGTCCCGAAGGCGATCAGCGCGGCCCAGAAGTACATGATCAGCACGGCGCGGCTGTGCGAGTGGCCGACCTGGAGCAGTCGGTGGTGCAGGTGCCGCTTGTCCGCGGCGAACGGCGACTGGCCGGCCCAGGTGCGGCGGACCACGGCGAGCAGCAGATCCGCCAGCGGCAGCGCGATGACCGTCAGCGGCAGCAGCAGCGGGATGTAGATCGGCACCAGGGCGTGCACGGTGAGGGTCTGCGAACCCGTCTCGCTGGTGATCAGGTCGGGGTCGACCCGGCCGGTGATCGAGATCGCCGCGACGGCCAGCATCAGGCCCAGCATCATCGAACCGGAGTCGCCCATGAAGATCCGGGCCGGGTGCATGTTGTGCGCCAGGAAGCCCAGGCACATGCCGATCAGCAGCACGCTGAAGAGCACGGCGGGGGCGGCGTCACTGATCGTGTAGCCGTACCAGAGCCGGTAGGAGTACAGGAAGAAGGCCATCGCGGCGATGCAGACCATGCCGCCGGCCAGGCCGTCCAGGCCGTCGATGAAGTTCACCGCGTTGACCATGACGACAACCAGGGTGACCGAGATGACCATGCCCTGGGTGGGGCTGACCGCGACCGGGCCGGAGCCGGGCACCGGCAGGGTGATCACCGTGACGCCCTGCCACACCATCACGCCGGCGGCGATCATCTGGCCGCCCAGCTTCACCAGCGCGTCCACGCCCCACTTGTCGTCCAGCACGCCGAGCAGCCACATGATCCCGGCGCCGGAGAGCAGCGCGCGGATGTCGGTGCCCTGCGAGAACACCTTGCTCAGGTTGTCCAGCTGGGAGGCGACCAGGATGCCGGCGCAGAGGCCGCCGAACATCGCGATGCCGCCGAGCCGCGGGGTGGGTTCGCGGTGCACGTCGCGGGCGCGGACCGGGGGCATCGCCCCCGCCGCGATGGCGAACTTCCGCACCGGGCCGGTCAGCAGGTAGGTGACGGCCGCGGTGCAGAACAGCACCAGCAGATACTCACGCACCACTGGCCTCCTGCTGCACTGTCCGACGGGTGGGTACCGAAGGTACGCCCGTGCCTGTCCGGGATTCGAGGTGCGTCGCCACGGCACACACCTTATTGAGTCGGACGCCGGGTGCGTGCATCGCGGTTCGCCCTACCGGGTAGGAGATCGGTTCATCCGGTCAGCGACGGCCCGCGAACGCCCCCGCCAGCTCCCGGACCCGCTCCCCCACCCGGACGTCCGTGCCCCCGGCGAGCAGCCGTCCGATCAGCCCGGCGATCTCCGTCAGCTCGCTCTCGCCCATGCCCTGGGAGGTCACCGTGCCGGTGCCCAGGCGGATGCCGGACGCCTCGGACGGCGGGGCCGGGTCGTACGGCAGCGCGCACTTGCCGAGCAGCAGCCCGGCGACGGCGCAGCGCCGCTCCGCCTCGGCGCCGCTCACCCCGAGCGGGCCGACGTCGACCGTCACCAGGTGGGTGTCGGTCCCGCCGGTCAGTGGACGCGCCCCCGCCGCTTCGAGCCCCGCCGCCAGCACCCGCGCCCCCGCGACGGTGCGGTGCGCGTACGCGCGGTAGGCGGGCGTGGCGGCCTCGGCCAGGGCGACGGCCTTGCCGGCCACCTCGTTCATCGCGGCGCCGCCCTGGGTGAACGGGAAGACCGCCCGGTCGATCCGGTCGGCCAGCTCGGCGGTGGAGAGCAGCAGGCCCCCGCGCGGCCCCCGGAGCAGCTTGTGGGTGGCGGCCACGGTGACGTCCGCGTACGGCACCGGGGAGGGCGCCAGGCCCGCCGCGATCAGGCCGGTGGTCTGCGCGACGGTGGCGACCAGGTAGGCGTCCACCTCGTCGGCGATCTCCCGGAAGGCGGCCCAGTCCGGGTGCCGGGGGTGCGAGATGGAGCCGGCCACGATGGCCTTGGGGCGGTGCAGGCGGGCCAGTTCGCGGACCTGGTCGAGGTCGACCAGCCCGTCCTCGCGGCGCACCCCGTAGCCGACGAACTCGAACCACCGGCCGGAGAAGTTGGCCCGCGAGCCGCAGCTGAGGTGGCCGCCGTGCTCCAGCGACATCGCCAGCACCGCGTCCCCCGGCCGCAGCAGCGCCGCGTAGGCGGCCAGGATCGCCGAGGTGGCCGAACGCGGCTGGACGTTGGCGTGCGGCGCCGTGAACAGCGCGCGGGCCCGGTCGACGGCCAGCAGTTCGGCGGCGTCGGCCAGCGCGCAGCCGGTGTGGTGGCGCCGGCCCGGGTAGCCCTCGGCGTACTTGTCGATCAGCGGGCCGGCGAGCGCGGCCAGCACGGCCGGGCTGGTGAGGTTCTCCCCGGCCAGCAGCTGGATCGTCTCGGCCCGCCGCTCGGCCTCGGCGGCGAGCAGGTCGGCGATCTGGGGGTCGGCCCGGTGGAGGACCTCGTCGGGCGCCCCGGACGCCCACCGGCGCCCCGTCGTCTCGGTGGAACCGGTCGCGGCATCGGTGACGGTCATGGCGGGGCTCCCGGGCGCATGGGGCCACCTCCCGGTCGGAGGCCGGGAGAGGGTGAGGGTTCCTCCAGCGTAGGACCGGCCCCCGGGAGCGGCGCGGCGGCGCGGGCCGGGATGCACCCGCCCGGGCGCCCGGACGGTCACGGCCTACGGGGCCGCCCTGCTCAGTAGCGCGCGGGAACCCCGGTGAGCGCGGTGACCACCGGGTCGACCGCGTGGAATATCTCCTCGCCGCAGTTGCGGAACATGCCGATCGGCGCGCCGTACGGGTCGTGCACCTCGTCCGACTCGGGGGTGGCGGCGAGCAACCAGCCGCGCAGCGAGGCGGCGGCCCGGACCAGCGCGCGGGCGCGCTCGGTCACGTCGGCGCCGCGTCGCGGGTCCGGGAGGGTGCCGGGGTCGATCGTCCGGACCAGGCGGGTGAACTCCTTCATGGTGAAGGTGCGCAGGCCGGCCTCGTGCCCCATCGAGATGACCTGGGCCCGGTGGTCCAGGGTCGCGGTGAGCACCAGGTCGGCCTCGACCACGTGTTCGTCCAGCAGCTCACGGCCGGTGAAGCCGCCGCTGTCGGCGCCGTACTCGTCCAGCACCGTGGCGGCGTGGTCCTCCATCGGTGCGCCCTCGTGGCCCCAGGTGCCGGCCGACTCCACCAGGATGCGGCCGGCCACCCGCGGGTTCAGCCGGGTGTCCAGCTCACGCCTGGTGAGCCGCTCGGCGATCGGCGAGCGGCAGATGTTGCCGGTGCACACGTACAGGATCCGGAAGTGGTCCAGCGGCCTGGGGCCCACGGCCAGGTACGGCGATATGCCGGGCCCGGCATGGAGGGAGGCGGCCGTCAACTGCCGGCCTCCAGGTCGGGGACGACCTCCCTCAGCTGCTCGGCGGTGATCGCGCCGGCCCGCAGCAGCACCGGGACCTTGCCCGTGACATCGACGATCGACGAGGCCTTCGCGTGGTCGGCCGTGCCGCCGTCCAGGTAGACCGAGATGGCGTCGCCGAGCTGCTGCTCGGCCTCGCCACAGGTGGACGGCGACGGCCCGCCGGTCCGGTTGGCGCTGGAGACCGCCAGCGGGCCGGTGGTGTTCAGCAGCTCGATGGCGACCGGGTGCAGCGGCATCCGGACGGCGACCGTGCCCCGGGTCTCGCCGAGGTCCCAGCGCAGCGAGGGCTGGTGCTTGGCGACCAGGGTGAGCCCGCCCGGCCAGAACGCGTCGACCAGCTCCCAGGCCTGCTCGGAGAAGTCGGTGACCAGCCCGTGCAGGGTGGTCGGCGAGCCGACCAGGACGGGTGAGGGCATGTTGCGGCCGCGGCCCTTGGCGGCGAGCAGGGCGGCGACGGCCTCCGGCGAGAAGGCGTCCGCACCGACCCCGTAGAGGGTGTCGGTGGGCAGCACGACGAGTTCGCCCCGGCGGATGGCAGAGGCGGCCTCGCGCAGGCCCGTCGCGCGGTCCCCTGCGTCGGCACAGTCGTAGCGGCGGCTCATCGGTGCGGTCCCCTTCCGAGACAACTCATCACGTGGACGGACGCGGTCACAGCGACGCCTTGCGCGCCGTGGTGAATCGCGGCCGGTTGTTCAGATCGCGGTGGTCGGCGGTGTCGGTCCAGCCGGCTTCCTCGTTGAAGATCCACGGGACCTGGCCGCCCTGGGTGTCGGCGTGCTCGATCACCACGGCGCCGCCCGGGCGCAGGAGCCTGGCGGCGACCCGCTGGATGCCCCGGATGGTGTCCAGGCCGTCCTCGCCGGAGAAGAGCGACATCTGCGGATCGTGGTCGCGGGCCTCCGGCGCGACGTACTCCCACTCGGTGAGCGGGATGTACGGCGGGTTGGAGATGACCAGGTCGAAGCGGCCGTCCCAGCCGTGGTCGCCCTCGAAGGCGCGGGTGGCGTCACCCTCGTGCAGGGTGATCCGGGCGCGGTCGGGCGAGGCCCCGATGTTGCGCCGGGTGTAGGGCAGCGCGCCCTCGTCGAGCTCGAAGGCGTGCACGGTGGAGCGCGGCAGCTCCTGCGCCAGGGCGAGCGCGATGGCGCCGGATCCGGAGCAGAGGTCGACCACCAGCGGCTCGGCCACGTCCATGTCGCGGACCGCGTCTATGGCCCACTCGACCACGGACTCGGTCTCCGGCCGGGGTACGAAGACACCGGGGCCGACCGCCAGCTCCAGGTAGCGGAAGAACGCCCGCCCGGTGATGTGCTGGAGCGGCTCGCGCGCCTCCCGCCGGGAGACGGCCTCCCAGTAGCGGGCGTCGAAGTCCGCGTCCTTGACCGTGTGCAGTTGGCTGCGCTTGACGCTGTGGACGTGTGCGGCGAGCTCCTCCGCGTCGAAGCGCGGCGACGGCACGCCGGCCGCGGCCAACCGCTGGGTGGCCTGGGCCACCTCGGCGAGTAGCAGGTTCATCCGTACGACCTCTTGCTTCCGCTCTCCGGCCTCGACGTCGGTCTCGCTGCCGCAGGTGTCAGTTCTGTTGGGCCGCGGCCAGCTTGGCCGCCGCGTCCGTGTCGACGCAGGACTGGATCACCGCGTTCAGGTCGCCGTCCAGGACCTGGTCCAGGTTGTACGACTTGAAGCCCGTGCGGTGGTCCGAGATGCGGTTCTCCGGGTAGTTGTACGTCCGGATCCGCTCGGAACGGTCCACCGTGCGGACCTGGCTGCGACGGGCGTCCGAAGCCTCCCGCTCGGCCTCCTCCTGCGCGGCGGCCAGCAGCCGCGAACGCAGGATGCGCATCGCCTGCTCCTTGTTCTGGAGCTGGCTCTTCTCGTTCTGGCAGGAGGCCACGATACCGGTCGGCAGGTGGGTGATCCGGACCGCGGAGTCGGTGGTGTTGACCGACTGCCCGCCGGGGCCGGACGAACGGTAGACGTCGATCCGCAGGTCGTTGGCCACGATCTCGACCTCGACCTCCTCCGCCTCGGGGGTGACCAGCACGCCGGCCGCCGAGGTGTGGATGCGGCCCTGCGACTCCGTGGCCGGCACGCGCTGCACGCGGTGCACGCCGCCCTCGTACTTCAGCCGGGCCCAGACGCCCTGACCGGGCTCGGTGCTGCCCTTGGTCTTGACGGCGACGGAGACGTCCTTGTAGCCGCCGAGGTCGGACTCGTTGGAGTCGATGATCTCGGCCTTCCAGCCGATCCGCTCGGCGAAGCGCAGGTACATCCGGAGCAGGTCACCGGCGAAGAGCGCCGACTCCTCGCCGCCCTCACCCGCCTTGATCTCCAGGATGACGTCCTTGTCGTCGTTCGGGTCGCGCGGGACCAGCAGCAGCCGCAGTTCCTCGGTCAGTTGCTCCCGGCGGGCCTCGGAGTCCTTCACCTCGGCCAGGAACTCCGGCTCCTCGGCCGCGAGTTCACGGGCGGCCTGGATGTCCTCACCGGCCTGCTTCCACTCCCGGAAGACCCGGGTGATCGGGGTCAGCTCGGCGTACCGCTTGGCCAGCTTGCGCGCGTTGGCCTGGTCGGCGTGGACGGACGGGTCGGCCAGCCTCGTCTCGAGGGCGGCGTGCTCGACGAGGAGCTCTTCGACTGCCTCGAACATGGGGTGGCCTTCTTCCCGGGGTGTGGGTGGGTGGGATCGCTGAGGCTGCGGGGGGACGCGAACGGCGCCGGTCCCCAGCGCCCCCGGAACGAGTACGGGGGCGCCGGGAACCGGCGCCGAGGGAGCGCTAGGCCTTCGCGCTGTGCTGCTTGCCGAAGCGGGCCTCGAAGCGGGCCACGCGGCCACCGGTGTCGAGGATCTTCTGCTTGCCGGTGTAGAACGGGTGGCACTGCGAGCAGACCTCGGCGCGGATCTCGCCACTGGTCTCGGTCGAGCGGGTGGTGAACTCGGCGCCGCAGGTGCAGGTCACACGGGTGACCACGTACTCGGGGTGAACGTTGGGCTTCAAGGGGTTCTCCTAGGTTCGGGAGGGCACCGGGTCGGCGGCTGGGACGCCGCACGTGAACCGGGACCGACGGACCAGTCTGCCAGGACGGGTCGCTTCTTCCCAAACCGGGGCGCGTTCCGGGATATTCCGGGCCCCCGGCCGGGCGCGTTCACCGCCGTGCGGGAGCCGTCGGGACGGTCCCGGTGGCGGCCCCGGTGGCGGTCCCGGTCGCGGTCCCCGCGGGGGCACCGGCGGGAGCCGTCGCAGGGGCGGTGGCCGTGGCACCGGGCGCCTTGGCGCGGCCGGTGGGGCCGGTGGGGCCGGTGGCGCCGGCGGGGCCCTTGACGGGGGCCTTGGGGGCGCCGGTGGGGGTGGCCGTGGGCGTGGCCTGCGCCGGGTTCTGCGGCTGCGCCACGACGACCGCCGACGGCAGCGGCCGGTCGCCCTTCAGGGCAGCCCAGACCTGGTCGGCCTGCGGCTGCTGCTGGACCACCCGGTCCGGGTCGCTCGGCGCGGTCACCACGGGCAGGGTGACCATGGTGAGCCGGTCCGGCCCGATGCCCTTGAGCTCCTCGGCGAGCCCGACGAGGGAGTTGACCGAGGCGAGCGCGGAGTCGGTGGTGATGCTGCGGGTCAGGGTGTCGCCGGTCGACCAGAGCTTGGCCGGGTTGGTCAGCAGCCCCGCCCCGCCGGCCTGGTCGAGCAGTGAGCGCACCATCTGCTTCTGCAGCTCGATCCGGCCGAGGTCGCTGCCGTCCCCGACGCCGTGCCGGGTGCGGACGAAGGCCAGCGCCTGCTCGCCGTCGAGGCGGTGCTCACCGGGCGGGAGGTCCAGCCCGCTGTCCTTGTCGCGGATGGCCACCGTGGTGGTCACGGTGACCCCGCCGATCGCGTCCACGACCCGGGCGAAGCCCTCGAAGTCCACCTCGACGTAGTGGTCCATCCGCAGCCCGCTGATCTGCTCCGCGGTCTTCACCGCGCACGCCGCGCCCCCGGTCTCGTACGCGCTGTTGAACATCGCGCGTTTCGCCGCCGGGGCGGTCCGCCCCCCGGCGTCGGTGCACTCGGGGCGCGGAACGAGGGTGTCGCGGGGTATCGAGACCACGTCGGCGCGCGAGTGGTCCTGGTTGACGTGCACGACCATCGCGGTGTCCGAGCGCGCCGTGCCGTCGGCGTCGCCGCCGGCCAGGCCGCCGTTGCCGCCGGCGCGCGAGTCCGAGCCCAGCACCAGCAGGTTGAACGACCCGTCGGTGGCCGTGGGCGGCCGGGAGGTGCCCAGCCGGGCGTCGATGTCGACGCTCCTGATGTTGGCGTTCAGCCGGTGGTACGCGTAGCCGGCCGCTCCGGCCCCGAGGACGACGAGCGCGGCGAACGCACACGCGGCCACGCGCAGGAGCCTGCGGCGGCGGTTCGGAACCCTCTTGTGCTCGGCCATACGATCCAGAATAAATCGGACAAGATGCAGTAAAGACCTCAAGATGTCCCGACTCTGGAACAAACCACCGAAATGGATCTTCCCGACAAACCTCCGGAGACCCCGCAGCCCCCGGAACACGACGAACCCCGGCCCGCTCGCGCGGGCCGGGGTTCCGTGTCGAGAAACCGTCTCGCGACGGTCAGTCGCCGGACCCGGGGGTCGTCTTGGCGATCTGCATCAGGAACTCGGCGTTGGACTTGGTCTGCTTCATCTTGTCCAGCAGCAGCTCGATCGCCTGCTGCGAGTCGAGCGCGTGCAGCACCCGGCGCAGCTTCCAGACGATCGCCAACTCCTCGCTGCCGAGCAGGATCTCCTCCTTGCGGGTGCTGGAGGCGTCCACGTCGACGGCCGGGAAGATGCGCTTGTCCGAGAGCTTCCGGTCGAGCTTGAGCTCCATGTTGCCGGTGCCCTTGAACTCCTCGAAGATCACCTCGTCCATCCGCGAGCCGGTCTCGACCAGCGCGGTGGCCAGGATGGTCAGCGAGCCGCCGTTCTCGATGTTGCGCGCGGCGCCGAAGAACTTCTTCGGCGGGTACAGCGCGGTCGAGTCGACACCACCGGACAGGATGCGGCCGGAGGCCGGCGCCGCCAGGTTGTAGGCACGGCCGAGACGGGTGATCGAGTCCAGCAGGATCACCACGTCGTGGCCGAGCTCCACCAGGCGCTTGGCGCGCTCGATGGCCAGCTCCGCCACCGTGGTGTGGTCCTCCGCCGGGCGGTCGAAGGTCGAGGAGATGACCTCGCCCTTCACCGACCGCTGCATGTCGGTGACCTCTTCCGGACGCTCGTCGACCAGGACGACCATCAGGTGGCACTCGGGGTTGTTGTGGGTGATCGCGTTGGCGACCGCCTGCAGCACCATCGTCTTACCGGTCTTCGGCGGCGCGACGATCAGACCGCGCTGGCCCTTGCCGATCGGCGACACGAGGTCGATGATCCGGGTGGTCAGCACGCCCGGGTCGGTCTCCAGACGGAGCCGGTCCTGCGGGTACAGCGGGGTGAGCTTGTTGAACTCGGGGCGGCCGCGGCCGCTCTCCGGGTCCATCCCGTTGACGGAGTCCAGCCGCACCATGGCGTTGAACTTCTCGCGGCGCTCGCCGTCGCGCGGCTGACGCACCGCACCGGTGATGGCGTCGCCCTTGCGCAGGCCGTTCTTGCGGACCTGGGCGAGCGAGACGTAGACGTCGTTCTGGCCCGGCAGGTAGCCGGAGGTCCGCACGAACGCGTAGTTGTCGAGGATGTCCAGGATGCCCGCGACCGGGATCAGGACGTCGTCCTCGCCGACCTGCGGCTCGGCCGGGCCGGCCTCGAAGCCCTCGCGGCGGCTGCTGCCACGGCCACGGCGGTCGCGGTAGCGGCCGCGCCGGCCACGGCGCCCGTCGCCGAACTCGTCGTCGTCGAAGCCGCCCTGCGGCTGCGCCTGCTGCACCTGCTGCGGCTGGGCCTGCTGGCCGCCGCTCGGGCGGCTCTGCTGGCTGTCGCCCTGGGTGCTCTGGGCGCCCTGCTGCTGGGGGCGCTCGGTACGGTCCCGGCGGTTGCGGCGGTCGCGGCGCGACTCGCGCCCGTCGCCGTCCTGGCCGGCCTGGGCCTCGCCGGCCTCCTGGCGGCCCTCGCGCTCGCCGGCCTCGCGGCCACCGCGGCGGTCACGACGGTCGCGGCGGGTCTCGCTGCGACCCTCCTCGCGGTTCTCGAAGGCGCGGGCGCCCTCGGGGCGGGCCTCGGCCTGCTTGGCCTCGGTCGCCACGGCGGCGGGCGCCTCGGCGGCCTCGGCCACCGGGGCGCCGGCGGCCGAGGTGGCCCGGCGGCGGGTCCGCTCGGTCCGGGCGGGCGCGGCGGTCTCGGCGGCGGCCTGGACCGGGATCTCGATCTGGGCCTGCGCCTCGGCGGCGGCGGCGGGGGCCTCGGCCGCAGCAGCGGCGGCGGCCTTGGTGCGGCGGGCGGGCTTCTCGGCCGGCTCGGCGGCCTCGGCCTTGGCGGCGCGCTTGGCGGCCGGAGCGGCCGCGGCGGCGGTCCCGGCGCCGGCGAGCAGCGGGTCTCCGCCGCTCTTCTCCTTGATGGTCTCGATCAGCTGGCTCTTGCGCATGCGTCCGGTACCGGTGATGCCAAGGTCCGCGGCGAGCTTCTGCAGCTCGGCCAGGACCATGCCGTCCAGGCCCGCGGCAGCGGTACGACGGCGTCGCGCCGGAGCCGCGGGGGCGGCGGCTGCGTCCGACGCCTCGGCGTCCGGGCGCGCGCCCATCAGATCGGTGGTGTCGCTCACTAAGGGTCCTTCCCTGGAGCGGACGTCGGCCTGTCTGGCTCGGCGACCGGTTGTGCTGTCCTGACCAACGCTCGTCTGCGTCGGTCCGAGGCGGTGATCCCCCGGATGGCGGTGTGCCGGTCGGGGGAGAGCTGCGAGGTGCGGTGCATGAAGCACGGTGGTGCTGAGTGGCGTGGTGGAACGGTCGAACGTCGACCCGCCCCCAGCCTTCGGCCGGGTGGTACCCCCACCCCAGCTTTCGGCGGGGAGATATCCCCACGCTGCCTGCGAATCCCGGGCCCCCGTCGCGTGACGGTGGCCCGTGCTCCGCCCGTCCTGTGCCTCAAGGTGGGAGGCCGCGGGTGGGAGTCAGGTGCCGTCACGGCTTCGGGATGCGGCCGCAAGTCGCGCAGGCAGGCTGCGTACGCGCTGCGGTGGGCTCCCGGAGAATCGTCGCCCCGTATATCGCCGGGACTCCGCTGGTGCGGAGTGCTGGGATCGGGACGCGGCGCACCTAGCCCCGGAGGGCACCTGGTGCAGCAATGAGGTTAACACTACCGACCCCCTCAGACATTCCCCAGCCTTGCGCTTGCCAATCGTGTCCGGACGGCCCGGCTCCGGCGCACCGGTCCGGGCCCGCTCCGAACGGGTGCTCAGACGTCGAGCGGGAGCACCGTGGCCCCGGTCCGGTCGAGCTCCAGCCGGTGCGCGGCGAACACCGGGCCGCCGGAACCGTGGCCCTCGGCGAAGGACAGGACCTTCTGCACGCCCGCCTCGTCGGTGAGCGCGAGCACGGTCGGGCCCGCGCCGGAGATCACCGCGGCGACGCCCTCCGCGCGGAGCGCGCCCACCAGGGCGGCGCTGTCCGGCATCGCGGAGGCCCGGTAGTCCTGGTGCAGCCGGTCCTCGGTGGCGGCGAGCAGCAGCTCGGGGCGCCGGGTCAGGGCCTCGACCAGCAGCGCGGCGCGGCCCGCGTTGACGGCGGCGTCGGCCAGCGGGACGGTCTTCGGCAGCAGGCCGCGGGCGGTCTCGGTGAGCACCTCGGTGGCCGGTACGAAGACCACCGGGACGACCTGGTCGGAGGGCTCCAGGGCGACCGCCCGGGCGGTGTCCTCCTCGGTCCAGGCCACCGTGAAGTTGCCGCGCAGGCAGGCCGCGACGTTGTCCGGGTGGCCCTCCAGCTCGGAGGCGAGGGCGAGCAGGGCGTCGTCGTCCAGCGCGGACGGGCCGCCGATGGTGACGGCGCGGGCCGCCACGATGCCGGCGCAGATCGCGGCGGACGACGAGCCCAGGCCGCGGCCGTGCGGTATGCGGTTGGCGCAGACGACTTCGAGGCCGCGCGGCTGGCCGCCGAGACGGTCGAAGGCGGCGCGCATCGAGCGGACCACGAGGTGGCGCTCGTCGCGGGCCAGGCTGTCGGCACCCTCACCGGCGATGTCGACGGAGAGCCCGGAGTCGGAGACCCGGACGACCACGTCGTCGTACAGACCCAGCGCGAGTCCGAAGGCGTCGAAGCCGGGGCCGAGGTTGGCACTGGTCGCGGGGACCCGGACCCGGACGGCGGCGGCACGGAACGCAGGACCGGCCATGCGGTGGACTCTCCTGGGGAAATCGGGCGGCGCGAAGCGCGTCGGTGCGAGGGTGGGAGGGGGCCGCGGGCCCCGGCCGGGGCGGTCGGTCACAGTCGATGGTGCGGCTCCCGCGGTGGGGCCGGACCCGGGGCATGTGCCACACGGCCGGACCCAGAGTATCGAAGAGAGGTTCCACAGCGGTACACCCCGTGGGCCTTCCGTCTGGTGTGTTGCCGGTTCTGGCCGGAATCCATGCCGGAATCGGATCGGAATGCGCCGTGGAATTGACACAAAAGTGTCAGTCGAGAACGACGCAGGGCCGACCCCCGAAAGGGTCGGCCCGGCGTTCGGTCGCGGGTCAGTCGAGCAGGCCGAGGCGCTGCGCGGCGGTCTCCGGGTCGATCGGGACGATCTGCGGCTGCGGCGCGCCGGCCACCGCCCAGTCCGGGTCCTTGAGGCCGTTGCCGGTCACCGTGCAGACGATCCGCTGGCCCGGGTCGACCAGGCCGGCCTCCGCCTTGGCCAGCAGACCGGCCACCGAGGCGGCCGACGCGGGCTCCACGAAGACGCCCTCCTGCGAGGCCAGGAGCCGGTAGGCGGACAGGATCTGACGGTCGGTCACCTTGTCGATCAGGCCGCCCGACTCGTCCCGCGCGGCGAGCGCGTAGTCCCAGGATGCCGGGTTGCCGATCCGGATCGCGGTGGCGATGGTCTGCGGCTTGAGCACCGGGGCGCCGTCCACGATCGGGGCGGAGCCGGCGGCCTGGAAGCCCCACATCCGCGGGGTGCGGGCGGCCAGGCCGTCCGCCGCGTACTCGCGGTAGCCCTTCCAGTACGCGGTGATGTTGCCCGCGTTGCCGACCGGCAGGACGTGGATGTCCGGCGCGTCGCCGAGCATGTCGACGATCTCGAAGGCCGCGGTCTTCTGGCCCTCGATGCGAACCGGGTTCACCGAGTTGACCAGCGCCACCGGATACTTCTCGGACAGTTCACGCGCAAGGGTGAGGCAGTCGTCGAAGTTCCCGTCCACCTGAAGGATCTTGGCGCCGTGGACCAGCGCCTGGCCCATCTTGCCGAGGGCGATCTTGCCCTGCGGGACCAGCACCGCCGACACCATCCCGGCCCGCACCGCGTAGGCGGCGGCGGAGGCCGAGGTGTTGCCGGTGGAGGCGCAGATGACGGCCTGGGCGCCGTCCTCCTTCGCCTTGGAGATGGCCATCGTCATGCCGCGGTCCTTGAAGGACCCGGTCGGGTTGGCGCCCTCGACCTTGAGGTAGACCTCGCAGCCGGTGCGCTCGGAGAGCACCTGGGCGGGAACCAGCGGGGTGCCGCCCTCCAGCAGCGTGACCACCGGGGTGGCCTCGCTGACCGGCAGGCGGTCCCGGTACTCCTCGATCAGGCCGCGCCACTGGTGGGTGTGGGTGCCTCTGGCCGCGTTCTCGGCAACGCCGCTCATCATCTGTTCCTACTCCCCTTCGACCCGCATGATGCTGGCCACGTCGCGCACGCTGTCCAGTGCGCGGAGCTTGTCCACCGTCGCCGACAGGGCGGCGTCGGTGGCCCGGTGGGTGACCACGACGAGCGAGGCGTCGCCGTCGCGGCCCTGCTGGCGCACGGTGTCGATGGAGACCCCGTGCTCGGCGAAGACCGACGCGACCTGGGCGAGCACGCCCGCGCGGTCGTCGACGTCCAGGCTGACGTGGTAGCGGGTGACCACCTCGTCCATCGGCTTGGCCGGCAGCTGCGTGTACACCGAGTTGCCGGGGCCGGTGGCACCGGCGAGCTTGTTGCGACAGACCGCGACCAGGTCGCCGAGGACCGCCGAGGCGGTCGGCGCGCCGCCCGCGCCCGGGCCGTAGAACATCAGCCGTCCGGCCGCCTCGGCCTCGACGAACACCGCGTTGTACGCCTCGCGGACGGACGCCAGCGGGTGCGACAGCGGGATCATCGCCGGGTGGACGCGCGCGGTGACCGACTCGCCGTCGGCCGCCCGCTCGCAGATCGCCAGCAGCTTGACCACGCAGCCCATCTTCTTGGCGGAGGCGATGTCGGCGGCGGTCACCTCGGTCAGGCCCTCGCGGTAGACGTCCGCCGCGGTCACCTTGGTGTGGAAGGCGATGCCGGCCAGGATCGCGGCCTTGGCGGCGGCGTCGAAGCCCTCCACGTCGGCCGTCGGGTCGGCCTCGGCGTAGCCGAGCGCGGTGGCCTCCTCCAGCGCCTCCGAGTAGCCGGCGCCGGTGCTGTCCATCTTGTCGAGGATGAAGTTGGTGGTGCCGTTGACGATGCCCAGCACCCGGTTCACCCGGTCACCGGCCAGCGACTCGCGCAGCGGGCGGATCAGCGGGATCGCACCGGCCACCGCGGCCTCGTAGTAGAGGTCCACGCCGGCCTCGGCCGCCGCCGCGTGCAGTTCGGTGCCGTCCTTGGCGAGCAGCGCCTTGTTGGCGCTGACCACCGAGGCGCCCTGCCGGAACGCCGACAGGATGAGGTGTTTGGACGGCTCGATGCCGCCCACCACCTCGATCACCACGTCGATGTCGCCCCGGTTGACCAGGGCCTCGGCATCGGTGGTGATCAGGTGGTCGGGCACGCCCGGCCGGGGACGGCCCGCCCGGCGGACCGCGACACCGACGAGCTCGACCGGCGCGCCGATGCGCGCGGCGAGGTCGGCGGCGTCTGTCGTCATGATGCGCGCCACCTCGGAGCCCACCACACCACAGCCCAGCAACGCCACCTTCAGCGGCCGCGTACGCATCATCCGACTCCGCTCTGCATTCATCGTGCTTCGGTTCGTCCGGCGGGATTTCATGCCCCCGCCGGACCTTCGGTCCGTACCAGTCTCCGGGACTTTCCGTACGGATCTACGGTCGTTCCATGATCTGAGACAAGGATTTCGTCATCCGATATCGAGACGCAGGAGATCCTCCTCCGTCTCGCGCCGGACGATCACCCGGGCCGCACCGTCCTTGACGGCCAGCACGGGAGGCTTCAGGGCGTGGTTGTAGTTGCTCGCCATCGAACGGCAGTAGGCGCCGGTGGCGGGCACCGCGATCAGGTCGCCCGGGGCCAGGTCGGCCGGCAGGAAGGCGTCCCGGACGACGATGTCGCCGGACTCGCAGTGCTTGCCGACCACCCGGACCAGCATCGGCTCCGCGTCGCTGGTGCGCGACACCAGGGCCACCGAGTACTCGGCGTCGTAGAGCGCGGTCCGGATGTTGTCGGACATTCCGCCGTCCACGCTGACGTAGGTCCGCAGGCCCTCCAGCGGCTTGACCGTCCCCACCTCGTACAGCGTGAAGGCGGTCGGGCCGACGATCGCCCGGCCCGGCTCGACCGACAGCCGCGGCACCCGCAGGCCCGAGGCGTCGCACTCGCGGCGGACGATGCCGGCCAGCGCGGCCGCGATCTCGGCCGGCTCGCGCGGGTCGTCGTCGCTGGTGTAGGCGATGCCGAGGCCGCCGCCGAGGTCGATCTCGGGCAGCTCGACACCGTGCTCGTCGCGGATCTCCGCCAGCAGGCCCACCACCCGGCGGGCGGCCACCTCGAAGCCCGCGGTGTCGAAGATCTGCGAGCCGATGTGCGAGTGGATGCCGCGCAGCTCCAGGCTCCCGCCGTGGGCGAGGACCCTGCGGACCGCCTCGGCGGCCGCGCCGCCGGTGAGCGAGAGGCCGAACTTCTGGTCCTCGTGCGCGGTGGCGATGAACTCGTGGGTGTGCGCCTCGACGCCGACCGTGACCCGGATCAGCACCTGCTGGCGCACGCCCTGGCGGGCGGCGATCGCGGCGAGGCGCTCGATCTCCTCGTAGGAGTCGACCACGACGTGGCCGACGCCCGCCTTCACGGCCTGCTCCAGCTCGTGGACGGACTTGTTGTTGCCGTGCAGCGCGATCCGCTCGGCGGGCATCCCGGCGCCCAGCGCCACCGCCAGCTCGCCCGGGCTGCAGACGTCGAGGTTCAGCCCCTCCTCGTGCAGCCAGCGCACGACCGCCTTGGAGAGGAACGCCTTGCCGGCGTAGTACACGTCCGCGTCGTCGCCGAAGGCGTCCCGCCAGGCGCGCGCCCGGGAGCGGAAGTCGGCCTCGTCCAGGACGTAGGCCGGGGTGCCGAACTCGGCCGCGATCCGGTTGACGTCGAGGCCGGCGACGGTGACGACGCCGTCGGCACCGCGGGCGACCGTCTCCGACCAGACCTTGGGGTCGAGCGCGTTCAGGTCGGCCGGCGGGGCCTGGTAGTGGCCCTCGGGGAGCACGTCACCGTGCCGGGGGCCTGCGGGGTGTGCGGAGCGACTCATGTCCCTTGTGTCCTTGACCTATGGCGAGGGGCGGCGACGGTCCCCGTTGACCGTCCGCCGCCCCCGCTGTGCGCTTGGGGGTGGTGCTACATCCGCTCGGGCGCCGTCACGCCCAGGAGCGTGAGGCCGTTGGCCATGACCGTGCGGGTGGCCTCGACCAGCCAGAGCCGGGCCCGGTGCGTGTCGTTGAGCTCCTCGTCGCCCTTGGGCAGGAACATGCAGTTCTCGTACAGGCGGTGGTACTTGCCCGCGAGGACCTCCAGGTACCGCGCGACCCGGTGCGGCTCGCGCAGCTCGCCCGCCGTGGCCAGGACCTTCGGGAACTCGCCGAGCACGCCGAGGATGTCGTTCTCCCACTGGGTGACGAGCAGCTCGGGTTTGAAGTCGGCGGCCGCGCCCTTGTCGACGCCGAGCTCGACGGCCTTGCGCGCGACACCGCACATCCGCGTGTGGGCGTACTGGACGTAGTAGACCGGGTTCTCGTTGGTCTGGCTGGTCAGCACGTTGATGTCGAGCGTGATGGTGGAGTCGGTGGGGGTACGGCCGAGGGTGTAGCGGGCCGCGTCCACGCCGATCCAGTCGACGACGTCGTCGATCGTGATGATGTTGCCGGCCCGCTTGGACATGCGGACCTCCTCGCCGTCGCGAATCATCTTCACGAACTGGCCGATCTTGACCTCGATGTTGCGGTCCATGTCGTCGCCCGCGCAGGCCGCGATGGCCTTGAGGCGGTTGACGTAGCCGTGGTGGTCCGCACCCAGCATGTAGACCGAGACCTCGGAGCCCCGGTCCCGCTTGGAGAGGTAGTACGCGGCGTCGGCGGCGAAGTAGGTGGTCTCGCCGTCGGCCTTGACCAGGACGCGGTCCTTGTCGTCACCGAAGTCGGTGGTGCGCAGCCAGATCGCGCCGTCCTGGTCGAAGACGTGGCCCTGCTCGCGCAGCCGCTCGATGGCCTTCTCTACGGCGCCGGAGTCGTGCAGCGACTTCTCCGAGAACCAGACGTCGAAGTGGGTCCCGAACTCCTCCATCGAGCGCTGGATCTCGGCCACCATGAGCTTGAGGCCCTCGACGCGGAAGGCCCGGAGCTGCTCGGCGTCGGGCAGGTCGAGCACGCCCGGGACGCCGTCCACGATCGCCTTGGCGATGTCCGCGACGTACTCGCCGACGTAGCCGTCCTCCGGCACCGGCAGCCCGTTGGCGGCGGCCTTCAGCGAGCCGGCGAACTTGGAGATCTGCACGCCGGCGTCGTTGAGGTAGTACTCGGTGGTGACGTCGGCCCCGGTGGCGCGCAGCACCCGGGCCAGCGAGTCGCCGACGGCGGCCCAGCGGACGCCGCCGATGTGGATCGGGCCGGTCGGGTTGGCGGAGACGAACTCCAGGTTGATCTTCAGGCCCTTGTGGGCGTCGTTGTGCCCGTACGTGGCGCCGGCCTCGACGATGGTGCGGGCCAGCTCGCCCTGGGTGGCGGCGTCGAAGGTGATGTTCAGGAAGCCCGGCCCGGCGATGTCGACCTTGGCGACCCCGGGCAGCTCTCGCAGGCGGGCGGCCACCAGGTCGGCCACGGCTCGCGGCGGCCGGCCGGCCGACTTCGCGAGCTGGAGGGCCACGTTGGTCGCGTAGTCGCCGTGGTCCCTGTTCTTGGGCCGCTCGACCGTCACGTGCTCGGGCACGGCGACGGCCAGCTCGCCCGCCTCGACGGCGGCGCTCACTGCGGCCTGGACTGCCTGGGAAAGCTCTGCGGGGGTCACGACGCCAAGCGTAGGCGAGGTGGGAGGGGCGTCCGCCACTCGGTTTGCCGGTCGAGACGCCCGGGCGCCGTGCTCAGCCCCGATCGATACCGTCTGTTCGCTGAGGGCGAAATCCAGCCGCCTCCCCGGCGCCGTCGCCCAGCTCCCTCAACCGCCGCACCAGCGCGACCAGGTCCGCCGGATCGAAGGGCTTGCCCAGGTAGCCGTCCACCCCGACCGACTCCCCCAGGTCCAGGTCCGCCGGCGTGCAGGCGCTCACGATCGCGATCGGCAGCCGCCGCGTGCCCGGCGCCGCCCGCAGCCTGGCCGCCGTCCGCAGGCCGTCCAGCCGCGGCATCACCACGTCCAGCGTCACCACGTCGGGCTTCACCCGGCGGACCACCTCCAGGCACTCGGCACCGTCGGCGGCGGTCACCACCTCGAAGCCCTCAAGCTCCAGGTTGACCCTGATCAGCTGACGGATCACCTCGCTGTCGTCCACCACGAGGACCCGCCCGGACACTCCCGACACCTCACCGAGGGTATCGGCGGGCCCGCCGCCCCGTCCGGCCTTTCCGCACTTCCGCTCCCCCCTGGCCGCCCCCTGTCCGCCCCCTCCCGCCCCGCCGACCCCACCGGTCCCCCGACCCGTCACCCCGCCTCCCGCCCGACCCCCCGTCCGACCTCCTGCGAAACCCGTGCACGGAGCACGGCCGGAGCCTGGTAATGTTCTCCACGTCGGAGCGAAGGCGACGACAACAAGCAGGCCCCCGTAGCTCAGGGGATAGAGCACCGCCCTCCGGAGGCGGGTGCGCAGGTTCGAATCCTGCCGGGGGCACTTCGCAAGAAGTGCTGAACAGGCCCAGGCCAGCGGTAAGTTACCGCGGGACTGGGCCTGATTCGTTTTCAGGACGCGCGGTGGGGCGGGGGCTTCATGGGCAGGCGCCGCTACGTGGCCAGGGGCGTGCCGGGCGGCTACCGGATCCGGGACAACAAGGTGCAGCGGTGGTGGGGTGACCACTACGAGCTCTGCCCGGACGACCTGCTCGTCGAGCTGAACGGCGCGGCGAACCCGGCCCGGCTCACCGCCCTGCTCAAGCGGTACCGGTCCCTGAAGCGCTAGTCGGGGCCGCTCCGGGCGGGGTGCGGATCCGGGTGGGGTGCGGATCCGGGTGGGCGGTCGGGGCCTGTCAGGGCCGGTCGGCGGTGTCGGCCAGGCGGTCCATCAGACGCGCGGCGAGGCGGAGGACCTCGCGTTCGGTCTCGGTGAGGGCCTCCAGGGCGTCCGCCAGCCAGGCGTCCCGGCCCGCCATGTCGTGGGCCAGCGCGGTACGGCCGTCCGCGGTGAGGTGGAGGACGGACTGGCGGCGGTCCCGCTCGTCCGGGACCCGGCGGAGCAGGCCGTCGCGCTCCAGTTCGGCGAACACCCGGGTGAGCGACTGCGGCTGCTGGTGGTCGGCCGCGGCGAGCGCCCCCGGCGACATCGGGCCGTACCGGAGCAGGTGCCCGAGCACGCTCAGCTTGTTCAGGCTGAGGCCCTCCCCCGCACGCTCGGACCGCAGTCGGCGGGCCAGTCGGGTGGTGCCCTGGCGGATCTCCGCCGCCTCGCTGAGCCATGGCTGGTCGATCTCCATATTGCTACGCTAACACTTACCACTTCGCGTGGGAGAACTCCGTCGGTTCCTCGGTCAGCGTCAGCAGGCAAGGGAGAAATCCGTACGTGATGAGTAAGTATTTCTCCGGGTTACGCCGGGCCGTCCGCTTCGACCCGGGGCTGCTGCTGCTCCGCGAGACCGCCGTCACCACGGCCGCCATGCTGGCCGCCTACGGCTCCGCGCTCCTGATCGAGCACCTCGCGCACCTGCGGGTCGACGTGGTCGTCCAGGCCGTGGTGCTGGCGGCCACCGCCGCACGGGTCCAGCTCACCGCCGACCGGTACGACCGGCTGCTGGGGCTCGCCGTCCTGCCGGCCGCCGCCGCGGGCGCCGCCGAGGTCGGGCGGCTGATGACCCTCCACCCGAACCTCGGCGACGTCCTCTTCACCCTCGGGACGGCGCTGCCGATCTGGGTCCGCCGGTTCGGCCCGCGAGCCGGGCGGGCGGGCGGCCTGCTGGTGCTGCCGCTGATCGCCCTGCTGGTCATGCCGCCGGACGCCGGGCCGCTCCCCGGCCACGACCACACCCTGTGGGTCGCGTTGATCGCGCTGGTCTCCGGCGCCTGGGTGGCCACGGCCCAGGCCGTCGCCGTCCGGACCGGGCTGGTGCCCGCCCCCGTCCGGCCGCCCGCACCGGCCCCGGAACCGGCCGACCCGGGCGGCGCGGCACCGGAACCCCGACCGGCGGCCCGGTGGCGGCCACTCGTCCACACCCGGATGGCCCTCCAGATGGCGGGCGCCGTGGGCGGGGCGTTCCTCGCCGGGCGGGCCGTCTGGCCGGACCACTGGGCCTGGGTGGTGCTCACCGCGTTCATCGTGTGCAGCGGCGCGCGCGGCCGGGCCGACGTCCTCTTCAAGGGACTGCTGCGGGCGGTCGGCGCGGCTGCGGGCACGGTCGTCGCCACGGCCGTCGCGGGCTCCTTCGGCCCGCACGAGGACGCCGCCGTCGTGCTCATCTTCGCGGTCCTGGCGCTCGCCACCTGGCTGCGCGAACTCAGCTACGCCTACTGGGCCGGGTGCGTCACGGCCGTGCTCTCGCTGCTGTACGGGTGGTTCGGCCAGGGCTCGGACGACCTGCTGCGCACCCGGCTGGCGGCGATCGGCCTCGGCGCGGCCGTCGGCATCGCGGCGGCCTGGCTGGTCCTCCCGCTCCGGACCCGGGACGTGCTGCGGCGGCGCACCGCCGACGCGCTGGCCGCGCTGACCGACCTGCTGGGTGTCGCCGGTACCGACCGGCCCGCCCTGCTGCGCGGCCGGGCGCGGTTCGCGTACGGCGTCGAGCAACTCGGGCTGATGGCCCGCCCGCTGCGGGCCGAGCGGAGCGCAGGCCGGCTGACGCGGCGGCTGACCGGGCGCGGGGGCGGGTCGCCGGCCGACCGGCCCTACCGGGCGGACGTGGTGGACGCCGTCAGCGCCTGCGAGGCCCCGCTGCGCGTGCTGGTGGACGGGGCGGTAGCCGACCCGGCGCTCTGGTCGGATCCCCGGGTGGCCCGGCTCAACCGGGCGGTGGCGGCGAACACCGCGGCGGTCCGGCGGTCGATCGGACGCCGTCCCGGAGCGGGCTACCAGGCGGTCCGCGCACGGATCCCCCGACAGGCCGGGGAGGTGCCGACGGGCACTCCCGAGCAGCTGCGGATGCTGGCGGCGCTGCTCACCGTCGACGACGCGCTCGGCACCATGGCCGGCGTGTTCGGCGACCCACCTCCGGCTCCGCCCGAGGACGGGGGCGCCGCCGAGCCGGGGGCCTCCTGACGCTCCACCCCGCCGGAGGACTCCGACGGGGCGAGGAGGGCGGTTCGGTCAGCGGGGTATGCGGTGGCGGCCCCGGGGGTTCTGTCGCTGGTAGGGGTGGGGGCGGGTTTCGGGGCTGAAGTGGCCGGCCTGGCGGGCGATCCAGGCGTATTCGGTGGTGCCGTCGGGGTGGTGGCGCAGTTCCCAGCGGCCGTGGCGGGTGATGGGGGGTGGGGGTGGGGTGTCCTCGATCCGCAGGCTCGTGACCACGCCGACGACGACGGTCGCGAGGGCGAGGGCGAGGAGGACGGCGAAGGCGGTGGCGACGAGGTAGTCGGTCATCGGAGGTATCCGAGGTGGTGGGCGAGGCTTTCGAGGAGGTCGCGGGCCTGGGCGCGGGTGAGGGGGACGGCGAGGTGGTCGCCGGGGGCGGCGTTGATGTCGAGGTCGACGGGGAAGCGGAGCTGGAGGTCGGCGTCGGGGACGGACTCGACGGTGAGGTAGGGGACGGTGGTGCGCTCGATGTGCGGGCGCGGGATGGGGACGACGACGCCCATCGTGGGGCGGCCCCTTCCCGAGGGGGGCGGGGTCGGTCGACGGCTCACGCGGCGGCGTCCAGCTCGAACCAGACGCGCTTGCCCGACTTGCGGGGGTCGGCGCCGAAGCGGTGGGTGAGGGAGCGGACGAGGTGGAGGCCGCGTCCGGAGAGCTCGTAGGGGTCGGCGGAGGTGCGGGGTTCGGGGAGGGTGGGGCTGTCGTCGGCGACGGAGACGCGGACGGTGCGGGTGGGGAGGAGGACGACCACGACGGTCGGGGCCTGGCAGCCCGCGTGGCGCCAGGCGTTGACGTACAGCTCGTGGAGGGCGAGTTCGGCGTCCGCGATGAGGTCGTCGGGCCAGGAGGAGAGGGTGAGCGCGGTGCGCAGCTCCTCGCGGGCGGCGGACCAGTCGGGCGGGTTGAAGGCACGCATGGGGAACCTCCGAGTGAGGTCGTGCGAGTGGGGAGGAGAGGCGAGGACGGAGACGTCACCGTGAGCCAGGCCCGGCCATGGCTGCTCTGCGGTGCAAGAGGGCAGCAGGCACCTACCGCCCGGATGAGCAAGCGTTACTGACGATCCGTCGGATTGCCATGAGGCAGACCCTAGCCCATGTCGCCACAGATTTGTGGCGCAGATCGGGAAGTTCCCTCTACCGTGGTATCCGGCCCGGATGGACCCGCTCACTGTGAGCGCGGCACACTGGCCCTGCGCTATCCAGAGAGGACGCCATGGCCCTTCGCTCCAACCCAACTCTTCGCCAACGCAGGCTCGGCACAGAGCTGCGGCGGATGCGGGAGCAGGCCGGCTTCGGAGGCAGTCAGCTCGCTCGCGACCTCGGTATCAACCCCGCTCACGTGACACAGATGGAAGCAGGGAAGACCGGCATCAGTGTCGAGCGGCTGCACACCATCGCCGCACTGTGCATGTGCGTCAATCAACCCTTGATCGACGCTCTCGCCGACATCATCACAACGCGAGGGAAGAGTGGGTGGTGGGAGGAGTATCGCGGAGAGCTCGCCACGGACTTCCTGGACGTGGCGGAGCTGGAATCTGATGCGCGGAGGCTCGTCACCTACACAACCACCTTCGTTCCTGGGCTGCTTCAGACGGCCGCCTACGCCTCGGCTCTCTTCTCCCAGGCATACCCGCCCCTACCTCCCCACGAGGTCAGACTCAGAACGTCCTTCCGCATGAGAAGGCAGCTCATGGTGCAATCCGGCGCCACGTCGTTCTGTGCGTTCATACACGAGGCAGCCCTGCGGATGCAGTTCAGTGGGCCGAAGGACCTCACCGAACAGCTCGAAGCGCTTCTCATCGAATCAGAGCGTCCGAATGTCTCCCTCCGAGTCGTTCCGTTCGGAGTCGATTCCGTCCCGAGCCCGAGCGAGAACTTCACATACGCGGAGGGACCCGTCGTCGACCTGGACGCCGCACAGATGGACACCGGCCACGGTGGCCAGCTCTTCGACGCGCCCGCGCACCTGGCGAGATTTCGTGCGCTCATTGCCCAGATGGAATCCTCAGCGCTGTCCGAGGAAAAGTCCCGAGACCTCATCCAGTCCATCATGAAAGAAAGTGAACGCAAGCATGGCTAGCCAGACCTGGCAGAAGTCCAGCTACTCCGCAGCAAACGACAACTGTGTTGAGGTGCGTGCTGTAGGCGGGCTGGTCGAACTCCGGGAGTCCGATGACGGCGAACTCATACTCCGCACCACCGCCGCCACCTTCGCCGACCTCCTCCGCACCATCAAGGCCGGCGAACTCGACCACCACGCCTGAGCATCGGCGGCCCCCTGAACAGGCAGGGGGCCGCCCCTTCGCCCCTACCAAATCACCGCAGCAACCCCGCCCACTCAAGAAGTCGGCCGGACCGACTTCCTGCGCGCACCAGTCTGCCGCGTCAAGCGCGGATCCGTCGGCGGGAGCTCGTCGGTCGGTCCCGGGCGGTGTGGCATGTGGACTCCGGAGCTCCTGTTCGAAGTCAGGCCAGTTTCCAGTGCCGGAAACACAAGCCTCTTGCCTGCACCCCGGTCACCTCGGGAACATCGTCATGACACCGGGCGAGCGGGAGGCACCAGTGAAGCTGACGCGGCTTGTAGGTTCCTGCGACGAAGGCGATTGCCCCACGCTGTACTTGACGGACCGGGGCACACTCGCCGTCCAGGGTGAGCGAGTGACTGAGCACGACCTCCGGATTCCGGCTCATGAGACGCTGGTCGAAATCCCCGTCGAACTCATCCGAGAGGCGATCCGTGACAACCTCATCTAGGACCCTCGGCGACTGGTTCTCGGAGTTCGACCATGAGGCCTTCCGGCTGGAGACCTTGGACGACTACAGCCAGTCGGGCGGAGTGGACGCCTACCGGGCGTTCCTCGCCGGCGAGGAGCAGCCGGAGGCGTACAGGACGGCCGGCTGGGTCGGGACGGTGGCCGACGCCACCCAGTCCGGTAAGCGCATGTACCGGGTTCACATCCTCGCGCGCCCGCTCACCGACTACCTCCGGTTCGAGCTCGCATGGGGGTACCACCGGAACATGGCGGCCGGCGAGGAGTTCTACATCCTCGACACCACCGACCAGGAGAACCCCGTTCCGGAGGCGCCGGACTTCTGGCTGTTCGACAACGACGCCGTGGCGGCGATGAGCTACGACGACAACGGGAAGTACCTCGGGCTCGAATTCCTTGACAGCAGCAGGCTCGCCGAATTCAAGGCGTACCGCGATCTCGCGATGGCACGCTCCGTACCGTTCACCGAATGGTGGGCACAGTACAGCGAGTGAACAGATCACGGCTCGGGGCGGCACTGCGGGAACTCCGGAAGGCTTCCGGCAAGGAAGCCAAGGCGGTGGCCCGTGGCGCTGTCATGTCTCCGAGCAAGTTGAGCAAGATCGAGACCGGCAAGGTGTCGCCCGCCATCGTGGACGTGGAGCGCATCCTCACGGCCATAGCCGTCTCGGACGAGGTCAAGGCCGAGTACATGGACGCCGCGCGGGCAGAGGCCACGGAAGCGACGGCGTGGCGTCTGATCCGGCGCCTGGGCCACTACCGCAAGCAGCAGCAGATCAAAGCCCTGGACGACTCCACCCAGTTGCTTCGCGTGTTCCAACCTTCCCTTGTCCCCGGCCTGTTGCAGACCCCGGAATACGCGCGAGCGGTGTTCGGGAGAAGAGATCTCAGCGAGGAGCAGTTGTCGCGGGCCGTCGCAGCACGACTGGCAAGGCAGCAATCTCTCTACGACACCACCAAGACCCTGCGATTCGTCATGACCGAGCCTGTTCTCCGGTGGCGCCTGGTGCCTGCCGCCATGATGGCCGGGCAGCTGGACCGCATCATTTCCGTATCCCGCCTGTCCCATGTGGATATTCGGATTGTGCCACTGGCCGCACCTCAGACCGATGTGCCGGCGCACTCCTTCGTCATCCGAGATGATCGCATGGTCACGGTCGAAACCATCCATGCCGAGGTAGTGGTCACCGACCCGCGAGACACTGAAACGTACGTCCAGAAATTCGATGGATTCGCAGCCAGAGCTTTGTCCGGCGATGATATGCGGCGCATGGTCGAAGGAATTCGGGACGAGTTCTTGAGGGAACAGGAAATCACCTCGTAGCACCTGCCTTTCGCCCATACATTGGTGGCCAGCCCGACAACAGGAGCCACCGCCTGGCTCCTGGCGACGACAGGAGCCAATACGTTGCAGCACTTCGACCTGTACGAGATCGAGATCCCGCCGGACGCGGCCGCATACAGGGCCTGTGGCGGCAACCCGCAGTCGGAGCACGAGACCTGCGCGACCCTGCGCGAGGTGCCGGGTGTTGACGGCGGGCTGTGGGTGATGGGTGACACCAAGCGGCCCGGTGCGGAACTGAGGTTCAGCACCGCCGAACTGGCCGTTGCCGGTATCGACCCGGCCCGGTTCGACACGGCGGTCTGACACTCTCCGGGCACGAATCGGCCCCGCTCCCAGTGGAATCGGGAGCGGGGCCGGCTCATTCACCAACGGTAGGCGCGAATGGATCACTGGCACAGGCCCGGCCTGCACTGGCACTGCTACACCTGGGTGGGCGGCAGGCGCCCCGAGGACACCGAACGACGGCCGCCCGCATTCCAGAACGGCGCCCGCTCGGTCTGGCACAGCCCCGCCCCGCCGCTGGAGGTCATGCACTGGCTGGCCAAACCGGCATCCCAGATCGGGCACACCACCGACGACCCAGCCGATGCCCTCGTCTGGCTCGGCAAGCAGCTCGCCGAAGCCCCCGCCCTGGACACCGACCTCTCACCCGCACTCCGCCTGAAGCACGCCGATGCCTTCCTCCGCAGCTATCCCCACGACGTGGTGTGGAACTACTGGACACCCGGCCGGCAGCTCCGGGCCACCGCCGCCGTCTCCTGCCCCCGAATCCACAGTCCGACCTCCGAGCCTCCCCCGCCCTGCCCCGGTCGGCAACGGTGATCCCCCGCGCAGGAAGTCGGCCGGACCGACTTCCTGTGCGAGGGATCGCGCCGCAGGGGCCGGACTTCGAGAGGAGTCTCGAAGCCCGGCCCCCGTTCGGGCCCGCCGGTCAGCCCCCGGCGGGGCCGAGCACCCGGTCGAGGAAGGCGGGCAGCCCGCGCTTCACCCCACCGAACGCCTCGTGGCCGGCCCGGTACCGCTGCCAGCGCACCGGGTGCCCCCAGTCCGCCAGCACGTCCCGCACCTTCGCCCCGCTCTGCTCCGGGATCACCCAGTCGAACGCGCCGTGACCGATCCAGACCGGCAGGTCCGCCGCGACCGCCGACCGGCGGGAGGCCAGCAACGGGACGGCCTCCTCCGGGAGGAACGGCGCGTACAGCGCCAGCCCGGCCAGCCGCTGCGGGTACCGCAGGGCCAGCACCAGCGACATCAGCGCCCCCTGCGAGAACCCGGCGACCACCGTCCGCCCGGCTCCCACCCGGGCCGTCTCCTCGTCCAACACCGCGCGCAGCCGCCGCTCCACCGCGAGCACGCTCGGCAGCGACTCCGGACCGGGGTGGTCCAGCGAGAAGACGTCCTGCTGGAACCAGGCCCGCGCCGGATCGCCGGAGACCCGGCCGATCGGCCGCAGCGGCGCCCGCGGGAAGACCCCGCGGATCCCCGCCCGGTCCAGCCCCATCCGGTCGGCCACCTCGATCAGGCTCTCCGGCTCCTGACCGAGACCGTGCAGCCACAGGACGGTCGCACGGTGCCCGCCGACCGGCTCGATCACCTCGACCGGCAGGTCCACCGCGGGCACCGCCCTCCCGCCGCTCACCGGACCGGCGCCGGGCGCGGTCGTTCCGGGCGCCGGAAGACCATCGACGCGTACTGCCCGCCGAAGCCGAAGGAGTTCTTCAGCACCGTGCTCACCGGGCGCTCCACCGGGGTGAGCGAGGTCTTCACCGCGCAGGCCGGGTCGGGCTCGGTGCAGGTCACCACCGGTGGGATGACGCCCCGCCCGAGGGTGAGCGCCGCCGCCACCGTCTCCACCACCCCGGACGCGGCGGAGCCGTGCCCGGTGAGCGACTTCACCGCGCAGACGTCGAGTTCCGCCGTCCGCTCGCCGAACACCCGGTGCAGCGCCCGGGCCTCGGTGATGTCGTTGAGCTTGGTGGACGTCCCGTGCGCGTTGACGGTGTCGATGTCGTCCGGTGTCAGTCCGGACCCGGCGATCGCGGTGCGCATCACCCGCTCGACCATGCCGACCTGCGGCGCGGTGATGTGGGTGGTGTCCACCGCCAGGCCCCAGCCCCCGACCACGGCGTGCGTCTCGGTCACGCCCCGCCGGGCGGCGTGGGCCGCCGTCTCCAGGACCAGCGCGCCGGCCGACTCGTTGATCACCATGCCGGAGCGGCGCCGGTCGAACGGCATCGAGGAGTGGGCCGGGTCGCCCTTCCAGCGGGACAGCGCCATCAGCTGCCCGTACTGGGAGAGCACGTACTGGGTGTTGCGGGACACCGAGACCGCCACCACGGCGACCTCCACCCGGCCCAGCCGCAGCAGCCGGACCGCCTCGGCGATCGAGCGCAGGCCGCCCGAGCAGGTGGCCTCCACCCGGGAGGCGATCAGCGGGACGCCGAGGCGTCCGGCCAGTTCGACCGGGAAGGCCGAGTGGTCCGAGGCCTCCGCCGACAGCCGCCGGTTCCGCAGGTTCTCCAGCACGACGGCCGGGTCGTTCCCGATCCTCCGGTACCGCTCGCCGAGCTCCCGGAAGTGGACGGCGTAGTCCTGCGGGAAGGAGCCGCTCGGCCCGGGCCAGACCCGGGACCAGACCAGTCCGGCGGCCTCGCCGCCGATCGGGCCGGTGATCCCGGCGTCCCCGAGCGCCTGGTCCACCACGCAGTGCAGCAGGGTGTCGCCCCAGGTGCGGTCCGGGCCGCCCCAGCGTTCGGCGACCTCCTTCCGGACGTCGTCAGGGATGAGCCCGGCGGCCCAGCCGCAGGGCAGTCCGCCGAGGTCCATCCGGGTCTCGGCGACCACGCCCGACCGGCCGGCCAGGTTGGCCTCCCAGAAGTCCTCCACGGTCGCGCCGATCGGGGTGACCACGCCCATCCCGGTGATCACGATGTCGTCGTCCGTCATTGCTCCTCCTCCCGCCGTGCGTGGTGGTCGCCCGGGGCTCCCGTGACGCCGCCGAGCACCAGGGCGCCCGCCGAGGCGGTGCCCCGGCCGTGGTCGACCCCGGTGATCAGCGCGGTGCCCAGGCCCGGCACCGGGCGGGCCGTCCCGGTCACCGTGTCCGGGCCTCCCAACCGGGGGTCGGGACGCCGCAGCAGGCCGACCGGCGGCAGCTGGCCGCGCCGCAGCGACTCCACCGCGAGCGCGGTGTCGATCAGCGCCGAACACTCGGTGGCGAGGCCCAGGGTGCCCTTGCTGCTGGTCACCGGCACCGCGCCGACCTGCGGCAGGACGGCCGAGCACTCCTCCCGGTCGGCCGTCTGCGAGCCCGAGCCGTGCGCCCACCAGAGGTCGGGCCGGCCGCCGGACCGGCGGAGCGCCGCCCGCACCGCCAGGCCGGTCGCGCTCGCCCGGTCGGCGGCGACCACCGTCTCGCAGGCGAGCAGCCGGGCCAGGGCCCGGGGCGCCGGGGCGTCCGCCGGAGCGGCCCGCTCCAGCAGGACGGCGGCGGCGCCCTGGCCGAGCAGCGGACCGGCCCGGTCCTCGTCGAACGGGCCGCGGCCGGGGACGGCCTCGGTGCCGATCGGCTCGTCCCGGTCGAAGGAGGCGAGCGCGGTGACCGAGGACGGCGGAGCCACCCCGACCACCAGCACCCGCTCCAGCTCACCGCTCTCCAGCAGCCGCAGCGCGAGCGCCAGGGCGCCGAGGCCACCGGCCGCCACCTCGCCGTAGGCGGCGACGTTGGAGCCCCGGAAGCCGGTCGTCATGCAGACGAACTGGCCCAGCTGGGAGGGGATGCCGCGGATGTAGGAGTAGTCCGGCACCTCCTCGTAGAGCAGGGTGGCGAGGGGGCGCGGGTCGTCCAGGGCCATCCCGGCGAGTCTGGGCATCACGTCGCCCAGCTCGTCCCCGGTGCTGCCGACGGCCATCACGGTGCCGCCGCGCTCCGGGTCCCCCCAGCCGGGGTGGTCCGGGGCGTCCGGGTCGCGGCCGGCCTGCCGCAGGGCGAGCCGGGCCGCCTCGACCGCCCAGTAGGCGGCCAGGTTGGCGTACTTGCGGTTGTCCACCCAGGGCTTGCCGGGCGGCCACCCCACGGTGCCGCGGTCGACGGCGGCCACCGGCCAGGGCAGCGGCCCGTCCGAGTCGAAGAACGACCGGCCGGCGGCCATCGCGGACCAGAGCGGTTCGGTGCCCAGACCGGCCGGGGAGACCACCCCGGTACCGGTCACGATCACCTCGGACATGGCGACTCCCCCCTTCCCGGTGTCACTCCCCCACCCGCAGCGGACTGTTGAGGTTGCCCCAGAGCGCGTAGCCGCCGTCCACCGTGATGGTCTGCCCGACGATCCAGGCGGCCTCGTCCAGGCAGAGCATGGCGACCACGTCGGCGCTGTTCTCGGGGGTGGTCATCTGCCCCTCCGTCCACGGGGTGACCGAGAGCTCGTGCCGCACCCCGTGGTTGAAGTCGGGCCGGACGTTGAAGACGCCGGTCTGCACCAGGCCCGGGCGGACGCAGTTGGCGACGATGCCGTGCGGCGCCAGCTCGTAGGACAGGAACCGGGTGAGGTTCTCCAGGGCGGCCTTGGCGGCGCCGAGCAGACCGGCGCGCGGCACGATCCGGGTGGTGGTCGAGTTGGTGATGGTGATGAACCGGGCGCCGGGGCGGCCCTTCATCAGCGGCACCGCGTGCTTGGCCAGCAGCCAGGTGGCCCGGGCGTTGGTGTCCTGGACGAACTGCCACTGGCCGAGCGTGGCGTCCTCCAGCAGGGAGAACTTCGTGGCCGCGGCGTTCTGGACCAGGATGTGCAGGTCGCCGTGGGCCTCGGCGACCTCGGCGATCAGCTCCTCGGCGGCCTCCGCCTCGGACAGGTCGGCCCGGTGCAGGGTCACCTTGGCTCCCGCCGCGGTGAGTTCGGCGGCGAGCTCCTTCGCCGGTCCGCCGCGGTCGACGTAGTTGATCGCCACGGTGGCGCCCCAGGCCGCGAGCTTGCGGCTGATGCCGGCGCCGATGCCGCGCGAGCCGCCGGTGACCAGGGCCACCCGGCCCTCCAGCGGGCGGGGCGAGAGCGGCCCGGGCACCGGGGCCGGCGGGTGGTTCGCGGAGTCGTCGGTCATCGGTCTGTCCTCTCGCTGGTCCGGGCGGGGGCGGTCGTCGCCCGCGCCGGCTCGGTGGTGGTTCCCGGGGCGGCCGGGTCCGTTCGGGGGGTGAGCGCGACGGCCGCGGCCCGGCGCAGCACCACCACGCTCATCCGGCCGATCGCGTACACCCGGCCGTCCTCGTCGTGCACCCGCCGGGTGGACTCGACCAGCCCGAGCCGGTCGTCGATCTCGACGGCCCGGCCGGTCCGGGTGGTGAACCAGAACGGGGTGTCGGGGTAGAGCGGGCGGACGAAGTCCCAGGCCAGCGTCCGCAGGCCGACGACGGCGGCCGGCGAGCCGTGCTGGACGACCCAGCCGGAGGTGATCGAGTGGATGAAGCCGCCGGGCACGATCCGCCGGGTGCGGTCGAGGGCCCGGGCGAAGGCGTCGTCGTCGTGGACGGGGTGCTTCTCGCCCATCAGGTCGAGCAGGCGGTCGAGCAGGTCGCCGCCGAAGACCAGCGGACCGAACCGGTGGTCGGGCGCGCCCACCAGGTCCTCCCAGTACTTCACGCGGGCACCCCCGCCCGGCGCGGCCGGGCGCCGGCCGCGGCCCGCATCACCAGCCGGCCGCCGTCCACCGTGAAGGTCTGGCCCTGGATGTAGTCGGCCTCGTCCCCCGCCAGGAAGGCGACCAGGCCGGAGATGTCCTCGGGCAGGCCCCAGCGGGTGCCGGCGCCGTCCGAACCGAGCCGCTCGGCGACGGCGTCGGTCATCTCGGTGCGCACCTTGCCGGGGGCGACGGTGTTGATCCGGATGCCCTTGCGGCCGACCTCGACGGCCAGCGTGCGGGTGAGTGCCTCCAGCCCGCCCTTGGCGGCCGCGTAGGCGCTCTGGCCCGGGCCGGGGATCCGCACCGAGTTGGACGAGATGTTGACGATCCGGCCCCACCCCTGGTCGAGCATGACCGGGAGGACCTCCCGGCAGGCCAGGAAGGGCCCGGTCAGGTTGATCCGGAGCACCCGCTCCCAGTGCGCGGTCGGGGTGGCGGCGACCAGCCGGTCGTCGATTACGGCCGCGTTGTTGACCAGGACGTGCAGCGCGCCCTCCAGGTCGGCGATCCGCTCGACCAGGTCGACGACCTGCTTCTCGTCCGCGACGTCGGCGCGGTGGGCGACCGCCCGGCCGCCGGCCGCCGTGACGGCGGCGACGACGTTCCGGGCGGCCTCCTCGGCCTCGCGGTAGACCAGGTGCACGGTCAGGCCCTCGGCGGCGAGGCGGTGCACGACGGCCGCGCCGATGCCGCGCGAGCCGCCCGTGACCAGGGCGACCCGGCCGGTGCCGGACTCGGTCGAGGGCCGCTCAGACACGCTGGGCCGCCTCGACCACGGCCAGGATCGAGCCGACCGTGCGGCGGTGCTCGGCCGCGGTCTCGTTCCAGCTGTCGAGGTCGAAGTCGACGCCGAGCCTGCGGTTGATTTTCCGGGCCAGCTGAAGAAGGTCCAGGGAATCCAGCCCGAGGTCCTCGACCACCGAGTCGGCCTGGGTGATCGGCTGGTCTTCCAGGCCGGATTTGACGTCCTTGAGCAGCTCGACCAGGACGTTGAAATCGGCGTTTTCCGTGGGCGACATAATGCCTCCTCCGAGAGTTCCTAAATACCGCTGCGGACGCCGCCAATGCCAACAGACCGGTAAAGGCTGCCGCAAGAGCCACTCGGCCCGGCGGCGCCGGACAATCACGCCGGCCGGACGCCCGCCGGGCCCGGCTTCACCCAGGCCAGGGCGGCGGAATCCGTTCCGCCGCATTCCGGACGAATTGAATCAACGGCTCCCCGCAAGACACTGTGGTGGTATCTCCCACAACGCGGGACGATGCAAAGAAGAGGCAAAGGGCATTGACCTTGGTAGAACCCGGTGACTACCGTGGTCGCACCCATACGTGTACCACCCGGAACGTCATTCGAGGCGATTCACGACATCGCACCGCAGTCGGCTGGCCGAACCGGTCGGACCAGGTTCCGGCCGCTACCGGGAACACCGGCCGACCGGGCGGCACGCCGTGGGGAGGGCGGCAATGGCGCGACGCAAGAATGCGATGCCATCGGCGGCACCGCACTACGAACTGGCCCAGTGGCTGCGCGCCCTGCGCGCGGAGTCCGGCCTCACCTACCGGCAGATGGCCGGCCGGATCACCCGGTCCGGGTGCTCCTCGGCCACGCTGTCACGGGCCGACAGCGGCTCCGCACTGCCCCGGCTGGGGGTGGTCGAGGCGTACGCGGCGGCCTGCGGGGCCTCGGTCCGCGAGGCGCGGCAGCGCTGGGAGCGGGCCGCCACCGGAGCGGGCACCGCGACGGCCCGCGCCGACCGGCGGCCGGACCGGGCACCGCCGGGCGGCCGGGCCCGCCGGGTCGAGCTGGTCTACGAACCGGCCCACCTGCTGGAGGCCATGCACCGGCTGCGGCTGGCCGCCGGGCAGCCCTCGCTGCGCGAACTCCAGGAGCGGGCCCGGACGGGCGGCTTCGGGGCGCTGCCGCGCAGCACCCTGGCGGACGTCCTGGCCGGGCTCCGGATGCCCTCGGAGCCGCTCCTGGTCACCTACGTCCGCTGCTGCGGCATCCCCGGGGACCGGATCGCCGCCTGGCGCGCGGCCTGGTTCCGGGCGGTCGGTTGTTGCGGGCCGACGGCGGTGCCGTCCGCGGACGCCCGGGTGCGCTCACTCGGACTGCACCGGCGCCGCTACGGCGGTCAGGAGCCGGCCGCGGCGAGCGCCTCCGCGTAGAGGGCGGCGACGGTGTGGTCGAAGTAGGCGCTGTACGAGGTGTCGGGGGTGTCGCCGCCCTCCTGGTAGCCGCCGATGGTGCCGACGACCCGGCCGGTGGTGGTGGAGATCCACGGGCCGCCGCTGGTGCCGCCGGGGTAGTCGGGGCAGTCGACGACCCGCTGGTAGGCGCTGTGGCGGCCGGTCACGTTGGTGCAGAGGAGCGGCTCCTCGCTGCCGGACGGGTAGCCGTAGAGGCGGACGGTGGTGCCGAAGTCCTCGTCGGTGCCGAGCGGGTTGGCGCCGACCACCTCCTCGACCCGGTGGCCCGAGGCGTCGGCGGCGGTCTCCAGGACGGCGAAGTCCTCGTCCGGGTCGCCGTCCCGGGACCAGCCGGTGGTGGTGTGCACGGCGGTGACCCGCCAGGTGCCGTACGGGGCCCGGCCGTCGCGGTAGCCGGGGGCGAAGGTGACGCCGGCCGGGTCGTCCAGGCAGTGGGCGGCGGTGAGCAGCAGGTTGCCGGTGCTGCTGTGCAGCACGCTGGCGGTGCAGAAGTGGTTGCCCGGCCGGACGCCGCCGGTGAACAGTGCGCCGACGGTGGCCGCTTCGGCCGTGGCGGGCGCGACGGCGGTGGTGCCCGGCGCGGTCGCGGCCGGGGAGTCGCCGACCGGGGAGGTGCCGACCGGGGAGGGCGCGGCGGTGGCGTCCGTCGGTGCGGGCGGGTCGGTGGCGGCCGGGGAGGGCCCGGCGGCGTCGGCGGTCGCGGGGGCGGGCGAGGCCGCTCCGGTGGCGGCGGGGAGTCCGGGCGCGGCCGGGGCCGCGGTCGCGAACGCCGGGGCGGGCGGCCGGGCGGCGGTCGCCTCGGAGGTCGCTCCGTGGCTGCCCGCGAGGACGGCGGCGGCGGTGAGGACGGAGAGGGCCGTGGTGACCACCGCGGCGCGGGCCAGGAGGCTGCGGCGTGGTCGGTGGCGGCGGTGCTGGCCCATGCCCGGTCGGCTCCTGCCCTGGTCGGTGACGGTGGCGGCGGCGGTTCGAGAACGCTCCGACTATGGCGGTCGGAGCTGGGAGGGCGGTGATGCACGGCTGGGAGCCGGATGAGAATTCAGCCGGTCGCCGCCACCCGGCCGCCCGCGACCGCCGGATCGCCCGCCGCCCCGCCCCCGCCGGGGAGGCGGGGGCGGGGCGGGGTGGACGGGAACCGGGCCGGGCCGCCGGAGGGTGACTGCGTGACCTCGCGGCGGGCCCGGGCGGGACCGGGATCAGGAGGCGCGCTGCCGCGGACCCGGCGCCTGCGCGCCCGCCGTGGCGGTGGCCTCGGCGGCGCCGCCCGCCTCGCCGGCGGCCTCACCCGGCGCAGGCCGGTGGTCGATCATCAGGAACGCGATCAGCGCGGCCACCAGCAGGATGCCCATCGCGACCCAGGTGGCCACCACGTAGCCGTGCACCGCGCCCTGGGCCTGGACCCCCGGATCGGCCGAGATCCGGGTGGCGAGGTAGCTCGCGGTGGCGCTGGCCGCGATGGTGTTGAGCAGTGCGGTTCCGAAGGAGCCTCCCACCTGCTGGGCCGAGTTGATGGTGGCCGATGCGGCGCCCGCCTCGCTGGGCGCGACGCCGAGGGTGGCCAGGCTCATCGACGGCATGAAGACCAGGCCCATGCCGAAGCCGAGCAGCAGTTCGGCGGGCAGCACCATGCCGGCCCACGGGCTGTCCACCTTCATCTGGGTCAGCCAGGCCATGCCGGCGGCGGCGAGCAGGAGCCCCGGCCCGATCAGGTTGCGGGACGGCACCCTCGTCATCAGCCGGGCCGCGAACCCGGTGGAGGAGATGACGATGGCCGCCGTCATCGGCAGGAAGGAGACGCCGGACATCACCGGCGAGAACCCCTTGATGACCTGGAGGTAGTAGGTCAGGAACAGGAACAGGCCGAACATCCCGATCATGGCCAGGCCGATCGAGAGCGCGCCGCCGCCGCGGTTGCGCTCGGCGACGATGTGCAGGGGCAGCAGCGCGTGTTCGGTGCGCTTCTCGACCAGGACGAACACCACGAGCAGGACGACGCCGAGGATCAGCGAACCCAGCACCAGCCAGTCGCCCCAGCCCCGGGTCACCGCCTCGGACGTGCCGAACACGATGGCGAGCAGGCCGCCGCAGCCGAGCACCGCACCGGGCAGGTCGAGTTTGATCCGCCGGCCCTTGCCGATGTGGTCGCGGGAGAGCACGGAGAAGGCGGCGAAGGCGGTGACCACCGCGATCGGGGTGTTGACGAACAGGCACCAGCGCCAGTTCAGGTACTCGGTGAGCAGCCCGCCGGCGAGCAGGCCGATCGCGGCGCCGCCGCCGGCGATCGCGCCGAAGATGCCGAAGGCGGTACTCCGTTCCTTCGGGTCGGTGAACGTGGTGGAGAGCAGCCCCAGGGCCGAGGGAGCGAGCAGCGCGCCGAAGGCGCCCTGGAGGGCGCGGGCCCCGAACAGCATCTCCGGACCGGTCGCGGCGCCGCCGATCGCGGAGGCGAGGGCGAAGCCGAGCAGGCCGACGGTGAAGACGCGTTTGCGGCCGAAGAGGTCGCCGAGCCGGCCGCCGAGGAGGAGCAGACCTCCGAACGCCAGCGTGTAGGCGGTGATCACCCACTGCCGGTCGGCGTCGGATATGCCGAGGTCCTTCTGGGCCGACGGGAGGGCGATGTTCACGATGGTGATGTCGAGGACGATCATCAACTGGGCGATCGCGATGACCGCCAGGGCCCACCAACGGCGGGGGTCCGGCGTCTCATGACGGGTGGCAGCAGTGGAAGACACTGGGGGAGCCTTTCCGGAGGGGTGCGGAGAGGTCACGCAGTCGACTTCCAGCCAAACGCGCGTTCGGGCGGATGGCAAGGAAAAAGCTCACCAAATAGGGTGAAACAGGACCAAAGAACCAGAGGTGCGGGACCGGAGGACGAGCGGCTCCCGGGCCGGAGGACGGACGCCCCGGGCCGGACGCCGACCACGTGCTCCGGACGGCCCGAGGACCCGGGAGACCTCAGGGCCGGACGGCCCGGGGCCGGAACGTGCGGGGCCCCCGGGGCTGACACCCCGGGGGCCACCGAGCGGTCCCGCGCCTCGGGCGCGGGGTCCGCCGCGCCTACAGCGCCGACAGCTCCGCGACCAGGTCGTCCAGGCCCAGCGAGCCCTGCGACAGCGCCGCCATGTGCCACGCCTTGAGGTCGAACACCTCGCCGCGCGCCTCGTGCGCCGCCCGGGCGGCGGCCCGGCCCCGCAGCCAGGCGCGCTCGCCCAGCTTGTAGCCGATCGCCTGGCCGGGCATGCCCAGGTAGCGGACCAGCTCGCTGTCCAGGAAGTCGGCCGACAGCCCGCAGTACAGGCCGAAGAACTCGCGCGCGGCGTCCGGCGCGACCGGCTCGCCCGCCCGGTACGGCGAGTCGGCGGGGAAGTCGAGGCCGGCGTGCATGCCGATGTCGACGATGACCCGCAGCGCCCGCATCATCTGGGCGTTGAGGTAGCCGAGCCGGTGGCCCGGGTCGGTCAGGTAGCCCAGCTCGTCCATCAGGCGCTCGGCGTACAGCGCCCAGCCCTCCAGGTTGGCGCTCACCCCTCCGACGCTGACCTGGTAGGTGGAGAGCCGGTCGGCGACGTAGCTCCACTGCGCGAGCTGCAGGTGGTGGCCGGGAACGCCCTCGTGGTACCAGGTCGAGACGAGGTCCCACTGGGGGAAGCGCTCGCGGCCGAGGGTGGGCAGCCAGGTGCGGCCGGGGCGGGTGAAGTCCAGCGAGGGGGCGGTGTAGTACGGCGCGGCGGCGCTGCCGGCCGGGGCGATCATCGACTCGACCCGGGTGATCGGCTCGGCCAGGTCGAAGTGGGTGCCCTGGAGGTCGGCGATCGCCCGGTCCATCAGGCCCTGGAGGTAGGTGCGGGCGGCCTCGGCGCCGTGCAGCGCGGGGCCGTCGCTCTCCAGCCACTTCATGGCCTCCATCGGGGCGGCGCCGGGCCGCACCTTCTCGGCCTCGGCCTGCATCTGGGCGTTCAGGTCGTGGAACTCCTCCCAGGCCCACGCGTACGCCTCGTCGAGGTCGAGGTCGGCGCCCGTCCAGTAGCGGACCCAGCGGGCGTAGCGCTCACGGCCGGCGGTGTCGGAGACGTCGGCGGCGGCCGGACCGTAGACGTCGCGCAGCCAGTCGCGCAGCTCGGCGAGCGCCCCGGCGGCGGCCACGGCGTGCTCGGCGAGGCCCGCGCGCAGCGCCTCGGGGGCGTCCTGGACCAGCTCGCCGAACCAGCCGCCGGGCACGTCGCCCGCCAGCCACTCGCCCAGCTGGCCGGCCACGGTGGTGACCTGGCGGGGGCCGGAGAGCAGGCCGCGCCGGATGCCCTCGTCGAGGGTCTCGCGGTAGCCGGTGAGCGCGGCCGGTACCCGGGCGAGACGGCGGCCGAGGACCTGCCACTGCTCCTCGGTGTCGGTGGGCATGAGGGTGAAGACCTCGCGCACGTTGTGCACCGGCGAGCCGAGGTTGCGCACCGCCCGGTAGACCTCCCCCGCGTCGTGCACGGCGAGCTCGGCGGTGAGCCGCTCGCGCAGCAGGCGGGCGCAGCGCCGTTCGGCCTCGTCCCGGGGGGTGCCGGCCGCCTCGGCCGCGTCCAGCGCCGCCTCGGCCGCGTCGAGCCGGGCGAGGGTGCGGCGGCCCAGCGCGGCGATCGTCTCGGCGCCGGCCGGGGAGAGGTCGGGAAGGCGGTCGTCCTCGGGGTTGAGTCCCAGGTACACCGCGGTCAGCGGGTCGAGCTCCGCGAGCTCCCGCACGTGGTCGTCCGCGATACGGCGGGGGGTGGTGCCGTCGGAGGTGATCAGTTCAGCCATCCGGACATCATTTCGCGGCCGGAGCCGATTGCAAGCCCCTGACGAGTGGCATGGACCGGCCAATTCGGACGAACGACCGGTTTTCGCCGGAACGTTCAGCCGGGCAGGTGGCGGACCCGCCACCTGCGCAGGGCCGCACCCGGGTCCCAGACCGGCCGTCCGCGCGCGAAGCGGAAGAAACAGAGGCCGATCAGGACGGCGCTGAAGTGCCCGAGATCCGTGAACGTGTGCGAGACGGCGAGCGGCAGACCGTAGAAGAGCAGCACCCCTCCCCCGTACACCGCGCGCCAGCGGCCGGCGAACCGGTAGGTGAGCACGGCGACCACGCCGGCCAGCGCGTACGAGACACCGACGTCCACGGTCTCGGCCATGCTCCGCTGCAGGCTGCCCCGGACGATCCCCCAGGCGACCACGCCCTCGCTCACCAGCGTGGCCAGCACGTGCGCGGTCGCGGCGACCGTGAACCAGCGCAACGTCCCCAGCCAGCGCTCGGCGTTGGCGTGGAACAGGGTGAAGAGGACGGCGTACGACGGCCAGCTCGCCTGCTCGGTCCAGAGCGCGCTGGCCACGAGGGCGTGCACCGGCCGCTCGCGCAACTGGTCGAGGTTGGTCGAGCGAGCGGCCAGGAACCAGTCCAGGGTGGCCGGGTCCGTCCGCGCCACCACGAAGCTGGTGACCCCGAGGAGCAGCAGCCACAGGTACGTCCCGGGGGCCGAGCGGACCCACCGCACCACCCCGCGCGGCAACCCGCGCAGCCCGCCGGCCCGACTCCCCCGTCCCGGCGACTGCGCCATCCGGCGGGCCCTCCTCGGTAGCGCGGACGATCGGTCCCATCCTCGGTGGTCGCGCGGCCGCCCGCCTCCGGACCGGCCCGCCCGGCACCGGGCCCGCGACGTCCGCAAACGCCCGTTCGGAAGATCGGTGCACGGCCGGATCCCATCCGGCCCGCGGCGACTACGCTGGCCGCCATGGAAGCCAGCTCAGCGCCCGTCCCGCCCGCACCCGAGCCGGCCCGGCCGCGGCGGGCCGGATACCGGCGGCTGCCGGTGCAGCAGCGGCGGGAGCAGCTGATCGAGGTGGCCCTGGAGCTGTTCGCCACGCGGCCGCCCGAGGAGGTCGGCCTGGACGACGTCGCGGAGGCCGCCGGGGCCTCCCGGCCGCTGGTGTACCGCTACTTCGCGGGCGGCAAGCAGCAGCTGTACGAGGCCGCGCTGCGCAGCGCGGCCGAGGAGCTGACCGGACGGTTCGCGGTACCGCTCGCCGGCACCCCGACCGAGCAGCTGTCGGCCGTGCTGGAGCGGTACTTCGCCTTCGTCGAGGAGCACGGCGCCGGCTACTCGGCGCTGCTGCGCGGCGGTTCGGTGGTGGAGACGGCGCGGACCTCGGCGATCGTGGACGACGTCCGGCGGGCCGCGCTGAAGCGGACACTGCGGCACCTCGGGGTCCGCGAGGCCGGACCGCTGCTGACCCTGCTGGTGCGCTCGTGGATCGCGGTGGTCGAGGGCGCCTCGCTGAGCTGGCTGGACGAAGGGCGGGCGCTGCCGGTCTCCGAGCTGCGGGAGTGGCTGGTGGACCAGTTCGTGGCGATGGCCGCGGCGTCGGCGCTGCACGATCCGCAGACCGCCGGGGTGCTGACGGCGCTGCTGGCCCTGGAGGGCGAGGACTCGCCCCGGACGGCGCGGCTGCGGGAGATCCTCTCCCCGCGCTGACCCGCCTCCGGGTGCCCCGTCTGCGCGTGCTCTGCCTGCCTGTGCCCTGCGTGTGCCCTGCCTGCGTGTGCCCTGCCTGTGCAGCGTCGGACCTCTGCCCCGGACCGGCCGGACCCTCCGGCCCTCCGGCCCTCCGTTCCGTGCGTCGCCGTCGCCGTCCCCGAACCCGGACCCCGACCTCCGACCCCCGTGCCAAGGGTCGGGTGCGCGGGCGCTCAGGCCTTGCCGAGCACCTGGCGCTGCCGGCCGAGCCCGTCGATCTCGATCTCGACGATGTCGCCCGGTGCCAGGAAGGGCGTGCCCGGGCGGCCGAGGGTGACGCCGGCCGGGGTGCCGGTGACGAGGACGTCGCCCGGCTCCAGCACCATGAACTGGCTCGCGTAGCGGACCAGCTCCAGCACCGGGAAGATCATCTGCCCGGTGGAGCCGTCCTGCCGCAGCTCGCCGTTGACCCAGAGCCGCAGCGGGAGCCGCTGCGGGTCCGCCACCTCGTCCGCCGTCACCAGCCAGGGCCCGAGCGGGGTGAAGGTCTCCGCCGACTTGCCCTTGTCCCACTGGCCGCCGCGCTCGAACTGGAACGCCCGCTCGGTGACGTCGTTGGCGATGGTGTACCCGGCTATCACCCCGGCCGCCGCCGCGTGGTCCTCCAGGTAGCGGCCGGTGCGGCCGATCACCACCGCCAGCTCCGCCTCGTAGTCCGTCTTCTCGCCGCCGCGCGGCACCAGCACCTCGTCGTACGGGCCGACCACGGTGGAACTCGGCTTGAGGAAGATCACCGGCTCGTCCGGGACCGGCGCGCCGGCCTCGGCCGCGTGGTCGCGGTAGTTGAGCCCGATGCCGACCACCTTGCCCGGCCGGGCGACCGGCGCGCCGACCCGCCGGCCGGCGATGTCGGTGACCGGCAGCCGCCCGGCCGTCACCGCGCCGGCCAGTTCGGCCAGGCCGGCGTCGTCCAGCCCGGCGAGGAACCCGCCGTCGATGTCCGCGGTCACCCCGGAGAGGTCGTACGCGGTGCCGTCCTGACCCAGCACGACCGGGCGCTCGGCGCCCGGCGGGCCGACACGGAGGAGCTTCATCTGAGCCTCACCATCTAGTTCGTCGCAGGTCACCGGGGCGGTCGCGGACCGCGCCGGCCTCTTGTCCAGGAGGTATATCAACGGCCCGCACCCCGGGACCAGACCGTCCCGGTCGGCGAAATCCTCCCAACCCGCCCGGGCCCGGGCCCCGCCTTTCGGCCGCCCGCACGGTTGACACCCCGCGGGCACCCCCGGGCACCCCGCGAACCCCCGCCCGGCACCCCCCGCGGGCACCCCGCCGCCACCCCGCCGCCACCCCGCCGCCGCCCCGCCGCCGCCCGGATCGCGCCCTCCCCGCTCTCCCCGCCCGCCGTCACGCCGACGGCGAAAACCCCACGCCCAAGGCGAACACGAGGACTGAACGACCGCCCCGCGGTCCAGGATTCCGGCATGGAGATCACCCGCATACGCCCCGAACTGACCCTCATCACCCTGGACTTCGGCCTCGTCTACCTCTGGCGCGACGAGGACGGCACGCTGACCCTGGTCGACACCGGCATCGCCGGGCAGGCCGACGCGATCGAGGCGGGGATCCGCGCCGTCGGCGCCGACCCGGCCGCGCTGCGCACCGTCGTGCTCACCCACTACCACGAGGACCACATCGGCTCGGCGGCCGAGCTGGCGAAGCGGCTGGGCGCCGAGGTAATCGCGCACCGGCTGGAGGCACCGGTGATCCGCGGCGAGCAGGACGAGGCGCCGTTCGTGCTGAGCCCCTTCGAGCAGCAGATCTGGGACAGCCTTCCGCCGCGTCCACCGGCCCCGCCGTGCGAGGTGCACCGCGAGGTCGAGGACGGCGAGGTGCTCGGCTTCGGCGGCGGCGCGGTCGTCGTGCACGTGCCGGGGCACACCGCCGGCTCGATCGCCCTGCACCTGCCCGGCCCCGGCGTGCTGTTCACCGGGGACGTCGCGGCCAACGTGGACGGCCGGACCATGCCCGGCGTCTTCAACGCCGACCCGGCCCTGGCCGTCGAGTCGTTCCGCCGGCTGGCCGCGCTGGACTCCCGGACGGTGCTGTTCGGACACGGCGACCCGGTCGTCGAGGACGGCTCAGCCGTGCTGCGGCGTGCCGTCGAGCAGCTGGGCCAGCACTAGCGGCCGGGCCGGGCCGGGGCCCGCGAGCAGGGTCTCGCGCTCCCAGCGGTCCAGGTCGCGTTCGACGTCGGCACGGGCCCGCTCGTGGCCGTCCAGGGCGGGCACCAGGTCGCGCAGCAGCGCGACGGCCGCCCCCGGGCTGCCCGAGCGGGCCAGCCAGAGCGCCAGGTCGTGGCAGGTCCGCAGGGTCCGCGGGTCGGCCGGTCCGAAGGCCCGGGCGAACTCGGGGATCAGCGCGGTCAGCTGCTCGACGGCCCGGTCCGGCGAGCCGGCCGCACCGCGCCGCCAGGCGTCGTCGGCCCTGGTCCGTAGCTGCTCCGGGTCGGGGCCGAGCCTGACGTCGCGCAGCCGCCGGCGGACCTCCGCCGCGTCGGCGGGCCGGTCGGCCGGGTCCTTGGCGAGCAGCTGCAGGACCAGCCGGTCGAGCGCCGGGTCCGCGGTGCGCAGCGGCGGCGGGGCCTCGTTGAGGTGCTGGAACATCATGGTGACCGCCGAGCCGGCGTTGAACGGACGGCGGCCGGTGGAGAGTTGGTAGAGCAGCACGCCGAGCGCGTACAGGTCCGTCCGGCCGTCGATGTGCCCGCCGGCCCAGCACTCGGGCGCCAGGTACGGCGGGGTACCGATGACCACGCCGGTGGAGGTGAGCCCGCTGCCGGACTGGGTGAGCAGGCGGGCGATGCCGAAGTCCAGCACCTTGGCCTCGCCGGTGTCGGCGATCATGATGTTCTCGGGCTTGATGTCCCGGTGCACCACGCCCGAGCGGTGCGCGGCGTCCAGCGCCTTGCAGACCTGCCGCACCCACTTGAGGGAGAGCGTCAGGTCGGGGGTGCCGTCGCGGAGCAGCGCGGAGAGCGGACGGCCCCGGACCAGCTCCATCACCAGGTAGTGCGTCCAGCGGGAGCCGTCCTGCACCCGGCCGTAGTCGTGCAGGGTGACGATGTGCGGGTTGGAGAGGCCGCCGACGGTCTTGGCCTCGCGGACGAACCTGCTGACCGCCTCGTCGTCGGTGGCCTTCTCCTCGGAGAGCACCTTGAGCGCGACCGACCGGCCGATGGTCTCGTCGTAGGCGGCCCACACCACGCCGAAGCCGCCCTGACCGAGCTCCCGGTCCAGCCGGTAGCGGCCGCCCACGACATCGTCCGCCTTCATGCCTTCCCCCAAGTCCGCCGGAATCGAACGCCGTTCATCCTGACCGGGTCACGATAGCGGTGGGGGAAGGCCTGGAGGTGAACGGGTCAGGCCTTGGGCTTGGGCAGGCCGACCGGATTGACCTCGGAGGTCGGGACGGCCTCGGCGTCCAGCCCCCAGCGCTTCAGCACCTGGCCGTAGGTGCCGTTCTTGATGACCTCGTTGATCGCGCCGTTGAGCGCCTGGACCAGGCCGTTGTCCTTCTTCGTGGTGGCCCCGATCTTGCCGAGCACGTCGGCGCCGCCGCCCGAGTAGGTGCCGATCACCTCGGTCTCGCCGGTCTGCACGCCGTGGAAGGCGGCCACCGGGTTGGGGCCGACGTAGGCGTCGATCCGGCCGGAGGAGAGCGCCAGGTAGTAGTCGGACGAGCTCTGGAAGTACTTGATGTCGGCGGCCTTCAGACCGTTCTTGACGTTCTCCTCGTTCCAGGAGATCAGCAGCTTCTCCTGGTTGGTGCCGGACGAGACGGCGACGGTCTTGCCGGCGATGTCCTTGGGCCCGGTGACCTTCCAGCCGCTGCCCTTCTTGGCCTCGAAGCCGAGGATGTCGAGGCGGTAGGTGGCGAAGTCGTACTTCTCCTTGCGGGCCTCGGTGACGGTGATGTTGGAGATGCCGACGTCGTACTTGCCGCTGTCCAGGCCGACGAAGATGTTCTCCCAGGAGACCGGGTTGAACTCGACCTTGAGGCCCAGCACGTTGCCGACCAGCGAGGCGATGTCCGGCTCGACGCCGATGATGGTCTTGTCGTCGTTGGCGTAGAAGTCCAGCGGCGGGGTGGTGCCGAGCGAGTCGACCACGGTCAGTGTGCCCCGCTTTCTGATCTCCTCCGGCACCAGCGCCGCGATGGCGTCCACCTTGGGCGTGGTCACCCGGTTCTGGTCCGGGGTGAGGTTCACCGTGGTGCCGTTCGGCGCGGTGCTGCCCTTCGCGGGGGCGAGTTCCGCCGTCGCGTCCGAGGAGCTGCCGCAGGCGGCCAGGGTGAGGGCGGCGGCGAGCGCGGCGGCGGCGGTCACGAGGGCGCGACGGGGTAGGGACATGGCGGAACTCCTGCGGATGGAAGGGGGTCGTTCGGGAGGGTGGTGGTTCGGAGGACCTCGGCTCGGAGGACCTCGGCTCAGAGGACCTTGGCCAGGAAGGCCCTGGTCCGCTCGTGCTGCGGGTCGTCGAGGACGGCCGCCGGGGAGCCCTGCTCGACCACCAGGCCGTCGTCCATGAAGACCACGGTGTCGGCGACCTCGCGGGCGAAGCCGATCTCGTGCGTGACCACGATCATCGTGGTGCCGCCCCGGGCGAGGTCCTTGATGACGTCGAGCACCTCGCCGACCAGCTCCGGGTCGAGCGCCGAGGTGGGCTCGTCGAAGAGCAGCACCTTCGGGTCCAGCGCGAGCGCGCGGGCGATCGCCACCCGCTGCTGCTGGCCGCCGGAGAGCTGGCGCGGGTAGGCGTCCTCCCGGTCGGCCAGGCCCACCCGGTCGAGCAGTTCCCGGGCCCGGGCCCGGGCCTCGGCCTTGGGCCGGCGCAGCGCGCTGACCGGCGCCTCGACGATGTTCTCCAGCACGGTCAGGTGCGGGAAGAGGTTGAAGTTCTGGAAGACGAACCCGATGTTGGTCCGCTGCCGCAGGACCTCGCGCTCCTTCAGCTCGTGCAGCCGGTCCCCCGACCGGCGGTAGCCGATCAGCTCGCCGTCGATCGCCACGAAGCCCCTGTCGAGCTTCTCCAGGTGGTTGATCGACCGCAGCAGGGTGGACTTGCCGGAGCCGGACGGACCGAGCACCACGGTCACCGAGCCGACCGCGACGTCGAGGTCGACGCCGCGCAGCACGGCCTGCGGGCCGAAGCTCTTGTACAGGCCGCGGACCTGCACCATGGGCTCCGCGGCGGGGGCGGGCTTCTCGACGGCGGTGGTCACGAGCGTCCTCCGGGGGCGGTCTCGACGGTGCTGGTGCGGGCCCGCAGGCCCTGGACGAAGGTCCGGGCCCGCTGGAGCGGGGTGGGCGGCGGGGTCCGGTCGGCGCCCCGGGCGAAGTAGCGCTCGACGTAGTACTGGCCGATCGACAGCACGGTGGTGAGCAGCACGTACCAGACGGTGGCGACCATCAGCATCGGCACCACCCGGCCGGTGCGTCCGTAGACCACCTGGACCTGGTAGAAGAGCTCGCCGATGGCCATCACGTAGACCACCGAGGTGCCCTTGAAGAGCGAGATCACCTCGTTGGCGGCGGACGGCAGGATGCCGCGCATCGCCTGCGGCAGCACGATCCGCCAGGCCTGGCGCCAGCGCGGCACGCCCAGCGCGGCGGCGGCCTCCCGCTGGCCCGCGTCGACGGCGATGATGCCGCCGCGGATGATCTCGGCGGCGAACGCGGCCTGGTGCAGCCCGAGGCCGAGCACGGCCGCGCCGAGCGCGCCCAGCACGCCGATCGTCTCGAAGTCGCCGAAGGTCGGGCCGAACGGGATGCCGATGCCGAACGTCTTGTAGAGGTACGACAGGTTGAACCAGAAGACCAGCTGGACGATCAGCGGGATCGAGCGGAACGCCCAGACGTACGCCCAGGCGATGGACTGCAGGATCGCGCTGCGGGAGAGCCGCATCGCGGCCACCACGGCGCCCAGCAGGAAGCCCAGCAGGGTTCCGTAGGCGGTGAGTTCGACGGTCCGGCCGACCGCTCGCAGGATGGTGTCGGCGGAGAAGTAGACCCGGAACGTCGCCCAGTCCCAGCCGGGGTTGGTGGCCAGCCCGTGGGCGAACTGGGCGAGCACGACGAGCGCGGCGACACCGGCCGCCCAGCGCCAGGGGTGCCGGGCGCGGACGGTGCGCAGCTCCGCGAGTTCGCCGAGGTCGAGCGGGGCGGTGTCCGGTCTGCCCGCGGACTTCCCGGGGGCGGCCGGAACGGCCGGGGTCGTGGTGGTGACGGTCATGGTGGGATTCCTCCAAGGGCCCCGGGGCCCGGACAGGGGGTCACGCGTGCTCGGGCGGGCTGATCTGGGACTCCTTGATGGCCGAGTCGGCCACCCCCCACTTCTTCAGGATCCGCTCGTAGCTGCCGTCCTTGATCAGCTGGTTGACCGCCGCCTGGAACGCCGGGGTGAGCGTGGAGCCCTTCTTGAACGCGAAGCCGACGTCCAGCCGGTGGAACTCCCCGAGGAACTTGGTGCCGGACGCCTCCTGGGAGGCCTGGTAGCGCAGACCGTTGATGGTGGACATCGAGATGTCCACCCGGCCCTGCTGGAGGCTGGTCAGCGCGGCGCCGGCGTCGCTGAACGCCTTCACCTCGTAGGGCTTCTTGCCGGCGTCGGTGCAGACGTTCTTCTTGGCGTTGAGGGTGGTCTCGAAGGTGGTGCCGGCGCCGGTGCCGATGGTCAGGCCGCACAGCTGGACCAGGTCGGTGACCGGCTGGATGCTCGTGTTGTCCTTCTTGACCGCGAAGCCCTGGCCGTCGTCGATGTAGGTGACGAAGTCGATGGTCTTCAGCCGGGTCGCGGTGACGCCGAAGTTGCCGGTGCCGACGTCGTACTTGCCGCTGCCCAGCGCGGGGAGGATGGTCTCGAAGGCGGCCTCCTCGCGCTGCACGGTCAGGCCGAGCAGCTTGGCCACCGCGTCGGAGAAGTCGATGTCGAGCCCGGCGGCCTTCTTGGTGGCCTGGTCGGCGTAGAACGCGCTGGGCGGGGCGCCGAACGAGGAGCCGAACTTGACCGTCCCGGCGGCGCGGACCTCCGCGGGAAGCAGGGCGGCGGCGGCGTCCGACTTCTTGAGACCGGAGATCAGGTCCTCGGCGGCGGCGGAGACGGCCTGCCCGCCGGGGCCCGGCGTGCCCCCGCTCTTCGGGTCCGAGCCGCACGCGGCCAGCACCAGGATCGGCAGCAGGGCGGTCGACGCGAGCAGGCGGCGGGCGGTGGTGGTTCTCACGGGGGCTGGTGCCTTTCGGTGCTTCGGTGCTTCGGTGCGGGACTCGGCTTCGGTGCCGGGCGCGGCTTCGGTGCGGGACGGTGTCTCGGTGCGGGACGGTGTCTCGGTGCGGCTGGGTGCTCCGGTGCGGCTGGGTGCTCGGGCGGTGCAGCGGTGAACCGGTGCGGTCGGGCTCACCGCAGGTCCTTCTCGAACGGCAGCGGGCCGATGGTCAGCGGGTCGGCCCCGACGTCGAACTGCGGGGTGTAGCCGGTGGCCAGGTACAGCTCCTTGGCCTCCGGCTGGAGCGGCCCGGTGGTGAGGAAGATCCGGCTGTAGCCGACCGCCGCGGCGGCCCGCTCCAGCTCGACCAGGACCCGGCGGGCCAGGCCCCGGCGGCGGTGCGCCGAGTGCGTCCACATCCGCTTCACCTCGGCGGTCCGCTCGTCGTACCGCTTGTACGCGCCGCCCGCCACCGGCTCGCCGTCCTCCAGGAGGATCAGCAGCACGCCGTCCGGCTCGGTCCAGCTGTCGGCCGGGTAGCGGGTCATCTCGCTGTGCGCGGACGGTCCGTACCGGCGGACGTACTCCTCGGTGAGTTCGCGCAGCAGCGGCTCGACGAGCGGGTCGTCGATGGTGACCCGGCGGACCTCGACGTCGAGGCCGGTGCCGGGGCCGGCGCCGCTCACGCCTGCACCGCGATCAGCTGCTGCCGGTCCCGCTCGTCCCGCTCGGCCCTGGCCGCCTTCTCGGCGTCCCGCTTGGCGACCTCCTCGCGGACGATCGGGATCACGTGCCGGCCGAAGTCGATGGTGTCGCCGATCAGGTCGTAGCCGCGCGCCGAGAGGATGTCCACGCCGAGGTCGTAGTAGTCGAGCAGCGCCTGGGCGACCGTCTCCGGGGTGCCGACCAGCGCGTTGGAGTTGCCGGCCCCGCCGGTGGCGGCGGCGGTCGGGGTCCACAGCGCCCGGTCGTACCGCTCACCGGCCTCGGCGATCTCCAGCAGTCGCCGGGAGCCGGTGTTCTCGGGGGCGGTGCCCTGCGGCTGCCCGCGGCGGACCAGCTCGCCGCCCTCCCGGCGGGCCTTGATCGCGTCGACCGTCCGGTGCGCCTTCTCCCAGGCCAGTTCCTCGGTCGGCGCGATGATCGGCCGGAACGCCACCTGGATCCGCGGCACGTCGCTCCGCCCGGCGGCCCGCGCCGCCTCCTTCACGCGCTCGATCTGCTCGGCGGTCCGGGCCAGCGGCTCGCCCCAGAGGCAGAAGATGTCCGCCTCGGCGCCGCCGGCCGCGTAGGCCGCCTCCGAGGAGCCGCCGAAGGAGACGCCCGGGCGCGGCTGCTGCACCGGGAAGACGTCGGAGACGAAGTCGTTGAACCGGTAGTACTCGCCCTCGTGGTCGAAGGGCTCCCGGCTGGTCCACGCCTTCTTGACGATGCCGATGTACTCCCGGGTGCGGGCGTACCGCTCGTCCTTGGTGAGGAAGTCGCCCTCGCGCTGCTGCTCGTGGTCGTTGCCGCCGGTGATGAAGTGGACGGTGAGCCGGCCGTCGCTGATCCGGTCGAGGGTGGCGAAGGTCTTGGCGGCGAAGGTCGGGTAGGACACGTTCGGCCGGTGGGCGAGCAGGATCTGCAGCTTGTCGAGGCGCGAGGCGAGGAAGGCCGCGGCGGGTGCCGGGTCGGGGGCACCGGCGCCGTAGGCGAAGAGCACACGGTCCCAGCCGTGGTCCTCGTGGGCGCGGGCCAGCCGCAGGGTGTAGTCGCGGTCGAAGGCGGCCGTGGTGCGGGCGGTGGTCTCCGAACCGTCGCCGGTGGCGGCTATGCCGAGGAATTCGACGGGCATGGTGGTGGAACCTTTCGGGTCGTGCGCGGTCCGGTGGGCTGCGGGTGGGCAGGCCGGAGAGGGCCCTGGCGGGGCCGGGCCGTGGTGCTGGACGGGCGCGTACGGGGTGGTGGCGGTGCGGTGGCCGGGTGGGCGGGTCCCCAGTGAACGGGTCCCCGGTGAACGGGTCGCGGGTGAGCGGGACCGCCCGGGTGTGCGGGGTGGCGTGCATGACCGGTCGGCCGGGGCGGGAGGGGAGACTGCCGGAGCGCAGAGCTGGGGAGGAGAGGGGCGGCGGCAGCGTGCGCCAAACGAACCGTCAGGTGACGACGGCTCTCCCGGCCCGCGACGGGGCACCGAGGGAAGGTCCTCCGCAGGAGGACGGGGCCGGCTGGACGGCCCGCTGCCGGGTCAGCCGCGACACGCCGCGGACCACACTCGACCGAAGTCGATGTGGTCGCGGGTGACCAGGGGCTGCTCGGCGTACATGGACCCAAGTTGAGCAGTGAACCATGCATGGCGTCAACCACCCTCCATTACCGCTCTGTTGCGATCTCCTGTCGCCCCGCGACGCGGCCCGGGGCCCCGGCGCACCACCCTTGACAGCCGCCGATCGCTCATGCGTACGATCACGGAGGAGTGCAGTGCAGGGCCGGCCGTGTTGAGGGACGCGGGCCGGCCGCAACGGCCGTACGTGACCACGCCGTGCCCCCCGCCTGCCCGCATCTCCGCCCTCCCGCCTGGAGCCTCCGCATGGCCACCCCGCAGGACGTCCTCCCCGCTCCCGCCCTCACCGCCACCACCGCCGCACCACCACCGGCCGCCGCCACCGACGCCACGGCGGCCGACGCCCGGATCGTCGCCCGCCGCCGGACCGGCCAGTGGGTCTCCGCCGCCGTCGCCCTGCTGGTCTTCGCGATGGTCGTCAACTCCCTGGTCCGCAACCAGGCGTTCCAGTGGGACGTGGTGGCCGACTGGTTCACCGCCACCTCGGTCCTGAACGGCCTCACCCTGACCCTCTGGCTGACCGCCGTCACCCTCGCCCTCGGCTTCGTGCTCGGCACCGTCCTCGCCACCATGCGGCTCTCCACCAACCCGGTGCTGCGCACGCTCAGCTGGGTCTACATCTGGATCTTCCGCTCCACTCCGGCGCTGGTGCAGCTGCTGCTCTTCTTCAACATCGGCGCGCTCTACCCGACCCTGGGCATCGGCATCCCGTTCGGCCCGGAGTTCCTCACCGTCAAGACCGTCAACCTCTTCGGCCCCACCCTGACGGCCGTCGTGGGCCTGACCCTGCTGGAGGCCGCGTACGCCGCCGAGGTGGTGCGCGGCGGGATCCTCTCCGTCGACCGCGGCCAGCTGGAGGCCGCCTCGGCCCTCGGGATCGGCCGGCTGCGGGTGCTGCGGCGGATCATCGTCCCGCAGGCGATGCGCTCCATCGTGCCCACCGCCGGGAACATGCTGATCAGCGCGCTCAAGGGCACCAGCATCATCAGCGTGCTGGCCGTCTCCGACCTGCTCTACTCGGTCCAGCTGGTCTACCTGCAGTCCTACCAGGTCATCCCGATGCTGATGGTCGCCACCATCTGGTACATCGTGATCACCACCGTCCTCTCCGTCGGCCAGTACTACGTCGAACGGCACTACGCGAAGGGCGCCACCCGGGAGGGCCTGCCGCCCACTCCGCTGCAGAAGGCCCGGACCGCGTACCGGCGACTGCGCGCCGCGGCGGACGCCGACACCGGCGGCGGCGACACCGCCCCGGGCTCCGGCACCGGCCCGGGCTCCGACACCGGCACCGGCCCGGGCTCCGGTCACGCCTCCGCGAAGGGGGCGGCCCGATGACCGCCGAGAGCACCCTGGTCGTCGTCGGCGCCGGCCCGCGCGGCACCGGACTCCTGGAGCGGATCGCCGCCAACGCCGCCGAGCTGCTGCCCGCCGACCGCCCGCTGCACATCCACCTGGTCGACCCGTACCCGCCCGGCGCCGGCCGGATCTGGCGCCACGAGCAGTCCCCCCTGCTCCGGATGAACTCGATGGCCGAGGACGTCACGATGTTCACCGACGAACGCTCCACCATCGACGGACCGGTCCGCCCCGGCCCCTCCCTCGCCGAATGGGCCTCCCACATCGAGGAGTTCGAGCCCTACCGGGAACTGACCGACCCGACCGTGCTGGCCGAGCTGCGCACCCTGGCACCCACCGACTTCCCCACCCGGCGGGCCCAGAGCGCCTACCTGGACTGGGTGTTCCGCCGCGCCGTCGCCGACCTGCCGCCGCACGTCACCGTCACCGTCCACCGGGACACCGCGCACCGCATCGAAGGGCCGGTCGACGGCCCGCAGCTCGTCCACCTCACCGACCGGGTCCTCACCGCCGACCACGTCGTCCTCACCCTCGGCCACCTCGACTCCGCCCCGGACCCCCGGTACTCCGCCGACGCCGAGTTCGCCGCCCGGCACGGCCGCTACCACCTGCCGCCCGCCTTCTCCGCCGACGCCGACCTCGACGGCATCGCCCCCGGCGAGCACACCGTGCTGCGCGGCTTCGGGCTCGCCTTCGTCGACCTGGTCTCGCTGCTCACCGAGGGCCGCGGCGGACGCTTCGACCGGACCGACGACGGCCTGGTCTACCGCCCCTCCGGCCGGGAGCCGGTGATCCACGTCGGCTCGCGACGCGGCGTGCCCTACCACTCCAAGACCGACTACCGGCTCCAGGGCCCGCGCGCGCCGCTCCCCCGCTACTTCGACGCGACCGCCGTCGACGCCCTGCTCGACCGGCCCGGACCGATCGAACTACGGCGCCAGGTCTGGCCGTTGATGGCCAAGGACATCGGCTTCGGCCACTACCACGAGCTGTTCCACGCCCACCCGGAACGCACCGCACTGCCCTGGGCGGACTTCCTCGCCGGCTACGACGCCCACGACTGGTACTCCCCCGAACTGAGCGCCCTGGTCGAACGCGCCGTCCCCGACCCGGCCGACCGGCTCGACCTCGAACGCCTCGACTTCCCCCTCGCCGGCCTCGAACTCGGCAGCGACGAAGAACTCCAGGCCCACCTGCGCCGCTACATCACCGAGGACGTCGACCGCCGCGCCGACCCCGCGTACAGCGCCGACCTCGGCGCCTTCCTCGCCCTGCTCTCGCTCTTCGGCCAGCTGCCCCGGGTACTCGCCTCCGGCCGGCTCACCGCCCGCTCGGTCGCCGAGGACGTCGACGAGTGGTTCTTCGGCTACTTCAGCTACCTCGCCTCCGGGCCGCCCGGCTTCCGGCTGCGCCAGTTGCTCGCGCTCTCCGAGGCCGGCGTGGTCCGCTTCCTCGGCGCGGGCGTCAGGGTCGAACGGGACGAGGCCGGTGGCACCTGGCGGGCCTCCGGCGCCACCGTGCCCGGCCACACCGTCACCGCCACCGCGCTCGTCGAGGCGTACCTGCCCAAGCACGCCCTGACCCGCACCCGCGACCCCCTGCTGCGCGACCTGCACCGCACCGGGCGCATCGTCGAGGAGGTCGTCACCGACGAGGAGTACACCCACCGCTCCGGACTGCTCACCATCCGGCCGGGTGACAGCCGCGTCCTCGACCCGGCCCTCGACGACGGACCGCACCCGCGCCGCACCGCCCTCGGCCCGCACACCAGCCTCCGGGCCGCCGCCGCCTTCGCCCGCCCGCGCACCGACTCGCCCGGCTTCCGCCAGAACGACGCCGCCGCACGGGCCCTGCTCTGCACGCTGGCCCGGACCGGCTCGGCCGTCGCGGTCTGAGCGCCCCGGTGGGAAGGGGGGCGGACCCCGGTCCCGCCCCCTCCCCACCGGGCCCCGCGCGCCGGCCCACGCGCGCACGCCGGCGGGCCGCCCGCGACGCGTCCCACCTGCGGCCTTCTTCCTCCGACCGCCCGGCGCGCCCTACCACGACGGCCGTCGCGCCGGCCCCCGTCACCCGAACGGATGGAAGGATGGGCCCAGGCCCCCGCGAAGGAGCTGCGGGCCGAACGATCCGAGGAGCGCAGTCATGGCCAAGCAGGCCCCGCAGAGCGATCCGGCGCAAGACGCCCCCCGGGTGTCGGCGCCCCAGCACGCCGCGGCCGGGCTGCCCGCCGTCGGCCACAGCCTGCGGATGGCCGCCGAGCAGATGGGCGCCCGCCGCACCCTCTCCACCCTGCTCAAGGTCAACCAGCCCGACGGCTTCGACTGCCCCGGCTGCGCCTGGCCCGAACCGGGCAAGACGCACACCGCCGAGTTCTGCGAGAACGGCGCCAAGGCCGTCGCCGAGGAGGCGACCGAACGCCGGATCCGCGCCGAGTTCTTCGCCGCCCACCCGGTCGCCGAACTGGCCGGGCGCTCCGGCTACTGGCTCGGCCAGCAGGGCCGCCTCACCGGTCCGATGCTGCTCGACGAGGGCGCCACCCACTACACCCCGGTCTCCTGGGACGACGCCTTCGCGCTGATCGCCGAGGAGCTCCGCGCCCTGGACACCCCGGACGGCGCCGCGTTCTACACCTCGGGCCGGACCAGCAACGAGGCCGCGTTCGCCTACCAGCTCCTCGCCCGCCGGCTCGGCACCAACAACCTGCCGGACTGCTCCAACATGTGCCACGAGTCCTCCGGCTCGGCGCTCACCGAGACGCTCGGCGTCGGCAAGGGCAGCGTCAGCCTCCAGGACCTCTACCAGGCCGACCTGATCATCGTGGCCGGCCAGAACCCCGGCACCAACCACCCCCGGATGCTCTCCGCCCTGGAGCGGGCCAAGCGCGCCGGCGCGGCGATCGTCAGCGTCAACCCGCTGCCGGAGGCCGGCCTGGAGCGGTTCAAGAACCCGCAGCAGGCGCGCGGCCTGGTCGGCCACGGCACCAAGCTCACCGACCTCTTCCTGCAGATCCGGCTCGGCGGCGACCTCGCCCTGTTCCGGGCGCTCAACCAGCTGATCCTCGACGCGGACGGCGTCGACCGGGCGTTCGTCGACGAGCACTGCCACGGCTTCGACGAGTTCGCCGCCGAGGCCCGCCGGACCACCCGCGAGGAGGTGCTGGCCGCCACCGGCCTGCCCTGGGCGCAGATCGAGGAGCTCGGCCGGCTGGTCCTCGCCTCGAAGAAGGTCATCGTCTGCTGGGCGATGGGCCTCACCCAGCACAAGCACTCCGTGCCGACCATCCGCGAGGTGGTCAACTTCCTGCTGCTGCGCGGCAACGTCGGCCGCCCCGGCGCCGGCGTCTGCCCGGTGCGCGGCCACAGCAACGTCCAGGGCGACCGGACGATGGGCATCTTCGAACGCCCCTCGACGGCCTTCCTGGACGCCCTCGGCAAGGAGTTCGGCTTCGAGCCGCCGCGCGAGCACGGCCTCGACGCGGTCGACACCATCCGGGCGATGCGCGACGGCAAGGTCGGGGTGTTCTTCGCGATGGGCGGCAACTTCGTCGCCGCCACCCCGGACACCGACGTCACCGAGGCGGCGATGCGCCGCTGCCGGCTGACCGTGCACGTCTCCACCAAGCTCAACCGCTCGCACGTGGTCACCGGCGCCCGCGCCCTGATCCTGCCCACCCTCGGCCGCACCGACCGGGACGTCACCGCGCGCGGCGCCCAGTTCGTCAGCGTCGAGGACTCGATGGGCCAGGTGCACTCCTCGCGCGGCGGCCTGCGCCCGCCGGCGCCCGGGCTGCTCTCCGAGGTGGCGATCGTCTGCCGGCTGGCCCGCGCGGTGCTCGGCCCCCGGGACACCGTGCCGTGGGAGGACTTCGCCGCCGACTACGACACCGTGCGGGACCGGATCGCCCGGGTGGTCCCGGGGTTCGAGGACTACAACGACCGGGTCCGCCGCCCCGGCGGCTTCACCCTGCCGCACGGCCCTCGCGACTCCCGGACCTTCCCGACGGCGACCGGGAAGGCCAACTTCACGGTCAACCCGCTCACCGCCCCGGAGGTCCCGCCGGGCCGCCTGCTGCTGCAGACGATCCGCTCGCACGACCAGTACAACACCACCGTCTACGGCCTCGACGACCGCTACCGGGGCATCCGCGGCGGGCGCCGGGTCGTCCTGGTCAACCCCGAGGACGCCGCCGGGTTCGGCCTCGCCGACGGCGCGTACGTCGACCTGGTCAGCGAGTGGAAGGACGGCGTCGAACGCCGCGCCCCGCACTTCCGCGTGGTCCACTACCCCGTCGCCCGCGGGGGCGCCGCCGCGTACTACCCGGAGACCAACGTCCTGGTCCCGCTCGACTCGACGGCCGACATCAGCAACACGCCCACCTCCAAGGCCGTCGTGATCCGCTTCGAACCCGACTCCGGCGCGGAGGTCTGACCACCGCGCACCTCCCGCGGTGCACGGCGGAGAGGCAGCAGTGCGCCCCGCCGGATCCCGGCGGGGCACCGTGCTGTTCGGGGTGTCGTCAGTTCTGGCCGGGCGGCAGGGTGCCGGTCGCCCTACCGGAGGCCGAGGCGGTGCCGGTCGCGGTGGCCGAGCCGGACGCGGCCGGGGTGCCGGTGGGCGTCCCCGTCGGCGTGCCCGTCGGCGTGCTGCTCGGCGGGTCGGTCGGCGTCCCGGTGGGCGTGCCCGTCGGCGTACCGGTCGGCGTCCCCGTGGGAGTGCCCGTGGGCGTGCCCGTCGGCGTCCCCGTGGGGGTGCCGGTCGGCGTGCCGGTGGGCGTCCCGGTCGGGGTGCCGGTGGGAGTCCCCGTCGGCGTCCCCGTGACCGGGTCGGTCGGGGTTCCCGTCGGAGTGCCGGTCGGCGTGCCGGTGCCGTCCGGGGCAGGCGTGCCGGGAGCCGGCGTGCCCGGGGCCGGAGCGGTGCCGGGCACCGGGGCGTCGGTCGGCGCTCCCGGCACCGGAGCGACGGGCACCTGGTTGAGCGGGCTCGGCGCGATCGCGGTGACGGGGTCCCAGCCGGCCGGCAGGTCCGGCACCTTCCAGGCGCCGCCGGCCTCGTCGGCCGCGCCGTCCGGGTCGGGACGGACGGCGCCGAGGATCGGGTTGCCCCCGATCGGCGCCACCTTGACGACCGAACCCGGCCGGGGCGCGTGGACGACCAGGCCGCCGCCGATGTACATCCCGACGTGGGTGGCGCCCGCGAAGTAGATGATCAGGTCGCCGGCGCGCAGCTGGTTGAGCGGGACGTGCTGGAGCCGGGCCCACTGCTCCTGGCTGGTGCGCGGGATCGGCTTGCCGGCGTGCAGCCAGGCCTGCGAGGTGAGGCCGGAGCAGTCGAAGACGTCCGGTCCGGCGCCGCCCCAGACGTACGGCTTGCCCAGCTGGGCGAGCGCGTAGGCGACGGCGCCCCGGCCGGCCTGCGAGGGGGTTCGCTCGCCCTGGCCGAGCACGCCGGAGGCGAGGAAGGCGATCTGGGCCTCGTCGGCCTTGGCCTTCTCCAGCTTCTCCAGGTCGGCCCGCTGGGCGCCGGTGAGCGAGGCGACCAGCTGCTCGACGGAGGCGAGGTCGGCGGCCATCTTGGCCTTCGCCGTGTCCTGCTGGGTGACCAGGGACTGCGAGTTCGCCAGCGCCTCCTCGTTCTGCTTCTGCAGTCCGGTGAGCGCGTCGCGGTCGACGGTCAGCTTGTTGAGGAACTCGGACTGGGAGCGGCTGGCCGCGGTCAGCAGCTCGGCGATGGTGACGGCCTCGTACGGGTCCTTGGAGAGCAGCAGCTCGGCGTAGGCGGAGACGGCGCCGTTGCGGTACTGGGCGGCGGCGAGCTGGGCGGCGACGTCGGTGCCGGCGTCGACCTGCTTCTGCTGGCGCTCCAGCTTGCCCTTGAGCTCGGTGAGCGCGGCCTGCTGTTCGGCGACCTTGGCCACCGAGGCGTTGTACTGCTCGGTGGCGGCCTCGGCGCCCTGGTAGAGCGCGTGCAGCTGGTCGAGGAGCGGGCCCAGGGTGGCCCTCGCCTCGGCGAGCGGGTCGGCGCCGGGGTCGGCCCCCGGGACGGTCGGGCCGGTGGTGCCGGGAACCGGCGGCGCGGGGTCGGCGTAGGCCGGTCCGGCCAGCGGCAGGGCGAGCGCGGCGGCCGCGAGGACGGCTCCGCAGCGCAGTGCGGCCCGCACCCAGGGTCGTGTGCCGGTCGACGGGCGTGTGCCTGTCCGCTCCGTGTGCTGCCCAGCCCCGCCCATGGGTCTCGCCCTCCCCGCCCACCTGCCCGTACTCCGGGGTCCCCGGATCCCCGCTGATCCTGCCATGTGTTACTCGCGGGAAACAGACCGCACCCGTACGGCTCGGTGAATTCTACGAGCAGGCTGTGAGACAGCTCTCAACAAAACGGGTGAAGTGGGCGTTTCTCCGCGAATGTCCAGCTCAGGGCAGTGACCGACACGCCCCGGCAAGGCTGCGGCAACCCCTCCGACACCATCGGAACCATGCGTCCGACGCCAGTTCACCTTCCGTTCATCAAGCGTCCCTAGCGTCGCGCACGACACCAACGTCAGTGCGACAACTACGACGATTGTTTGGGTATGGAACACATCTCGTTCCTGGTGGCCGTTGTGATCATCACGGCGCTCGCCTTCGATTTCACCAACGGGTTCCACGACACCGCCAATGCGATGGCCACCTCCATCGCGACGGGAGCCCTTCGGCCCAAGGTCGCGGTCACCATCGCGGCCGTCCTCAACTTCGCGGGTGCGTTCCTCTCCGTGAAGGTCGCCACCACCATCTCGGGCGGCATCGTCAACGAGAAGGCCGGCATCCATCCGGAGATCATCTTCGCCGCCCTGGTCGGTGCCATCCTCTGGAACCTGCTGACGTGGCTGCGCGGCCTCCCGTCGAGCTCGTCGCACGCCCTCTACGGCGGCCTGATCGGCGCCACCGTCGTCGGCGTCGGTGTCAACGGCGTCAACTTCGACACCGTCGTGTCCAAGATCCTCATCCCCGCCGTCGCCTCCCCGCTGGTCGCCGGCCTGGCCTCCTGGGGCGCCACCAAGCTGGCGTTCGCGATCACCCGCAAGAGCAACGGCGGGACGGTCAACAAGGGCTTCAAGACCGGCCAGATCTTCTCCTCCTCGCTGATCTCGCTGGCGCACGGCACCAACGACGCCCAGAAGACGATGGGCATCATCACCCTGACCCTGGTCTCGGTCGGCGCCCTGCCGAAGGGCGCGCTGCCCCCCACCTGGGTCATCATCTCGGCCGGTGCGGCCATCGCGATCGGCACGTACATGGGCGGCTGGCGGATCATCCGCTCGATGGGCAAGGGCCTGGCGGACATCACCCCGCCGCAGGGCTTCGCCTCCGAGTCGGCCGCCGCGACCGTCATCCTCACCTCGTCGCACATGGGCTTCGGCCTCTCCACCACCCAGGTCTGCTCCGGCGGCATCATGGGCGCCGGTCTGGGCGGGCCGAAGGGCCAGCTGCGCTGGAGCCTGGTCCGCCGCATGGTCTACACCTGGGGCCTGACCCTGCCCGCCGCCGCCACGGTGGCCGGCCTCGCGGCCTTCCTCGCCGAGCAGGGCACCTGGGGCGTCGTCCTGGTCGGCGCCGTGCTGGTCGCCGGCTCGGGCGCGATGTGGATCGTCTCCCGCCGCCAGCCGGTCGGCGCGGACAACGTCAACGAGGTCCACGACGTCACCCCGGTCGAGGTGGACCCGGCCACCGCGCCCCCCACCCCGACCCCCGCCTCGACCACGGTCGCGGCCTGACCGCCGCAGGCTGAGGAGCACAGCACCATGCACATCAAGTGGAACGCCCTGGCCCAGACCGCCGGCTTCAGCTTCGGCATCACGGTCGCCGTGGTCACCGTCTTCGCGCTCGGCATCCTGGCGCTGTCGCGTCACGAGGCCGCGCTCACCGCGCGCCGCGAGGCGGCCGGCCCGGGCACCTCGGTGTCCGGCAGCCGGCTGGCCCTGGCCGGCGCGTACGCCTGCTTCGCCGTCTGCGGCGCGGCCGTCCTCTACGGGCTGACGCTGATCGCCGGCCGGTAGCCGCCACGCCCACGGGCGCCGAGTACCCGACACCGGCACCGGCACCGGCACACGGGCACGCACGCACACGGCGGGAGGGCCGGGAGTGGATCACCACTCCCGGCCCTCCCGCCTTTCCCCGCCCCCGGTGACCGCCCCCGGTGACCGCCCCCGGTGACCGCTCCCGGTGACCGGACCCGCGGGCTCGACCCCGGAGCCGCCCCGGCCGGAGCGACCGGAGCGGCCCACGCGGGTCCGCACTCACTCCCGGCCGGTCCGCAGCACGGTCTCGCGGATGAACAGCACCGTGACGAAGGCCAGCAGCGCGAACGGCGCCGCCACCAGGAAGACCACGCCCACACCGTGCCCGAAGGCGTCGGTCACCAGCGGGACGAGCGGGGCGGGCAGCTTGTGCAGGTCCGGAATGCCGCCGCCGAGCGCACCGCCGCCCGCCGGGACGTGCGCGGCGGCCAGGTTCTCCGTCAGGTAGTGGCCGACCCGGTTGTTCATCAGCGCGCCGAGTGCGGAGACGCCCATCGCGCCGCCCATGGTGCGGAAGAAGGTGACCACCGAGCTGGCCGCGCCGAGCTCGCTGCGCGGCACGGTGTTCTGCACCGCGAGGACGAGGTTCTGCATGGTGAGCCCGAGGCCGATCCCGGTGATCGCCATGTAGAGGGAGAGCAGGCCGTAGTCGGTGTCGGCCCGGGCGGTGCCGAGCAGGCCGAAGCCGACGGCCAGCAGCAGGGTGCCGGCGACCAGGTAGGCCTTCCACTTGCCGTACTTGGTGATGAGCTTGCCCGCGACGGTGGAGGAGACGGCCAGGCCGAGGATCATCGGCAGGGTCATCAGCCCGGCGATGGTCGGGGACTTCTCCCGGGCCAGCTGGAAGTACTGGCTGAGGAAGGTGGTCGCGCCGTACATCCCGATGCCGACCAGGATGCTGGCCAGCGCGGACAGGACGACGGTCCGGTACCGGAACAGGCTCGGCGGGATGATCGGCTCGGCGGCCCGGCGCTCGACCACGACGGCGAGCGCGCCCAGCAGCAGTCCGCCACCGACCATGACCACGGTCTGCCACGACAGCCAGGCGTAGTTCTTGCCGGCCAGCGTGATCCAGATCATCAGCAGGCTGACGGCGGCGGTGATGACCAGCGCGCCGAGGTAGTCGATCTTCACCTTGCGCCTGACCACCGGCAGCTTGAGAGTGCGCTGCAGCACCAGGATCGCGGCCAGCGCGAACGGGATGCCGACGTAGAAGCACCAGCGCCAGCCCAGCCAGGAGGTGTCGACGATGATGCCGCCGATCAGCGGGCCGCCGATGGTGGCCAGCGCGAAGACGGCGCCGAAGTAGCCGCTGTACCGGCCGCGCTCGCGCGGCGGGACCATCGCCGCCAGGCAGATCTGGGCCAGCGCCGTGACGCCGCCGGCGCCGATGCCCTGGAGGGCGCGGCAGGCGATCAGCTGGCCGGTGTTCTGGGAGAACCCGGCCAGTGCGGAGGAGGCGATGTAGATCACCAGGGCGATCTGCAGCAGCAGCTTCTTGCTGGCGAGGTCGGACAGCTTGCCCCAGATCGGGGTGGACGCGGTGAGGGTGAGCAGGGTCGCGGTGATCACCCAGGTGTAGGCGGACTGGCCGCCGTGCAGGTCGGTCAGGATCCGCGGCAGGGCGTTGGAGACGACGGTCGACGAGAGCACGGCCACGAAGAGACCGAGCAGCAGGCCGGAGAGCGCCTCCATCACCTGCCGGTGCGTCATCGGTTGGTCGGTGGTGGCGGCGACTCCGGTCGAGGCGGGGGCGGTGACGGTCATCGAGGTCCTTAAATTCGTTGCCTGACACAACCATAAGGGGGTTGGTTGACTTGGGCAACATTCGTCAAGGGCAAGTAAAGCCCGGGCCGACCACTCGGCCCGGGCCTCGATCCCGGTGACGCCTCCCCGCGGCGCCTCCCCGCTACGCCTCCCCGCTACGCCTCCTCGCCGCGCCCGCCCGCCACGCCCGACGGGACGGCCGACGCCACGCCCGACGGGGCGAGCGACGGGACGGCCGCCTCGCCGACCACGTCGTTGAAGCGGTGCAGCAACTCGGCGAACCGGGCCACCTCCTCCGACGACCAGCCGGCCATCAGCTCCCTGACCCGCCCCATCCGGGCGTCCCGGGCCTCCAGGTACCGCCGCCGGCCGTCCTCGGTGAGCGAGACCAGCGCCGAGCGGCGGTCCAGCGGGTCCGCCGCCCTGGCGACCAGACCCAGCTCCTCCAGGGCGCGGATCTGCCGGCTGACCGTGGCCTTGCCCACGGCGAAGTGCACGCCGACGTCCGTCACCCGCACCCGGCCGGCCTGTTCGATGTAGCCGAGCATGCTGTACGCCATGCCCTCCAGCTGCGGATGGACCCGCCGGGAGAGCTCCGCCACCCGCGCCCGGCCCCGCCGGAAGAGCACCCCGACCTCGCGCTCCACCGCCAGCAGTGGTTCCTCGTCCTCGTTCGCCGCAGTCACCGCGCCAGTATCGCGCAGCACGAGAACGCCGGACCCGGCGCGGGAGAAACGTCAACGAAACTAGTTCATGCTATTAAGTATCCGGTTTCCCCCGATACGCAAGGAGATGTCGATGACCGCCCCAGGGCAGGGACCAGGGCAGGCCACGGCACCGGAGCAGGCATCACCGCCGGCACCGGGGCAGGGCTTCGCCGCCGAACTGAAGGGCGCGGTCACCCCGCGTGCGGCACTGCTGGTGATCGCCGTGCTGCTCCTCCAGCTCGGCTTCATCACGTCGTACGTCGGGGCGCTCCACCACCCGACCCCGCACGAGCTGTCGATCGCGGTGGTGGCCCCGCCGCAGGTGGCCCCCCAGCTGGTGGAAGGACTGGAGTCCGTCCCCGACGAGGCCGTGAAGGCCGTCACGGCGCCGGACGCGGCCACCGCCACCGAGCAGCTCAAGGACCAGAAGATCTACGCCGCGCTGGTGGTGAACCCGGCCTCCACCGAGGACGTGCTGCTGGTCGCCAACGCACGCGGGCCGTCCGCGGCCCGGGCCGCCGAGAGCATCGTCACCGGCCTGGAGAAGTCCCAGGGCCGGACGGTCAAGGTCGAGGACGTCGTCCCGCTGGCCAAGGGGGACGCCAACGGCCTCTCCTCCTTCTACCTGGTGATCGGCTGGTGCGTCGGCGGCTACCTGGTCGCCTCGATCCTCGGCGTCAGCGCCGGGGCGAAGCCCGCCAACGCCAACCGGGCGGTGATCCGGCTCGGCACCCTGGCCCTGTACTCGGTCGCGGCGGGCATCGGCGGTGCGATCATCGTCCAGTCGGTGCTGGACGCGCTTCCGGGCTCGTTCTGGGGCCTGTCGGCGGTCGGCGCGCTGGTGGTCTTCTCGGTCGGCGCGGTCACCATGGCGCTCCAGTGCCTGTTCGACATCATCGGCATCGGGATCGCGGTCCTGCTCTTCGTGGTGCTCGGCAACCCGAGCGCCGGCGGGGTCTTCCCCCCGCCGATGATGCCGACGTTCTGGCGGGCGATCGGCGCCTGGTTCCCGAACGGCGCCGGGACGGACGCGGCCCGCTCGATCGCCTACTTCGGCGGCTCCGGCCTCGCCGTACCGCTGGTGGTCCTGCTGGTGTGGGCGGCGGTCGGCGTCGCCGTCACCTTCGCCGCCGTACTCCGCCGGCCGGGGCACCTCACCCGCACGCTGACCACGGGCTGACGCGGTCGGCGACCGGCGCCGGTCACCGGGCGGCGCCGGTCGCCGGGCGGCCTCAGTCCTCCGGCCGCCCGGGGTCGGCGATCACCGACCGGACCACGCCGACCGCGGCCCCCAGCAGGGGGCCGCGGCGGCCCAGCCGGGAGACCGTCAGCCGCTCGTCCGTCCAGGGGCGGACGGTCACCCGGGCGGCCAGCTCGGCCCTCATCGCCGGCACCAGCCAGGGCGCCAGCTGCGCGTAGCCGCCGCCCAGCACCACCTCCGCCGGGTCGAGCAGGTTGACCGCACCCGCCGAGGCGATGCCCAGCGCGGCGCCCGCCCCGGCCAGCGCCGCCACCACCTCCTCGTCCCCCGCGGCGGCGCGCTCGGCGAGCAGCGCCACCCAGTCGCCGCGGATCCCCTCCAGACCGGCCTGGCGCATCACCGCCGCCTCCCCCGCGTACTGCTCCAGGCAGCCGGTCGCCCCGCAGGCGCAGCGCGGCCCGTCCGGGTGGACGGGGACGTGGCCCAGCTCGCCCGCGTAGCCGCGCACCCCGCGCAGCAGCCGGCCGCCGACCACGATCGCCGAGCCGACACCGGCCTCGGCCGAGACGTGCAGGAAGTGTTCCGGCCCGCCGCCCAGCCAGAGTTCGGCGAGCCCGCCGAGGTTGGCCTCGTTGTCGGCCAGGATCGGCAGCTCGGCCAGTTCGTCGGCGTTGGCGGCGCGCAGTGCGAGCCGCAGCTCGGCGGTGACCGGGACGTCCCGCCAGCCGAGGTTGGCGGCCCGCTGGAGCATCGCCCCGTCGCCGCCGACCAGTCCGGGCACGGCCAGGGTCAGCCCGGCCGGGCGCAGTCCGGCGTCGGCGGCGGCGCGGCGGAGCAACTCGGCCAGGTCGGCCATGACGGCGGCGGGATGCCGGCCCCGGTTGCGGATCTCCTGCCGTCGCCAGGCCCGGACCTCGCCGCGCAGGTCGACCACGCAGGCGCCCAGGTGCTCCACGCCGATCTCGGCGCCGAGGCCCCCGGGGCCGTCCGGGTGGAGGCCGAGCGCCGTGCCGGGTCGGCCGACCTTGCCGCTGGGGGCCGACGGGCCCTCCTCGACCACCAGGCCGGCCGCGATCAGCTCCTCGGCGAGCGAGGAGACGGCCGCCCTGGTCAGCCCGGTGTCGGCGGCGACCTCGGCCCGGGAGCGCGGGGCGCGCGCGATGACCCCGAGCACCAGCGCCAGGTTGGCCCGGCGCATGCCCTGCTGGCTGGCGGGCCCTGACCGGAGACCGTCCGTCTCGCGCATCGCCATCACCCCGATCGGCTTCCGCAGACTCGTTTGCAGCGTAGCCCGGTTTCGCCGACCGCTCCCGGCCGGTCGGGGGCCGGTCGGGGGCCGGTCGGGGGCCGGCCGGAGGAGCGCGGGCCGGACGCGGGGGCCTGCCGTCAGGGTTGCTCCACCCGGGTGGAGGCGGGCTCGGCGAGCCGGAACACCCACCGCTGCATGGCCCAGAACCGGAAGAGCATCGCCACGAAGGTGCCCAGGACCATCCCGCTGAGGAAGTCGGCCAGTTCCTGGGCGAAGGGGCTGACCCAGGGCTCCCGCAGGTTCAGCATGTACCGCGAGACGATCAGCGGGACGTCGTTGACGGCGATCGCCGCCACGCTGACCAGGAAGTAGAGCAGTGCCTCGCGCTGCCGGCCGTTCGCCCGGAAGGCCCACCGGCGGTTGAACACGTAGGAGACGACGGTGGCCACCACGGTCGCCACGGTGAGGGCCACCACCGGCTTGTGCGCCAGCAGGGTGAGCCGCAGCGAGTAGTTGATCACCACGGTCAGGGCGAAGCACCCGCTGCCGACCAGCAGGAACTTCACCAGCCTCCGGTGCCGGAGCAGGACCGGGCGCAGCCCGGCCGGCACCCGGGCCAGGACGCGCTGCGTGGGGGACGCCATCTCCGCAGTCTGGCACGGGGCCCGCCGCCGTTCCCGCCGGAACCCGTCCGCCGTCCGGGCACGCCGGTGGCCCGGCGGAGGAGTACTCCGCCGGGCCTGTCCCGGGGCCGTTCGGGCCTGTCCCGGGGCCGTCGGCGCCCTGCCGGTGGCCGCCCGGCGCCGCCTCAGGCGGCCGCGACCAGCACCTCGGCCGGCTCCAGGGCCAGCCTCAGCACCTCCCGGACGTCCGAGACCGGGTGGACGGTGAGGCGCTCCAGCACCTCGGCCGGGACGTCGTCCAGGTCGGCCTCGTTCCGCCGGGGGATGATCACCGTGGTGACGCCGGCCCGGTCGGCGGCGAGCAGCTTCTGCTTCACCCCGCCGATCGGCAGCACCCGCCCGGTCAGCGACACCTCACCGGTCATCGCCACGTCGGTGCGCACCTTGCGGCCGGAGAGCAGCGAGGCCAGCGCCGTGGTCATGGTGATGCCGGCACTCGGACCGTCCTTGGGCACGGCCCCGGCCGGGACGTGCAGGTGCACGCCGCGGTCGCGCAGCGAGGTGACCGGCAGCTCCAGTTCGGCTCCGCGCGAGCGCAGGTAGGAGAGCGCGATGTGGGCGGACTCCTTCATGACGTCGCCCAGCTGGCCGGTCAGGGTCAGCCCGGTGCCGCCGGTCTCGGCGTCCGCGAGCGAGGCCTCGATGTAGAGGACGTCGCCGCCGGCGCCGGTGACCGCCAGGCCGGTCGCCACCCCGGGGACGGCGGTGCGCCGCTCGGCCGGCTCCTGGGCGGCCTCCGGGACGTGGTGCGGGCGGCCGATCAGGGCGCGCAGGTCGTCGGCGCCGATCCTGACGGGCAGCTCGCGCTCGCCCAGCTCGCTCTGTGCGGCGATCTTGCGCAGCACCCGGGCGATCGAGCGTTCGAGGGTCCGGACGCCGGCCTCGCGGGTGTACTCGCCGGCCAGCCGGCGCAGTGCGGTCTCGTCGACGGTGACCTCCTCGTCCCGGAGGCCGGCCCGCTCCAGCTGACGCGGGAGCAGGTGGTCACGGGCGATGACGACCTTCTCGTCCTCGGTGTAGCCGTCGAGCCGGACGAGTTCCATCCGGTCGAGCAGCGGCTCGGGGATGGCCTCCAGCACGTTGGCGGTGGCGAGGAAGACGACGTCGGAGAGGTCCAGCTCGACCTCCAGGTAGTGGTCCCGGAAGGTGTGGTTCTGGGCCGGGTCGAGCACCTCCAGCAGGGCGGCGGCCGGGTCGCCCCGGTAGTCGGAGCCGACCTTGTCGATCTCGTCGAGCAGGACGACCGGGTTCATCGAGCCGGCCTCCTTGATGGCGCGGACCAGCCGCCCGGGCAGCGCGCCGACGTAGGTGCGCCGGTGGCCGCGGATCTCCGCCTCGTCCCTGATGCCGCCGAGCGAGACCCGCACGAAGCTGCGGCCCATCGCCCGGGCCACCGACTCGCCGAGCGAGGTCTTGCCGACGCCGGGCGGGCCGACCAGCGCGAGCACCGCCCCGCCGGCCCGTCGCCCTCCGCCGCCCTTCCGGGGCAGCGCGCCGTCCCGCCGCTCCTTGCCGTCGCTGCCGGCACCGGCACCGACGTCGGCACCGACCGGCCCGAGCCCCTGCTCGGCCCGGCGCTTGCGGACCGCGAGGTACTCGACGATGCGGTCCTTCACGTCGGCCAGGCCGGCGTGGTCGGCGTCCAGCACCGCGCGGGCGCCGACGATGTCGTAGGCGTCCTCGGTCCGCTCGTTCCAGGGCAGCTCCAGGACGGTGTCCAGCCAGGTGCGGATCCAGGAGCCCTCCGGCGACTGGTCGCTCGCCCGCTCCAGCTTGTCGACCTCCTTGAGCGCGGCCTCGCGCACCTTCTCCGGGAGGCCCGCGGCCTCGACCCGGGCGCGGTAGTCGTCCTCCTCGTCGGCCGGGTCGCCGTTCAGCTCCGCCAGCTCCTTGCGGACGGCCTCCAGCTGGCGGCGGAGCAGGAACTCCTTCTGCTGCTTGGCCACGCCCTCCTCGACGTCCTTGCGGATGGTGTCGTTGACCTCCTCCTCGGCGAGGTGGTCGCGGAGCAGGCCGAGCGCGTACTCCAGTCGGGCGACCTGGTCGGCCTCCAGCAGCACCTTGAGCTTCTGCTCGGCGGTGACGAAGGGCGCGTAGCCGATGTTGTCGGCGAGCTCGCCGACGTCCTCGATGGCGGCGACCCGGTCGACGATCTGCCAGGCGCCGCGCTTGCGCAGCCACTGGGTGGAGAGGTTCTTGTAGTCCCTGACCAGCTCGGCGGCCCGCCCGGCCACGGGGGTGCCGGCCGAGGACTCGCGGAACGGCGTGGTCTCGACCCAGAGCGCGGCGCCGGGCCCGGTGGTGCCGACGCCGATCCGCACCCGCCGCACCGCGCGGACCAGCGCGGCCGGGTCGCCGTCCGCCAGCCGGCCGACCTGCTCGACGGTGGCGAGGGTGCCGGCGGCCGCGTACGAGCCGTCGACCCTCGGGACGAGCAGGACCTGGGGCTTGCCCGTCCCGGCCGCGGCGCGGGCGGCCTCGACGGCGGCGCGGACCTCGGTGTCCTTCAGGTCCAGCGGGACGACCATGCCCGGGAGCACGACCTCGTCGTCGAGCGGCAGCACGGGCAGGGTGAGCGGTGTGGACGTCGATGCCATGATCTCTCCCCAGTCAGCGAACTTGAGTCGACCTGACTAAGGATCTGCGGGCGCCGGATGTTCCCCGCCGGTTGTTCGCCGTGAGCGAACGCGGAGTCGGCGCAGGGAGCGCGCGCGGGGGCTGTCAAAAAGACGCGTCCCGGGGTGGCCGCGGCGGCGTCCGGGCGCCGTCGGCCGGGGGCGCCGGCCCGAAGGACGGCCGGAAGGACGGAGACGGACGGAGACGGACGGCCGTGGGCTGCACCCGGAGGAGCTCGATCGGAAAGCGGCACCGGAACGACACCGGAGCGGCACCGGAGCCACACCACCGGAAGGCGACCGCCGCCGCCGAAGCCGCCGGGCGACGGCCGGCCGGGCACCTACAGCCGGTCCAGCACCGCGGTCCGGCCGCGCGCGGCCACCGGCGCCGGCACCCCGGCGGCCGGCGCGACCGCCCGGCCGCGCCCCGGCCCGTGGCCGTCCCAGCGGCGCAGCCAGCGCCAGAGCGCCACCCCGGCCAGCAGCGCCACCGGGTGCCCGACGCCGGTGACCAGGTCGCGGTCGGTCGCGATCTGCTCGGCGATCAGCGCGCCGGCCAGACCCAGGCCGAACACCCGGCCGGGCAGGGGGAGCAGCCCGGCCAGTGCGCCGAGGCTGGCCAGCACGCCGTAGCTGACCCCGATGTCCAGGTGGTCGAGCGCCGCGGTCTCCAGTCGCCCGGTCTCCACCGCGGTGATCACCACGGCCTGGGAGAGCAGGGTGGCCGTGACGTGCCCGGCCGCGAAGACCACCGCGGCGCGGACCGCCCCGACCCGGCGCTCCAGTGGCGCGACGGTCAGGGCGAAGGCCCACAGGTAGGGCATCCAGACCGTGCCGGCCACCCAGAAGCCACTGAGCAGGAGCGCGCGCAGCGGATGGTGCAACAGGTTGTGCCCGTCCGAGCTGGACGCCTCCTGGAGGCGGGCCACCAGCTCCGGATCGGCGAGCATCGCGAACGTGGTGGTGGTGGCGACCACGGCGAGGTAGCCGAGCGCGAAGGGGTTGCGCCGGGGGGTCGGCACCCGGGCCAGCACCCAGGCGAGCGGGCCGGCCCGCAGCCCGTGGCGGAGCATCCCGTACGGCGGCCCGCCCTGCCCGGCGCCGATCCGTCGCCCCGTCATGCCGCCTCCGCTCAGACGCCGCAGCCACCGGCCCCGCCCGGTGGCCAACGTACCGGCGGGCTCCGGCGATCCCACCTCCACGACTTGTCGTGGCCACGGTACGTCCGGCTCCTGGGAGCCGGCTGGGAAAATGCCGTGAGTATTCCGATACCGGTAGAGACCCGACATTGGTCCAGACCATCCCCCTCCCCGCAGGGGGGCGGCGCCCCTGACCGGCGGGTTGGTGTCAACTCATGTGCATACGTACCGTTACTGAGTGAAAAATCGCCGGGTAAGGTATCGGCCCGTGCCCACTTCCGAGTGGGTCCGGAAACCGGTCCGACAGGCCGGTCCACGGGCCGGAAACGTCCGGTCCGCCTGCCGGGAAGCATCCTCTGTCCGTACGCTGCGGAGTGTGCGGAAGAGAAGGGCGGTCCACACCCGCCCTCCGACGCCGCACGCGCGACGGGACGGCGGACCCGGCACAGTCCACGACGGAACAAGACTACGAGCGGAGCCTCGCCATCCCCACAGGTGGCCGGCCCGCAGCCCTGGGGGCGGTGGCGTGACCGTGACAGAAATTCAGCAGGACCACCAGAACAACGGCGGCACGGTGAGCAGCCAGCGCAGAGTGCTGGTGGTGGAGGACGAGCCCACGATCGCCGAGTCCATCGCGGCCCGGCTGGGCGCGGAGGGCTTCAAGGTCGCCGTGGCCCACGACGGGCCCGGCGCCGTCGACGGCTTCCACACCTGGCAGCCCGACCTCGTCGTCCTCGACATCATGCTGCCCGGCTTCGACGGGCTGGAGGTGTGCCGCCGGATCCAGGCCCAGCGCCCGGTCCCGGTCCTGATGCTCACCGCGCGCGACGACGAGACGGACCTGCTGGTCGGCCTCGGCGTCGGTGCCGACGACTACATGACCAAGCCCTTCTCCATGCGCGAACTGGCCGCCCGGGTCAACGTGCTGCTGCGCCGCGTCGAGCGCGCCCAGCAGGCCGCCCGGACGCCCGCACTGGGCTCGCTGCGCTTCGGCGAGCTGGAGATCGACCACGTCCAGCGCCGGGTCCGGCTGGCCGCGGGCGACGTCCACCTGACGCCGACCGAGTTCGACCTGCTCGCCTGCCTGGCCGCACAGCCGCGCGCGGTGCTCACCCGCGAGCAACTGCTGGCCGAGGTGTGGGACTGGACCGACGCGTCCGGAACCCGGACCGTCGACAGCCACGTCAAGGCGCTCCGCCGCAAGATCGGCGCCAGCTGGATCCGCACCGTCCACGGTGTCGGGTACGCGTTGGAGGCCCCGCTCTCCTAGCGGCGCCTCGGGCGGCGGGCCTCCGGGGGGCCCGTGTCCCGAACCGCCGTGCGCGCCACCCGAGGGATCACAGCACGCGGGGGATTCACAGGGGACCAATGACCTTTCCACAGCAACGCAACGGGGACACCACCGGCAGCAGGCCGCCCACGCTGGCCACGCGTGCCGCCCGCCGGGTCTGGGCCGACATCCGGCCGCTCGACCCGGTCCGCTCCATCAAGGGCAAACTCGCCCTCCTGGTGATCGTCTCGGTCTTCCTGGCCACCGGCATGGTGGTCGTGGCGATCCGGTCCGAGACCCAGATCCGGATCATCATGATCTTCTCGATGATCGCCTCGCTGCTCTTCATGCAGTTCCTCGCGCACGGGCTGACCGCCCCGCTGCGCGACATGACCGCCGCCGCCCGCGCGATGGCCTCCGGCGACTACACCCGCCGGGTCGAGGTGAACTCGCGCGACGAGATCGGCGAGCTGGCGGCGACCTTCAACCAGATGGCGGCCGATCTCGGAGCCGCCGACCGCCATCGCCGCGAGCTCGTCGCCAACGTCTCGCACGAACTGCGCACGCCGATCGCCGCGCTGCACGCCGTGCTGGAGAACGTGGTCGACGGCGTGGTCCAGCCGAACCCGGCGACCCTGGGTGCCGCGCTGGAACAGACCGAACGGCTCGGCCGGCTGGTCGCCCACCTGCTCGACCTGTCCAAGATCGACGACGGCGTGGTCGACCTGGACGCCCGCCCCTTCGAGGTGCGCGAGTTCCTGGACGGCGTGCTGCGCGGGGTCACCGTGGACGGCGCGACGGCCGGCGGGGCGTTCTCCCGCCGGGGCGACGTCCGGCTCGCCCTGGAGGTCAGCCCGGCCGGCCTGACCGGCGTCGCCGACCCGGAACGGCTCCACCAGGTGGTCGCCAACCTGGTCGACAACGCCTGCAAGCACTCCCCGCCGGGCGGCACCGTGACGGTCCGCGCCCGGCCCGGCGACATGCCGGGCGGGCTCCTGCTGGAGGTGGAGGACGAGGGTCCGGGCATCCCGGCGGCCGACCGGACCAGGGTCTTCGAGCGGTTCAGCCGCAGCGGCACCGCCACGGGGGCCGGGCCGGGTGCCGACGGCGGCACCGGGCTGGGCCTGGCCATCGCCCGCTGGGCGGTGGACCTGCACGGCGGGCGGATCGAGGTCGCCGAGGCCGAACGCGGCTGCCGGATCGCGGTCCGGCTGCCCGGCCCGCGCTGACCGCGCGGGCGGCCCCGCCGGCGGCCCCGACGGCGCTCGCGTCCGCGTTCACCCCGGTGAGCGCGCCGGTGATCCCGCCGGTGTCCCGCAGGCGGTTCCGTCGGAGGTCGCCGCGATGTTCGCGTCGAGCGGACTTCGCCCGCATGTCACAGAAGCGACACAGACATGCGCGGCGGAGTCCGCCGGTCAATCGAATACTTTTGTCCGCTTTTGCCCGCATATGGGGCGCGATCAGGCGCGATCGGTTCCCCTCCGATGCGGCCTTCTAACGCACATTTTCAGCCAACCTGCAGGTCAGCACTGTGATCTGGGCGACGCCTGGGCCCCGGGGACTGCGCGATCACTGGTCAGAGGCGTAGCCTTAATCCCCGCTGTCCAAACATCCCAAAAGGAAGCGGAAGAGGGCGGTTGCCGCCGTGTCGCCACAGTCCCATGAAACCTCCAACAGCTCGGCAAGCTCCACGGGCTTCGGCCCCAATGAGTGGCTCGTCGACGAGATCTACCAGCAGTACCTCCAGGACCCGAACTCGGTCGACCGAGCCTGGTGGGACTTTTTCGCCGACTACAAGCCCGGTACCGAGGTGACCCCAGTGACCCAGGCCGCGACCCAGGTCGGCCCCACGCCGACCCCCGCCGCCGCCCCCGCGCCCGCCGCCGCTGCTGCTCCGGCGGCTCCGGCCCCGGCAGCGCCGGCTCCGGCAGCGCCCGCCGCCCCGGCAGCTCCGGCCGCCGCGGCCCCGGTCTCGGCCCCGGCCGCGCCGCTCGCCGCAGCCCCCGCCGCGCCTCCGGCCCCCAAGGCCGCCGCCCCGGCCGCTGCGCCCGCCACCGACGCGACCGGCCCCGAGCTGGTCCCGCTCCGCGGCCCGGCGAAGGCCGTCGCGACCAACATGGACGCCTCGCTGGAGGTGCCGACCGCGACCTCGGTCCGCGCCGTCCCGGCCAAGCTGTTGATCGACAACCGCATCGTCATCAACAACCACCTGCAGCGCGCCCGTGGTGGCAAGGTCTCCTTCACCCACCTGATCGGGTACGCCCTGGTGCAGGCCGTCAAGGCCTCCCCCGGGATGAACAACAGCTACAAGGTGGAGAACGGCAAGTCCTACCTGGTCAAGCCGGAGCACGTGAACCTCGGCCTGGCCATCGACCTGGTCAAGCCGAACGGCGACCGCCAGCTCGTCGTCGCGGCCATCAAGAAGGCCGAGACCCTCGACTTCTTCGGCTTCTGGCAGGCCTACGAGGACATCGTCCGCCGGGCCCGCGCCAACAAGCTGACCATGGACGACTTCACCGGCGTCACGGTCTCGCTGACCAACCCCGGCGGCATCGGCACCGTGCACTCCGTGCCGCGCCTGATGCAGAACCAGGGCACCATCGTCGGCGTCGGCGCCATGGAGTACCCGGCCGAGTTCCAGGGCTCCGCCCCGGAGACCCTGTCCCGGCTCGGCGTCTCCAAGATCATGACGCTGACCTCGACCTACGACCACCGCGTCATCCAGGGTGCGGCGTCCGGCGAGTTCCTGCGCGAGATCCACCGCCTGCTGCTCGGCGAGAACGGCTTCTACGACGAGATCTTCGAGTCGCTGCGGATCCCGTACGAGCCGGTCCGCTGGGCCACCGACGTCGCCACCACCCACGACGACGAGGTCAACAAGACCGCGCGCGTCATCGAGCTGATCCACTCCTACCGGGTCCGCGGCCACCTCATGGCCGACACCGACCCGCTGGAGTACAAGCAGCGCAAGCACCCCGACCTGGACGTCACCACCCACGGCCTCACCCTGTGGGACCTGGAGCGCGAGTTCGCGGTCGGCGGCTTCGGCGGCCAGCGGATGATGAAGCTCCGCGACATCCTCGGCCTGCTGCGGAACACCTACTGCCGCACCGTCGGCATCGAGTACATGCACATCCAGGACCCGAAGCAGCGCAAGTGGCTGCAGGAGCGCGTGGAGAAGCCGTACACGAAGCCGGAGCGCGAGGAGCAGCTGCGCATCCTGCGCCGCCTGAACTCCGCCGAGGCCTTCGAGACCTTCCTGCAGACCAAGTACGTCGGGCAGAAGCGCTTCTCGCTGGAGGGCGGCGAGTCGCTCATCCCGCTGCTGGACGCCACCATCGACTCGGCGGCCGAGCACCGCCTGGACGAGGCCGTCATCGGCATGGCCCACCGCGGCCGTCTGAACGTGCTGGCCAACATCGTCGGCAAGCCGTACGGCAAGATCTTCGGCGAGTTCGAGGGCAACCTCGACCCGAAGTCCATGCACGGCTCCGGCGACGTGAAGTACCACCTCGGCTCCGAGGGCACCTTCACCGGCCTGGACGGCGAGACCATCAAGGTCTCGCTCGCCGCGAACCCCTCCCACCTGGAGGCCGTGGACCCGGTCGTCGAGGGCATCGCCCGCGCCAAGCAGGACATCCTGGACCAGGGCGGCACGACCTTCCCGGTGCTGCCGATCCAGATCCACGGCGACGCGGCCTTCGCCGGCCAGGGCGTCGTCGCGGAGACCCTGAACATGTCGCAGCTGCGCGGCTACCGCACCGGCGGCACCGTGCACGTCGTGGTGAACAACCAGGTCGGCTTCACCGCCGCCCCGGCGTCCTCGCGCTCCTCGATGTACTGCACCGACGTGGCCCGGATGATCGAGGCCCCGATCTTCCACGTGAACGGTGACGACCCGGAGGCCGTGGTCCGCGTCGCGCGGCTCGCCTTCGAGTTCCGCCAGACGTTCCACAAGGACGTCGTGATCGACCTCATCTGCTACCGCCGCCGCGGTCACAACGAGGCCGACAACCCGTCGTTCACCCAGCCGCTGATGTACGACCTGATCGACAAGAAGCGCTCGGTGCGCAAGCTCTACACCGAGGGTCTGATCGGTCGCGGCGACATCACCATGGAAGAGGCGGAGCAGGCGCTCCAGGACTTCCAGGGCCAGCTGGAGAAGGTCTTCGCGGAGGTCCGCGACGCCGCCCAGGCCCCGGCCCCCGCCACCAACGGCAAGCCGGTCGCCGACTTCCCGGTCAACATCCAGACCGGCATCTCCCAGGAGATGGTCAAGCGGATCGCCGCCTCCCAGGTCAACCTGCCGGACTGGCTGACCGTCCACCCGCGCCTGCTGCCGCAGCTCCAGCGCCGGGCCGCCTCGGTCGAGGACAACACCATCGACTGGGCGACGGGCGAGACCCTCGCCATCGGCTCGCTGCTCATGGAGGGCCACCCGGTCCGCCTGGCCGGCCAGGACAGCCGCCGCGGCACCTTCGGCCAGCGGCACGCCGTCCTGATCGACCGCCAGACCGGCGACGACTACACCCCGCTGCAGTACCTCACCGAGGACCAGGCCCGCTACACCGTCTACGACAGCCTGCTGTCCGAGTACGCGGCCATGGGCTTCGAGTACGGCTACTCGCTGACCCGCCCGAACGCGCTGGTCATGTGGGAGGCGCAGTTCGGCGACTTCGTCAACGGCGCCCAGACCGTGGTGGACGAGTACATCGCCTCCGCCGAGCAGAAGTGGGGCCAGCACTCGGGCGTCACCCTGCTGCTGCCGCACGGCTACGAGGGCCAGGGCCCGGACCACTCGTCCGCGCGCCCGGAGCGCTTCCTCCAGCTGTGCGCGCAGAACAACATGACGGTCGCCATGCCGACCCTGCCGTCGAACTACTTCCACCTGCTCCGCTGGCAGGCGCACAACCCGCACCACAAGCCGCTGGTCGTCTTCACCCCGAAGTCGATGCTGCGTCTGAAGGCCGCGGCGAGCGCCACCGAGGAGTTCACGTCCGGCTCGTTCCGCCCGGTCATCGGTGACAACACCGTCGACCCGGCGAACGTCCGGAAGGTGGTCATCACCGCCGGCAAGTTCTACTACGACGTCGAGGCGGCCCGCACCGAGCGCGGCGTCACCGACACGGCGATCGTCCGGGTCGAGCGGCTCTACCCGCTGCCGGTGGCCGAGCTCCAGGAGGAGCTGGCCCGCTACGGCGAGGACGTCCAGTTCGTCTGGGCCCAGGAGGAGCCGGCCAACCAGGGTGCCTGGCCGTTCATCGCGATGAACCTGGTCGACCACCTCCAGGTCGTCATCGGCCGCAGTGCCAACGGCGCCCGCCTGCGCCGCGTCGCCCGCCCGGCCTCCTCGGCCCCCGCGGTCGGCTCGGCCAAGCGTCACGCCGCCGAGCAGCAGTCGCTGCTGGAGGAGATCTTCACCATCTGACCCTCACCGGTCGGACTCCGGCACCGTCGCACCTCCGGCCCCCCGCGCATCCCTGGTCCCCAGGGCCGCGCGGGGGGCCGGAGGCGTATCACCGCGGCGTGTGCGAAGGTCCCAGCTCTGCAACCAAAGCGGTACCGACCTGCGGGGAAGACTGACGGGTCGATAGGTTAAGCCTCGCCAGACCGTCGTCGGGGCCGCCGTCAACGAGCCCGGGACGCGGTCGGACGACCTCACCGCTCTCCCAGGGGGATCTACCGCATGACCGCCGACACGCCGAGGGACGCCTCAGCCACCCCGCTCCCACCGGTCTTCCAGCCGCTGCACCCGGACGACCCGAGGGAGGTGGGCGGCTACCGGCTGTTCGCCCGGCTCGGGGCCGGCGGCATGGGCCGGGTCTACCTCTCCTACACGCCCGGCGGCCGGCCGGTGGCGCTCAAGGTGGTCCGCCCGGAGTTCGCCGAGGACAGCGAGTTCCGCCGCCGCTTCGCGCAGGAGGTCTCCAACGCCCAGCGGATCCACGGGCTCTACACCGCGCAGGTGATCGACTCCGGCGGCCTGGACGGCGACGCCCCCTGGCTGGTCACCGCGTACGTCCCCGGCCCCTCGCTCCAGCAGGTGGTGCGCGAGAACGGCGCGCTGCCGGTCCGTACCGTGCTGCTGCTGATGGGCGGCGTCGCCGAGGCCCTCCAGGCGATCCACAGCGTCGAGGTGGTCCACCGCGACCTCAAGCCGGCCAACGTCCTGGTGGCCGGCGACGGCCCGCGCGTGATCGACTTCGGCATCGCCCGGGCCGCCGACGCCACCGCGCTCACCGGCACCGGCTACCGGATCGGCTCGCCCGCCTTCATGTCCCCCGAGCAGGCCCAGGGCCGCCCGGTCACGCCGGCCACCGACGTCTTCGCACTCGGCGCGCTGGCCGCCTACGTGGCCGCCGGCTCCGCACCGTTCGGCGACGGCCCGGACACCGCGGTGCTCTACCGCGTGGTGCACGAGCAGCCCGACCTGGACGCCGTCCCGGCCGACCTGCGCGAGCTGATCCTGCGCTGCCTGGCCAAGTCCCCCGAGGACCGGCCCCGGCCCGCCGAGATCATCGAGATCGCCCGCAACCACCCGGCCGTCGGCGGCCAGCTGCGGTTCTCGGACGACTGGCTGCCCCGGCAGGTCAACACCGAGATCACCCGCCGCTCCGACCTGCCGAAGACGCCGCCCACCCCGCTGCCGGCCGCGCCCGCCGCTCCCCCCGCCCCGGCCGGTCCGCCGACCGCCCCGCCGCAGCCGGCGACCGTCCCCACCCACCCGGGCACCGCGCCCTCCTTCGGCCCGCCCACCGGCTACGGACCCACCCAGCCGGCCACCCCGCCCACCGGCTACGGCCAGGCCCACCAGGCCACCCCGCCGCCGGGCTTCGTCCCGCCCGCGCTCGGCGCGTACGGCGCCGCGCAGTCGCCCACCGAGGCGCCCACCGGCCCGCTGCTCCCCGCGCCGCCGACCGTCCAGCTGCGCCAGGAGCCGCCGTCCTACGACACCCCGCCGCCGGGACCGGTGGTGACGGACACACCGGCGGCGCCGGAACCGAAGCGCAAGGGCGTCTCCTGGAAGGTGCTGCTGACCGTCGCCCTGGTGATGGCGCTCGGCGGCACCGCGGGCGGTGTGGTGCTGATGGACCGGATGGACAAGTCGAAGAAGGACGAGGCCAGGACGAGCTCCGCCCCGAGCGCGCCGGTCACCCAGCAGCCCGCCGCCCTGCCGACCACTCCGGTGGAGACGACCCCGACCGCCACGACGGGCGGCTCGTCACCGAAGGCGAGCCCGTCCGCGACCTCCGCACCGGTCAGCGCCGTGCCCCTGCCCGGCTCGCCCAGCGCCTCCGGGGTCACCGCCCCGGCCCGGCCGACCGGCTACCAGCTGGTGATCGACAAGAAGCCGCTCTCGATCCCGGGCGCCGAGTACTCCAGCGAGGCGTACCGGATCGACCTGACCACCGGCAACGTGGTGCCGCGCGGCTCCGACCTGAAGTGGGGGCTCGGCCTGACCCGGGAGTCCACCTCCAGCGGCAGCCGGGCCGACTCCTTCGCCAGCTCCGGCGACAGCAAGTCGGACTTCGCGGTCATCACCGAGGCGGCCGTCACCCCCGAGCAGTGCGCGGCGGCGATCGACTCCCGTCCGGACACCGACCTGACCTTCAACCGGGTCACCCCGGGCCGGCTGCTCTGCATCCGCGACCGCGTCACCCGCAACATCGCCATCGCCGCGGTCGAGGTCGCGGACGCCACCACCGGTGCGGCCAAGGTGAACCTGTCCACCTGGCGCGCCAGCTGACCGGACTATCCTGACCAGGTCGAATCCCCACCGGACCGGAGCGAACCGTGTACTTCACCGACCGCGGCATCGAGGAGCTGCAGAGCCGGCGCGGCGACGAGGAGGTCACCTTCGAGTGGCTGGCCGAGCGCCTGCGCGAGTTCGTCGACCTCAACCCGGACTTCGAGGTCCCGGTCGAGCGGCTGGCCACCTGGCTGGCCCGGCTCGACGACGAGGACGACGACTGACCCGGTAGGCCGTCCTCGCAGGCCGGCTGGGCGAAGGGCCCGGAGAGCACCCGCTCTCCGGGCCCTTCGCCGTCCCCCGTAGGGGACGGCTCGGGGTGGGCTCCGGGTCCGCTCCGGGTCGGGGTCCGGCCGGATTCCCTTGACTTCACCGTCACGCGATATATCGTCTTTAAAGAGAGAACGCGATACATCGCGAGTCATCAACGGGAGGCGGCAGAGATGAGCCAGTGGACGGTCGAAGGACCTGACAGGATCACCATCGAGGAGGCCGTCCGGACCCTCCAGGTGCGGATCATCGACGGCACGGTGAACGTGGTGGCCGCCGAGGGGCCCGCCCGCCTGGAGGTCACCGAGCTCAAGGGCGAGCCGCTGCACGTCACCCTGGTCGACGGTGTCCTCACCGTCACCTACAAGGACCTCAGCAGCTGGAACGAGTTCGGCGACGTCCTCAAGTCGGTCGAATCGGTGAAGGGCTTCTTCACCTCGTTCAAGCGCAAGCGGACCGCCGAGGTCACCCTGACCGTGCCCGCCGGCACCGAGGTCAAGGTCGGCACCGTCTCGGCCGCGACGACGGTCTCCGGCTTCACGGAGCGCGTCTCGGCGCAGACCGCCAGCGCCGACGTCACCCTCGTCGGCCTGGCCGGCCGCACCGACGTCAACACCGTCACCGGCGACGTGGACGCCCAGTCGGTGGCCGGCCGGCTCAAGCTGAACACCGTCTCGGGCCGGCTCACCGTGGTCGCCGGCACCGCGGAGAAGGTGTCGGCCAACGCCGTCACCGGCGCGGTCACCCTGGACCTCGCCGCCGCCACCCCGACCGAGATCAAGGTCACCACGGTCAGCGGCGCGGTCGGCGTCCGGCTGCCGTCGCTGGCCGACACCAAGGTCGAGGCCGGCACCACCAGCGGCGACCTCTCCTCCACCTTCGAGCAGCTGAAGGTCGGCGGCTCCTGGGGCACCAAGCGGCTCTCCGGCCAGCTCGGCGACGGCAAGGGCAGCCTCTCGGTGACCACCGTCTCCGGCGCCGTCACCGTCCTGCACCGGCCCGACGCCGAGGAGGACGCCCCGGCCGTGGTGCGGGAGCTGCCCGCCCCGGCCGACCTCACCAAGGGCCCCGACCTCACCAAGGAGGTCTGAGATGACCCCCGTCTTCGGCCACGGCCGGCTTCGCCTCTACCTCCTCAAGCTGCTGGACGAGGCCCCGCGGCACGGCTACGAGGTGATCCGCCTGCTGGAGGAGCGCTTCCAGGGCCTGTACGCGCCCTCGGCGGGTACCGTCTACCCGCGGTTGGCCAAGCTGGAGCAGGAGGGCCTGGTCACGCACAGCACCGAGGGCGGCCGCAAGGTCTACCGGCTCACCGACGCCGGCCGGGCCGAGCTGGAGGCCCGCCAGGGCGAGCTGGACGACCTGGAGCTGGAGATCCACGACTCGGTGGCCCAGCTCGCCGGGGCGATCCGCGAGGACGTCCGCGACAGCGCCCAGGACCTGCGCGAGGAACTGTGGGGCGCGGCGGCGAAGCAGGCCCGGCGGCGCGCCTCCGGTGACGGGGACGCGACCGGGGACGGGGACGGGGACGGGGACGAGGGCACCACCGGGGACGGCAGCCCGTGGGCCGGACCGTGGAGCGACAGGGCCGCCTGGCAGCGGGCCAAGGACGAGTTCGCCGAGTTCAAGCGGCAGGCCAAGGAGCAGGCCAAACGGGCCAAGGAGCAGGAGAAGGCCGCCAAGGCCAAGGCCAAGGCGGCCGAGGAGGAGGCCCGTCGGCTGCGCGAGCAGTCCCGGGCGGCCCGCACGGCCGCGCAGCAGGAGGCGCTGCGGATCAAGCGCCGGGTCGAGCAGCAGGTCCGCGACCACGCCGCCCGCGGCGACTGGCCGACCGGGCTGGCCGAGGGGCTCTCCGAGCTGACCAGGGGCCTGGCCGGGCTGGCCGACGCGGCCCGCTGGGGCCAGCAGGCCGACGACCGGGCCGAGGAGCGGGGCGAGCGGCCCGCCGACCGGCCGGCCGGAGCGCCCACCGAGAAGGTCACCGTCACCCGGATCGACCTCGACAAGGACGAGCCCACCGGCGCGGCCCCGGCCGACCTCCCGGCGTGGGCGGCCACCGACCCGGCCGGTGACCCGGCCCGGGAGCTGGAGCGGCTGCTCGACCGGTTCCGTGACCAGGTCCGCGACGCGGCCCGGGACGGCGGCGTGTCCGCCGACCGGCTGGCCGAGGCCCGCGCGGTGCTGGGCGCCGCCGGCGAGCGCCTGAAGCGGCTGCTGGGCTGACCCCCGGCACTCTCGGGTCCGGCATCCCCGCGGGGGTGCCGGACCCGCGCGCGTCACGGGGTCAGGACGATCTTCCCGAAGACGTCGCCCCGCGCGAGCCGGGCGAAGCCGTCCCGGGCGTCGGCCAGCGGGAGCACCGAGTCGATCACCGGGCGGACGCCGGTGGTGGCGCAGAACGAGAGCAGCCCGGCCAGTTCGTCCCGGTCGCCCATGGTGGAGCCGACCACCTTCAGCTCCAGGAAGAAGATCCGGTTCAGCTCGGTGGCGGCCGGGTTGGGGCCGGAGGTGGCCCCGGAGATGACGATCGTGCCGCCCGGGCGGAGCGACTTCACGGAGTGGGACCAGGTCGCGGCGCCGACCGTCTCCATCACCGCGTCGACCCGCTCGGGCAGTCGGGCCCCGGCGGGGAACGCCGCGTCGGCGCCGAGCTCCACGGCCCGGGCGAGCTTGGTCTCGTCGCGGCCGGTGACCCAGACCCGCAGCCCTGCCGCCTTGCCGAGGACCACCAGCGCGGTGGACACACCGCCGCCGGCGCCCTGCACCAGGACGGTGTCCCCCGGCCGCACCCCGGCGTTGGTGAACAGCATCCGGTAGGCCGTCAGCCAGGCGGTGGGCAGGCAGGCGGCCTGCTCGAAGGAGAGCCCGGCGGGCTTGGGCAGCAGGTTCCAGGTGGGGACGGCCACCTGCCGGGCGAAGGTGCCCTGGTAGCGCTCGGTCAGGATCGAGCGGGGCTCGTCCGGCCCGACGCCGTGGCCGGACTGGCCGATGACCGAGTGCACGACCACCTCGTTGCCGTGCTCGTCGACCCCGGCCGCGTCGCAGCCCAGGATCATCGGCAGCTTCCCGGCGGGCAGGCCGACCCCGCGCAGCGACCAGAGGTCGTGGTGGTTGAGGCTGGCGGCCTTGACCGTGACCACGCTCCAGCCCGGACGGGCCTGCGGCTCGGGGAGCTCGCCCAGCTCCAGCCCGCCGAGCGGGTCGTCGGCGTCGATTCGTGCGGCGTAGGCAGCAAACATGATCCGGACGATAGCGGCGGGCGCCCGGGGCCGGAACCGCGCGTACGTGTGACGCGCGTCCCGGGGAGGGGGAGCGCCCCCGCGAGGGCGGCGCTCCCCCGGCGCGCGTCAGCGGCGGGCGACGCCCTCCGCGCGGGCGGCCTCGGCGACGGCCTTGCTGACCGCCGGGGCGACCCGCTCGTCGAACGGCGAGGGGATCACCTTCTGCGGCGTCAGCTCGTCCGCCACCACACCGGCGAGCGCCTTGGCCGCGGCCAGCTTCATGCCCTCGGTGATCCGGGTCGCCCGGACCTGCAGGGCGCCGGCGAAGATGCCCGGGAAGGCCAGCACGTTGTTGATCTGGTTCGGGAAGTCGCTGCGCCCGGTGGCCACCACGGCCGCGTACCGGTGCGCGACCTCGGGGTGGATCTCCGGGTTCGGGTTCGCCATGGCGAAGACGAACGCGCCCGCGGCCATGGTCGCGACGACCTCCTCCGGCACCGTGCCGCCGGAGACGCCGATGAAGACGTCGGCGCCGGCCAGCGCGTCGGCCAGCGAGCCCTTGAGGCCGGCCCGGTTGCTCAGCGCGGCGATCTCCGCCTTGACGTCGGTGAGGTCGCCACGGCCCTCGTGCACCACGCCCTTGCGGTCGCAGACCGACACGTCGCCGATGCCGGCGGCCAGCAGCATCTTGGCGATCGCGATACCGGCCGCGCCGGCGCCGGAGATGACGGCCCGCAGCGAGCCGATCTCGCGGCCGGTCACCTTGGCCGCGTTCCAGAGCGCGGCGGTGGTGACGATGGCGGTGCCGTGCTGGTCGTCGTGGAAGACCGGGATGTCCAGGGCCTCCTGGAGCCGGCGCTCGATCTCGAAGCAGCGCGGGGCGGAGATGTCCTCCAGGTTGACCCCGCCGAAGGACGGCGCGAGCCGGACCACGGTCTCGACGATCTCGTCCACGTCGGTGCAGGCCAGCGCGATCGGGACGGCGTCCACGCCGCCGAACTGCTTGAAGAGGATCGCCTTGCCCTCCATGACCGGGAGGGACGCCTCGGGGCCGATGTCGCCGAGGCCGAGCACGGCGGTGCCGTCGGTGACCACGGCCACCGTGTTGGCCTTCCAGGTGTAGTCGTTCACCAGCTCGGGCTGCTCGGCGATGGCCGTGCAGACGCGGGCGACACCGGGGGTGTAGGCGAGGGACAGGTCGTCCGCGTCGCGCACCGGGACGGTCGCCCGGACCTCCATCTTGCCGCCGCGGTGGAGCGCGAACACGGCATCGACCGGATCGTCGGTGTCCTGAGTAGTGCTGTGGATGATCTCCGCTGCCACGATGACCTCTTCGTCATTGATCGAGCGAGGGCACGCGCCCGACGGAGCGGACGGCCCGGCCTGGACCGACGTCCGGTCAGCGGTGACCGGTCACCGGTGTCCGGGGACGCCGGGACGTCCCCGGGAAGGCCGGGTCGGGGCGCCGCCGTCGGGCGTGCGCCCTCGGATGAGGGTTTTATTCGAGTTTTCTGCTGCGCCTGGTCTGCGTCGTGCTTCCGCGCCGAGCGTAGGTCGGAGAGAGGCATCGCACCCATGCCTTTTCGTCCAAGTCACATACCGGTCGTACGCCTCACGGCCACCCTGAGGAACCAGGCGTCGCGAGCACCGGCCCCGGCGGCGGCAATGGCGAACGAGCACGCACACCCGCAGGAGTGAACGCAGACACGGAGGGAGGCCGGTGCCTCGGATACGGAGTCGACGTCATGGACTTCCGTTCCTGCGCACCCCGAGCCGGTTGCGGCTCGGCGGTCTGGTTCGAGCGTCGGGGGTCACCCGGTACCGAATTCTGACACACCCGCCCACGGGCCCGGCAGAGCGGGATGGGAGGATCCCTCATCCCGCCATCTCGCGTACACCTCCGCGATGCCGCGGTGCCACTCCATCCCTCCCACAGGAGTACCCCCATGCATCACCGTCCCCACTCCCGACGACCGGCCGCCGCCGCACTCGCCCTGGCCACCGCCGGAGCCCTGCTGCTGAGCGGCTGCGGCGGCGGCGGCGACGAGCAGGCCGCGCAGGACCCGCTCCAGGAGATCCGCGGGAAGATCCCGAAGGCCCAGCAGACCGCGAAGGCGCTCCGGATCGGCATGGACGTGAACTACCCGCCGGTGCAGTTCCGCGGCGCCGACGGCAAGCCGGACGGTCTGGACCCCGACATCGCGGCGGCGCTCGGCCGGATCCTCGACCTGCGGATCGAGTACGTCGACACCCCGTTCGACAAGCTGATACCGGAGCTGCACAAGAAGCAGTTCGACGTGGTGATGTCCGCGCTGAGCGACATCCGCCAGCGCCGGGAGGGCGTGGACGACCAGGGCAAACCGACGGGCCCCGGCGTGGACTTCGTGGACTACTTCATCGCCGGCACCTCGCTGGTGGTGCCGAAGGGGAACCCGAAGGGCATCCGCACCCTGGACGACCTCTGCGGCCGGACCGTCGCCGTGCAGCAGGGCACCACCCAGGACGAGATCGTGGCCCGGCAGGTCACGGCCTGCACCCGGGCCGGCAAGCCGCTCACCGTGCACAAGTTCGACACCGACGCCAAGGCGCTGGCCGAGGTCGCCTCGGGTGCGTCGCAGGCCGGCCTGAACGACTTCCCGGTGGCCGCCTACGCGGCGAAGAACACCGACGGCGGCAACCGCTTCGAGGTGACCGGCTCGCAGTCCCGGTCCAACCCGTACGGGATCGCCCTGCGCAAGGAGGACACCGAGCTGCGGGACGTCCTGGCCAAGGCGGTCGACCAGCTGATCCGCACCGGCGAGTACGACAAGATCCTCGCCAAGTGGAACGTCTCCGCGGGCGCGGCCCAGAACGCGGTGGTCAACGGCGGAATCTGAGCGGGGACGGAGCACGGGGCCCGCGTCCGGGCGGGCGCGGCGGGGCAGCCGCAATTCGGGCGAGGGCGCGGGCGGGCCTCCGGGCGGACCGCACGGGGGTCTGCATACTTATACACAGGGTGACAGGGACACGGTATCCGTCCGAATAGCGGACGGCACGCCCCCTCGTTATCCGATTTTGATCTGAATAAGGACCACCCGCCCGTCATCAGATGGCAGGATTCCCCCCATCTCGGATCGAGCCGGCCACTGGTCGAGGCGGTTCGGTCAAACGCCCACCTCGGCGGACGGTGGCGGAGAGCAGTACCTCGTACCACCCTGCGCAGTCACCCTGCCCCACCCGTACAGCGCCGTACGGCCTACTGCCCCGGTGTGCCGCCCCCCGCGGTGCGCTCCGCCCGACCTCTCCCTCAGGAGGAGATCTCCCCCATGATCGTCCGTACCCAGCGCACCCGTCTCCTCGCCGGCGCGGCCGTGCTCGCGTCCGCGTCGCTCGTGCTGACCGCCTGCGGCAGCAGCAAGGAGGAGAGCAGCGGCGCGCCGAATGCCTCCGCAACCGTCAACGAGGTGAAGGTCGACGAGAAGCTGACCGCGCTCGTCCCGGCCGACGTCAAGTCCTCCGGCAAGATCGTGGTCGGTACGGACGCCTCGTACGCGCCGAACGAGTTCAAGGACGACAGCGGCAAGATCGTCGGCATGGACGTCGACCTGGCCAACGCCGTCGCGGCCAAGCTCGGCCTCAAGGCCGACGTCCAGGACTCGCAGTTCACCGCGATCATCCCGGGCATCCAGTCGAACAAGTTCCAGCTCGGCATGTCGTCCCTCACGGACAACAAGGAGCGCGAGCAGACCGTCGACCTGGTCACCTACTTCAACGCCGGCAGCGCGATCGCGGTCAAGAAGGGCAACCCGGACAAGATCAACGCCGACGACCTCTGCGGCAAGAAGATCGCCGTCCAGACCGGCACCACCCAGGCCCAGGAGATCACCGACACCCGCAGCCCCGCCTGCGTCAAGGCCGGCAAGCCGGGTGTCGTGAACGACGGCGACAAGTTCGACCTGCAGACCGACGTCACCAACGCGGTGGTCTCCGGCCGCGACCAGGCGATGATGGCCGACTCCCCGGTCGTCGACTACGCGATCAAGCAGTCCGGCGGCCAGCTGGAGAAGCTCGGCTCCACCTACGACTCGGCCCCCTACGGCATCGCGCTCGCCAAGGGCTCCGCGCTCGCCCCGGCCGTCCAGGGCGCCGTCCAGTCACTGATCGACGACGGCACCTACAAGCAGATCCTCGCCAAGTGGGGCGTCGAGGCCGGCGCCCTCGACAAGTCCACGCTCAACGGCGCCGTCAGCTGACCCTCCGCCGGATTCCTCTCTCCCCCGAGGCCACACCGTGAATTCTCTGGACAAGGGGCACGCGGAGAAGGGACGGCCTGAGACCATCAAGGCCGTCCCGGTCCGCCACCCCGGACGCTGGGCGGGCGCCGTCGTCATCGCCGTCCTCGGCGCGATGCTGCTGAGCGCCCTCTTCACCAACCCCGCTTTCAAGTGGGACATCGTCGGGAAGTACCTCTTCCACGACAGCATCGTGCACGGCATGCTCGTCACGCTGGAGCTGACCGCGCTCGCCATGATCATGGGTGTGGTCGGCGGCATCATCCTCGCGGTGATGCGGCTCTCCCGGAACCCGCTGCTCTCCGGCACCGCCTGGATCTACATCTGGATCTTCCGCGGCACGCCGGTCCTGGTGCAGCTGGTCTTCTGGAACTTCCTCGGCCTGATCTGGGCCAAGCTCTCGATCGGCGTGCCGTGGGGACCGGAGTTCTGGTCCGAGTCCACCAACGTGCTGATCCCGACCTTCGTCGCCGCCCTGCTGGGCCTCGGCCTGAACGAGGCCGCCTACATGGCGGAGATCGTCCGCGGCGGCATCCAGTCGGTGGACGAGGGCCAGGCCGAGGCGTCGCACGCGCTCGGCATGAGCCAGTTCCAGACCATGCGGCGGGTCATCCTGCCGCAGGCCATGCGGGTGATCATCCCGCCGACCGGCAACGAGACCATCTCGATGCTCAAGACCACCTCGCTGGTCTCCGTGATCTCCCTGGAGGAGATCTTCCGCGCCGGTCAGATCATCTACTCTCGGAACTACCAGAACATCCCGATCCTGATCGTGGTCAGCCTCTGGTACCTCGCCTTCACCTCCGTGCTGACCGTCGGCCAGTACTACATCGAGCGGCACTACGCCCGCGGCTCCAACCGGACCCTCCCGCCCACCCCGCTGCAGCGACTGCGGGGCCTGTTCGCCGGGAAGCCCACCCCGAAGACCCAGTCCGACGTGGTCCCGGGGCTTGAGGGAGGTGGTCACGTATGACCGATCTGACCAAGCCGACCGCCGACGCCGCCCAGGGCGGCCCGATGGTCCGGTCCGAGAACGTCCACAAGTCCTACGGCACCGTCCAGGTCCTCAAGGGCATCGACCTGGAGGTCAAGCAGGGCGAGGTGTTCTGTCTGATCGGCCCCTCCGGCTCCGGCAAGTCGACCTTCCTCCGGTGCATCAACCACCTGGAGAAGATCAACGGCGGCCGGCTCTGGGTGGACGGCGACCTCGTCGGCTACCGCCAGAAGGGCGACAAGCTCTACGAGCTCAAGGACAGCGAGGTCGCGCTGAAGCGGCGCGACATCGGCATGGTCTTCCAGCGCTTCAACCTGTTCCCGCACATGACCGCCATAGAGAACGTCATCGAGGCGCCGGTTCAGGTCAAGGGCGAGAGCAGGAGCTCCGCCCGGGAACGCGGGATGGCGCTGCTGGAGCGGGTCGGTCTGGCCGACAAGGCCAAGAACTACCCGTCCCAGCTCTCCGGCGGCCAGCAGCAGCGGGTGGCGATCGCCCGGGCCCTGGCCATGAAGCCCAAGCTGATGCTCTTCGACGAGCCCACGTCGGCGCTCGACCCCGAGCTGGTCGGCGACGTCCTCGACGTCATGCGCGGCCTCGCCGAGGAGGGGATGACCATGGTGGTCGTCACCCACGAGATGGGCTTCGCCCGCGAGGTCGGCGACGCACTGGTGTTCATGGACGGCGGCGTCGTCGTCGAGTCCGGCAACCCGCGCCAGGTCCTCACCGACCCGCAGCACGAACGCACCCGCGCGTTCCTCTCCAAGGTGCTCTGAGCACGTCCACGTCGGCGCCCGGCAGGCCCGCCCTGCCGGGCGCCGCCGGTTTACCCGCCCACGTAAAAGGCTGTGTGTTATAAACATATGAAGCTGCCGACGGAAGGATGAGTGTAGATATAGGTGGGGGCGGGAGGATTA